>JAVBLX010000172.1:0-7910 GCA_031553075.1 Acetivibrio sp.
GGACCAATCGGTGAGGATGATTTTTCGAGAGTACGGATGAAAAAACGTAGGTGTAGCGGGCTACACTGAGGCTTTTTCATTCGTGCTCTCGGGAAATCAGACCAGCGAATGGTCTAGTTATTTAGAAGATGGTGCACTAGATAGAAAGTAGGAGGAATGAATATGAAGAGTATTACTAAGAGCCTGTTATCAAGGGAAAAGATTGAAGAGCTGGTAAGAGCCAATTTTGGTGATGGTGCAGTAGTAGAAGACATTGATGAATTTACAAGAGGAATGTTTAATGCAGTTTATATCCTTACTTTTAGGGAAGCAGTACAAGGATATAAAGAAATGGTATTAAAGGTTGGAACATATACCCATACCCATATTCTTACCTATGAAAAAGAGATTATGAAAGCGGAAGTTTCTATATATGAAATACTGGAAAAAACCGAAATTCCAGTACCAGCAGTAATTAAATATGATTACAGCAAGACTCTGGTTGATTGCCATTATTTCTTTATGGAAAAATTAACAGGCGATACCTGGGAAAATTTAAGCGACCAATTGACAGCAGAAAACTGGGAGACTTTGCAGAAAGAGTTGGGAACCTATCATGCGGTCTTGCACTCCGTACATGGACCTTACTTTGGATATGTGAAAGAGGATAAGGCATACCAGTTCCCAACATGGAGAGAAGCATTCCAGTCCTTTATTCATACTTTAATGGAAGATGGAAAGAACGATAAGGTAGAGCTTCCATATGATGAAATACTGGCGGCTTATGAGCCATTATGGCCACTGCTGGATGAGGTAAAGGAGCCTTGTTTAGTAAACTATGATATGTGGACGAAAAACATTCTTCTGAAAAAAGCGGGAGAACAATATACCATTGAAGGAATTATTGATCATGAACGGTCATTCTATGGGGATCCCTGTGCAGAACTCATATCCGTGGAAGTTACGTTTGGCAGCATGGAGGCAGCTAAAATTTATCAAGAGGCGTATGGGCAGAAGAGCGGAAACGTATTTCGTTTTACAAAAAATGAGAGAATTCGTGTGAAAATGTATTACCTGTATTTGTGGATGCTACTTGGTGTGGAAATATACCGTTATGAAAAAGAAGAAGCAGATAAGATGCTGGAACAAAGTCGGGAATTAATTCATAAGACAATTGGAGAATTGAAAGAGATGATGAAGAGTTAATCTATATTTGGTAGACTGATAAAACAGCGGTTCAGTAAAAGTTCAAGTGGAAAGAAGAACTTTTGCTGAACCGTTGTTTTATCAGTCGGAAGGTAATATGTATTTCATTCTGATACGTTCATTGGAAATGTGACTATCATCTATAAAACCAAGGGCTTTGTATAAGGCGTGAGCAGATTGGTTTGTTTCATAAACATTTAAAATAATCTCTGGAAGTAGATTCTGCTTTGCCCAGTCAAAGGATTTCTTTATTAGTAATCGGGCAATGCCTTTTTGACGAGCTTCTGGTAGAATGTATAAGTCACTTAATTTTGCGTAATAAATAATTTCTTCATTCTCAGCTTTTCTCTTTTTGTGTTGTAACCGTGTAAATCCAACGATTTTTTCATCATTTAACGCTAAAAATAGGATAGATTTATCTCCACTTAAAGCCATGTTAATCCATTGGAGAATTTCTTGTTCGGGTGTAGGATCAGATGGATCAAAGCGGTTCATTTCTTCAATGAAGTTGTTATAAAGAAGTTTTAGAATAGGAATGTCGTCGTCTAGTGCTTTTCGTAGTGTAATCATAATTTCCTCCATTAATAAGTGTCCAAGTTGATTAACAATTGCTATTTTATGTAATTGAGAATAGGACTCTTGAGTACTATATACCTCGATGCATTAAGTATTCTACCATATCGGCTCATTAACATGCAATTGGCAAAGCAGTTCAAATAGTTCACAAATAGCTCATCATGCTTGTTTCTTAGAGTGAAACAAAGTATACTAGCCTTGTAAAGAACGAATAAGGCAGGATAAGGAGGAGGCTATTTGCGAGTGATTGTATTTGACTTAGGCGGAACTTTGATGGAATATCAGGGGATGCCTCTTTCGTGGATAAATTATTACAAATCGGCATTTTATTTTGTGAAGGATAGTCTGCGGTTACCCATTTCGGAGGACGATATAGAACAATCCTGTAAGATACTTACGTCATATAATCCCAGGGTAAGTCTGCGAGAAGTAGAATATGTACCAGTGAATATTTTTGCAGAGGTAACTTCTCACTGGAAGGTAGACTTGGATATGAATGTTATAATCAGAGAATTTTTCAAAGGCTTTGCTTTAAAGCCGGTTGTGTATGAAGATACGATTCAAACACTTAGAGGATTGCGGGAAAAAGGATATCAGCTGGCGGTATTGACGGATTTACCAACGGCTATGCCAGATGAGATTTTTACCGAAGATATCCCTCAGATTTTGGATGAACTGGATTTATATGTATCTTCTCTTATTTGCGGTTATCGTAAGCCGAATAAGCAAGGGCTTATATATATTGCAGAACATTTTAAGGTGGAGATAGAGCAGTTGGCATTTGTTGGAGATGAGGAGAAGGATGTAAAGGCAGCCCAAAATGCAGGGTGTATGTCTATTGTAATTGATAGAAAAAAAGACAAAAAAATAGATGAAAAAATAGATGAAAAAATAGATAAAATAGATAAAAAAGATAAGAAACATGAATTTGTCCTCAAAATTACGTCTTTGAATGAATTGATGAATTTATTCTAAAAACATTGAGAAAAATTAAAATTGTCCTATCTTTGAAATTGTCTATGGAGAATCTATGGGAGAGTGATTGAAACAATAATCTCAAATGGATTCGTATAAGGTTAATGCTAAGAAAAGGGAAATATTGGATTGGATAGAGGAGGCCGTGGTATGATCTTGTTATATTTTTCAGGGACTGGAAATACAAAGTATATTGGAGAATTATTTGCTGGAAAAATGAAGTGCAGTCAATACTCAATAGAGGAGAATCTGGATTTTCATTCTTTGATTCAGGACCATAAGACCATTGCGTTTGCTTATCCTATATATGGTTCAAGAGTACCCAGAATCATGCGTGAGTTTGTAAAAAGGGTTTCGGAGGAGTTGAAGAATAAACAATTAATAATCTTCTGTACTCAGTTTTTATTTTCTGGTGATGGGGCAAGAGCTTTTATGGATATTCTTTCTCAGAATTTTGGCAAAGTGATTTATGCGGAGCATTTCTTCATGCCCAATAATATAAATAATTTTGCTCTATTACCAGTTGTGAATGGAACAAAGAATAAAAGATATAAAGTAAAAGCAAACCGAAAGATGAACCGGGTGTGTAGTGAAATTAGAAGAGGTATTATTCGGAAAAGGGGATTTCATGTTGGTTCCAGAATATTAGGTCTTTCTCAAGGTTTATTTACACCATCTCTGGAACGGAAGACATCCTCCCAATGGCTCGTCAATGATAACTGCAATGGTTGTAAACAATGCATGAAATGTTGTCCTATGGATAATTTGAAATGGGAAGATGAAAAAATGCAGCACAAAGGAAACTGCACCCTGTGCTATCGCTGCATAAATCTCTGCCCCAAAAAAGCAATTACTATTTTTACAATGGATAAGGTTACAAAACAGTATAAAGGAATCTAGTGCATCATCTTCTAAATAACCGGAACATTCGCTGGTCTGATTGGTCCAATTATTTAGAAGATGATGCACTAGGTAAAGTTCCTTGTGGTTTTGTGACAAAATCACAGTGGAAAAGAAAAAATAGGAATATACTGCATTCAGTATCTAGCTGGAAAGAAATTAAAAATTAAGTTGGGAGGAAATTGTAATGGAACGAAAAAAGATTTTAATTGTTGGAGGAGTTGCTGGAGGAGCAACGGCGGCAGCAAGGCTTCGAAGATTAGATGAACAGGCAGAAATCATTATGTTTGAAAAAGGTGAGTATATCTCTTTTGCCAATTGTGGATTGCCTTATTATATAGGGGGTGAAATCCGGGAAAAATCTGCTCTTACGTTACAGACGCCTGAAAGCTTCCGTGGAAGATTTCAAGTGGATGTCCGGATTTTTCAGGAAGTGATTGAGATAGATAAAGAAGGAAAGAGCGTAACCGTCAAGAACACAAAAACAGGAGAAACTTATACCGAGACTTATGACAAGTTGATTCTGTCCATGGGAGCAGAGGCAATCAAGCCACCAATTCAGGGAATCGAGTCGGAGAAAGTATTTACTTTGCGTAATATTCCAGATACTTACCGTATTAAAGAATACATGGAACTTAATACACCGCAATCGGCCGTTGTTGTGGGTGGCGGATATATCGGTATGGAAATGGCAGAAAACCTTCAAAGAGCAGGTGTGAAAGTTACGCTGGTGGAAATGCAGAATCAGGTGATTGCTCCTCTGGATTATGACATGGCTGTGGAAGTCCATGCCTACATGGAGAAAAAAGGTGTTACCCTGATGTTAAACAATGGGCTTCAGTCCATTGCAGAAGAAGAGGATAAGCTTCTGGTGACTTTGGATAAGGGACCGCTAAAGACCGATATGCTAATAATGGCAATCGGTGTAAAGCCAGAGACAGCAATTGCCAGAAAGGCTGGTATCACAGTAAATGAAAGGGGAGCAATTATCGTATCCGAGACCATGCAGACCTCTCAGCCAGATATTTATGCAGTAGGAGATGCAGTAGAAGTTGTGGATTTTATAACTGGTCAAAAAGTAGTCATTCCATTGGCTGGTCCGGCAAACAAACAAGGAAGAATTGCCGCGGATCATATATGTGGTCTGGATAGCAAGTACACCGGAACTCAGGGCAGTGCTATTTTAAAAGTCTTTGATATGACAGTGGCTACTACCGGAATCAATGAAAAAACAGCCAAAAAGCTTGGCTTGGATTATGATAAATCCTTTACCTACTCAGCCAGCCATGCAACCTATTATCCTGGCGCAGTAAATATGTCTATAAAAACGTTATTTGAAAAAAACACTGGAAAAATACTAGGCGCTCAGGTTGTGGGATTTGATGGGGCTGATAAACGATGTGATATTTTTGCTACAGCAATCCGATTTGGAGCTACCGCTTATGATCTTACCAGGTTGGAGCTTTGTTATGCACCGCCATTTTCATCGGCTAAGGACCCGGTAAACATGGCAGGTTATGCCATTGAAAATATCCTTACCGGAAGGGTTAAGAATTTTCATTGGCATGATATAGAGACATTACAGAAAGAGAAAAATGTTACTTTGCTGGATACAAGAAGCAGAATGGAATATCAAGGTGGAACCATCGAAGGATGTATTAATATTCCATTGGATGAGTTGAGAAACCGGTTATCGGAACTGGATAAGTCCAAGAAAATATACATTACTTGTCAAATCGGACTCCGCGGATATATTGCCTGCCGAATTCTTAGTCAGAATGGGTTTGATTGCTACAACTTAAGCGGTGGTTATCGGTTATATAACTTTGTCAATCAATAATTAGCAGACAACTAATAAATTGTTAACAACTAATAAAGAGTGAGATTAGAGCACGAGCCAGAAAAGTCTGAGTGGAAAGACCTTTTCTGGCTCGCTGATATTTTAGGCAATAGATTGCAAACGCTAAGACGAGTAGGCTGAGAAAGAAAAAAGATTGTGTTTCAACATGCGCTGAGATAAGATATTATTAGGATTTTATATTGTGCATAGGGAGAGGAGTATAACGTTGAAAGTTACATGTGATAATTGCAGCAAACGGTTCGAATATGAAAAGTATATGGGAATCTGTCCCGCCTGCAGGCGATATACGGCGAAAAGGGTCCCTTGGACGTCAGAATGGGGAGAGGGAATCGAAAAACCAAACGGAAATCAGAAGTCCAAAGAACTTAACGAACCCAAAGAACTTCACAAACCAGAAAAGATTCAAATTCCTCAAGAACTTCATAAATCAAAAGAGTCTCAAACGACCAGAGGAAATAGAAAAAAAGATGTTAAGTCTGCAAAAGTGACAAAGCCGAAAGAAGGGGATAGGCGTATAGAGAATTTAGAAGAAAAAACAGGACTGCCATGGGAGAAAACGACTATAACCCTGGTTGTTATCATGATTCTATATGCGTTTTTTGTTCAATTTGTAGTAATGCCCTATGAATGGAATAAAGTGTATGAGGCACAGAAGTATGAAGAAGTACCTTATGTACCAATTCGCCAGGGGGTTAAATTCCTTATAGGGGATACCGATTTTAAGATTCACAAAGTAGAACCATTTTTCACTGAAGAAATTGCGCCTCCCAAAGGGTGGAAATATATATGGGTGCCTTATACCGTGGAAAAGGAGATGCTCCGTTATGATGAAAGTATAGCACTTAAGGTATTTTTGGAAATGGGAGATAACTATGTACAACCCTTGAATTTTTACGAATTTCCTGAGTATAGTTTGGAAGCCCAAGGGGATGGAATAGCTTTTCTGGAGAAGGAGGCTTTTCAAAAGTACTTTAAAGAAGGAAAATCCGGTTTTGTGTTCTTGGTTCCAGAAGAATCTGAGGAATATGTGCTTAATATATATCAGCATGAAATAAACCGCCAGAACGTAGTCAGCAAATTGGAAGGTGTATACCAAATATCTTTAAAGGAGGGACGATAGCCCATGAGACGAATAAAGAGGGAAATAAGAAGGGTCTGGCATCGTGTGGGACTTCTTCCGTTATTGATATTATTGTTTATTCTTGAAATTGGCTTTTTAAATGATAGGAAAGCGACGCAATTGAAAGAAGAATTCAATCGTCCAGACCTAATAATTACTAATGTGGATTTGGTGGAAGAAGCAGGAGAATCATCGTTTTTTATTACTCTTGAAAACCAGGGAAGTGTAGAGAGCACTCAGTTTCCATGGATTCAGGTTTATTCCGGCGAGGAGGATGTTTATTTGGAACCAGCAGACATATATCAGGAATTTCGTGATGAAGAAGCTTATTTGGGATATTTAAGCGTGATACCTTGTGGAACAAAAGTAAAAATGCAGTATACTATGGAAAACTCTGAGTATGTAAAAGGAATTTTGGAAAGTGGAAAACAGTTGAAGTTTATAATTAATAAAGTCCATACAATGAAACCTATAGAATATGTAATGGAAAAGTAATTTACAGAAAAACAATTGGATTTAGAGCGTGTGAAGAAATTACAGAGATTACTTAGCACGCTCAAATTTTTACAAAATAATTAGCACTCACCTCTTGACAGTGCTAACAACTGGTGCTATATTCAGAATAGAACAAGAAAAACAACAATATGTAGTGCCTGGCACACAGAAAGGAGTCACTATGAATATTTCAAAATTTACACAAAAATCCATCCAAGCAGTCGACAACTGCGAAAAACTCGCCTATGAATATGGCAATCAGGAGCTTGCACAGGAGCATTTGCTGTACAGTCTTCTTACCATAGATGACAGCTTAATCTTAAAGCTGATTGAAAAGATGGAAATAAACAAAGAACACTTTTTAAGCACCGTGGAGAATGCTTTAGCCAAACGGATAAAGGTACAGGGCGGCCAAATCTATGTCGGTCAAGAATTAAACAAGGCGCTTCTATCAGCCGAAGAGGAAGCAAAAGCCCTTGGAGATGATTATGTATCCGTAGAACATTTATTTATGGCTATGTTAAAGCACCCAGGGAAGGAAATAAAGGAAATATGGAAAGAGTATGGGATCACCAGAGATCGTTTCCTCAAAGCCCTATCCACGGTCCGAGGAAACCAGCGAGTGACTTCTGATAATCCAGAAGCTACGTATGATACACTGGAAAAATATGGACAAGAACTGGTAGAGAGAGCCAGAAACCAAAAGCTTGACCCTGTCATTGGAAGAGACAATGAGATTCGTAATATCATCCGTATTTTATCCAGAAAAACAAAAAATAATCCCGTTTTAATCGGTGA
>JAVBLX010000034.1:0-57474 GCA_031553075.1 Acetivibrio sp.
GGTTTTTAAGTGTATTTTATCCACCAGCGGTTTACCAGAAAACTAGTATTGAGGTAAAACGAAACAAAGAACATTTCTTTGCTTCATTCCGGATTATGCTGGATGAAGGGTATCTTAAGGTGATGAATTATTCCTTTTTGAAAAAAAGTGAAAAAGGAGAGACGGCTTCTGCTAATAAGGAAAACCGTAATGGGGAAGACGGTGAAGACGGAAACGACGAAGACAAAATGGATCTTCAGCTAATAGAAGCAATCAACAGCCTTAAGAAGGGAACAGAGATTGACCTTACCCAGTTAACGATTAAGGAGGGCGAAACATCACCGCCCAAACGGTATAATTCGGGTTCTATGATTCTGGCGATGGAAAATGCCGGTCAGCTTATTGAGGACGAAGAACTCCGTGCCCAGATAAAGGGCAGCGGAATTGGTACCAGTGCCACCAGAGCGGAGATTTTAAATAAGCTGGTGAAGATTGACTATCTTAATTTGAACAAAAAGACCCAGATTATCACGCCAGCTCTTCAAGGAGAATTGATTTATTTTGTAGTCGCCTTTTCCATCAAGCCTCTTTTAAACCCTGATTTGACGGCAAGCTGGGAAAAGGGCCTTACGCAGGTTTCCGATGGACAGATTACAGAGGAAGAATACATGGTGAAGTTGGATTCCTTCGTCAGCCGAAATACGAATCAGGTAAAGAATGGAAACTTTCAGAATACACTGCTTCCATGGTTTCGGAAAGCGGCAGAATATTATAAGTAGGCAGGGATGTATTATATCAATGATTTGGGAAAAGAAAGGAATCGGGAATTATATGGAAGAAGTAAAAGTATCCAGTTTATTTCAAAATTTAAATCAAACAATGGCAAAACCCCTTTTGGAGAGTGTTGAGTATCCATGGGAGGCTCTGCCAAAGCTTGGTGATTTTATTAAAAAGCTTGGTGAAAGCCTTTCAGAAGAAGAATATGAAAGAAAAGGGGAAAATGTGTGGGTTGCGAAATCTGCTAAAATTTATCCCAATACTTATATAGATGGACCAACCATTATTGGAAATGACACGGAGGTGCGGCCGGGTGCTTTCATTCGGGGAAATGCCCTGGTAGGAGAAGGGGCTGTAGTAGGTAATTCAACAGAGCTTAAAAACGTTATTTTGTTTGATAAGGTACAGGTGCCTCATTACAATTATGTAGGGGATTCCATTCTGGGTTATAAATCTCATATGGGTGCAGGCTCCATTACTTCCAATGTAAAGTCTGATAAAACGCTGGTTACGATCAAAATAAACGGTGAGGTGCTGGAGACAGGGCTCAAAAAGGTAGGAGCTATTTTGGGTGATAATGTAGAAGTCGGATGTGGCAGCGTATTAAATCCAGGAACCATTGTAGGTCAAAATTCTAATATTTATCCTCTTTCTTCCGTAAGAGGAGTGGTTCCAACTAGTTCTATCTATAAGAAACAGGGAGACATTGTAGGGAAGAGGTAGGCATAAATCCATCACCATGTTTATTCAACATAGCTTTTCAAAAGGATAGGTTGGAAATTCATGAGGGTTTTGCAGAGAAATTCACATTTTGACATGTTTTTAGGATTGGGTGTAACGATAGTGCCATTATTTTGTTAAATTTTTTAAAAAAATCAAAATGGCTATAGACGAAACCATGTTTTTGTGCGAAAATATATGCGTCGAGTGTTGCATTCGGCTCAGACGGCAAACCCGATACCTGTTACATTGATTTATTGGTGTAATGTGAATATTGTAATCATTTACAAAAGAAAGGTGTGGTTTGTCAATCAGTTGGGACAAGCATACAGAAGAATAGCAAATAACAACTGAAGTGCGTTATGCATGGAATGCTTGTTAAAAATAAAACAAATGTGTATCGAAAGGAGTTTTAACATGATTTATTCACATGAAGTAGAACAAATGTGTCCAGTGGCACAGGGCGTGAATCACGGCGCTGCTCCAATCCCAGAAGAAGCAAAATGGGTAAAAGCAAAAGAAGTAACCGACATTTCCGGTTTAACACACGGAGTAGGCTGGTGTGCTCCTCAGCAAGGTGCCTGTAAGCTAACCCTTAACGTAAAAGAGGGTATCATTCAGGAAGCTTTAATCGAAACCATCGGATGTTCCGGTATGACTCACTCAGCAGCTATGTGCTCTGAAATCTTACCAGGAAGAACCGTTCTGGAAGCATTAAACACAGACTTAGTTTGTGATGCTATCAATACAGCAATGAGAGAACTTTTCTTACAGATCGTTTATGGACGTACTCAGAGTGCATTCTCTGAAGACGGACTTCCAATCGGAGCTGGTCTTGAAGATTTAGGAAAAGGACTTAGAAGCCAGGTTGGTACTATGTACGGAACCTTGAAAAAAGGACCTCGTTACTTAGAAATGGCAGAAGGTTATGTAACCGGAATCGCTTTAGACGACGAAGACCATATTATCGGATATCAGTTCGTAAGCCTTGGCAAAATGACTGACTTCATCAAAAAAGGTGATGATCCTAACACTGCATGGGAAAAAGCAAAAGGCCAGTATGGTCGTGTAGCAGATGCAGCGAAGATTATCGACCCAAGACATGAATAAGAAAAGGAGGAAATAAAAAATGGCTTTATTTGAATCATATGAAAGAAGAATTAATCAGATTAATGCAGCATTAAACAGCTATGGAATTTCTTCCATTGAAGAAGCTGAAAAGATTACAAAAGACGCAGGTCTTGATGTATATACACAGGTTGAAAGTATTCAGCCAATTTGTTTTGAAAATGCAAAATGGGCTTACGTAGTAGGTGCTGCGATTGCCATTAAAAAAGATTGCAGAAAAGCAGCAGATGCAGCAGCAGCAATCGGTGAAGGTCTTCAGGCTTTCTGTATCCCAGGTTCTGTAGCAGATCAGCGTAAAGTAGGTCTGGGACATGGTAACCTTGGAAAAATGTTATTAGAAGAGGAAACTGAATGTTTCGCATTCTTAGCAGGTCATGAGTCTTTTGCAGCAGCAGAAGGTGCGATCGGTATTGCTGAGAAAGCAAACAAGGTTCGTAAACAACCACTTCGTGTTATCTTAAATGGTTTAGGAAAAGATGCAGCACAGATCATTTCCAGAATCAATGGATTTACCTTTGTAGAAACCGAAATGGATTACTATACTGGCGAAGTGAAAGAAGTATTCCGTAAATCTTATTCCGAAGGATTAAGAGCAAAGGTTAACTGCTATGGCGCAAACGATGTAACCGAAGGTGTTGCTATCATGCACAAAGAAAAAGTTGACGTTTCTATTACCGGAAACTCCACTAACCCTACCAGATTCCAACATCCAGTTGCTGGAACCTACAAAAAAGAATGTATGGAACAGGGAAAGAAATACTTCTCCGTTGCTTCCGGTGGTGGTACAGGACGTACCCTTCACCCAGACAACATGGCAGCAGGTCCTGCTTCTTATGGTATGACAGATACGATGGGACGTATGCACTCTGATGCACAGTTCGCTGGTTCTTCATCTGTTCCTGCTCACGTTGAGATGATGGGACTGATTGGTGCTGGTAATAACCCTATGGTTGGTATGACAGTTGCAGTCGCGGTTTCGATTGAAGAAGCGGCGAATGCAGGTAAGTTCTAGGGAAAAGGCTTAAATACCTACAAGACACACAATAGTTCATATGCTCGGAGTTATCTACAAGACACGTTGTCTATAGATGCTCCGAGTTTTTTTATGCCCTGAGTTAATTGTGGAGTTCCATCTATCACTACGCAGAGACATTTTGCATAGTATATAGTATGAAATTCGGAGGAATGAAGAGTAAAAGAAAAAAACGCTTTCACTCCCCCCCGTATTTGTATGTGCGCTAAAGCGCACAGATGGGAGCCTAACATGAACAATAATAGTAATGTATCTGAAAACTCATGCAAAAATGCAGGGACTTGTCCGCTGGCCTTGTCATTTGCCATTGCTGAAATTTTAGCGGAAAGCAAAACAAATCCAGAGCTTGCAGTTATCTCCAGTTTCCTTAGCTCACTGGCAGCTAATCTTGGCGTAATTATTCAGAACCGGAATCTTTGTGAGATAAATCAAGTGGAAACACCAGCGGAGCAGGATATTTTTGAACTCATTAATAATCCGACAACGGCACTTCCGCCAACCCAAAGGAGAAGTTAGTACTATGTAAGAAGACAGAACAGGAGATTCAAAAGACAGAGAAAAAGGAGGCACAAAGGCGGAAGTTACCAAATTTAACCAAATTTCACCCGGGATGGACATGCCCATACTGCAAGACCGCATCAACTTTCGTTTTTGAAAAAATTGACCCAATTAAGTCGTCAATAATAAAACAGAAAAAAGTGATGTGGCTTTTATTTTACCCTGCTATGAGCTTTACGAAATTCCCGTGTTGAAACGCCTTTATACTTACGAAATGCCTTTGAAAAGTAGCTTATATCATTAAAGCCGCAGGAAAGCGCAATTTCAGTAACCGTTTCATCCGTTGACAGCATTTGCTCGCTTGCATGCTCTATGCGGTAGAAATTTACATAATCGATTGGAGTGCGTCCGGTCATCTGGGCAAACATCCGGCAAAAATATCTTGGGGAAAGTCCGGCTTCTTCAGCAAGCTCTTCCAGCGTAAGCGGTTGTGAAAAATTTGTATGAATCCGGTTAAGTACCTTTTTCATTTGCTTTGCACGTTTTGTATTCTGCAGTAATACTGAAGTATTTTGCGGTGTAGCCTGGACTAAAGCAGCAGCTAATTCCCATAACAAACCGATTGTTGCAAGCTCATATCCGAGAGATTCTTTTTCCATAATCTCAAATAACCGTTTGGCAGTCTTTGCAAAGAGGCTGTTTTTTTTAAACACCTGTGGTGTGGAAACCGCGCTTTGCATTTTTTGCTGTAAAGAATGACTGCCCAGATTGCCAAATTGTAAAAAACGGTGTAAGTCAAAAACTAAGCATTTGTAGATACAGTCAGAAGGAATGCCGCCATGCACAATGCTTTCCGGAACAAAAGCCACATCACCTGACTGAAGCTCATATGACTGTGCATTGAGTGTGAGATGAAAACTACCGGATAGCACAAAAATTAATTCATATTCTAAATGCCAATGAAACGGCATTTGATATTTTACATGGGAGCTGTCAACATAGTGCACCTCAATTGGAAATTTAAATGTACCGCGGTGTTTTTGCTCCATATTGGCAAGAAATTTCATAGCACCTCCAAAAAGTGAATATATTACCAGTTTTTCTTATTATATAACAAGACTAAGGTGAAACGCAACGTTATAATACAAGTATGAAACATAGAACTTAAATGCAGAACGAGATGCCACTTTTGTAATCCAAATGCAGTTTGGTTTTTGGAAAGCTTTAGAGGAGGCACAAAAAGTAAGTTACAGAGGAGCAAATATGAAAAATAAAAATTTATCCGGCAGGTTTACGATGCCTGTTGAGGAGGGTATGGACGAACAGCTTGCCGAGCTTATAAAGCTTTGGAAAGCAGATGCTGTACGCAATTCAGACGGTACACAGCTTTCAATGGGGATTGCCAAATATGTAGACAAGGTTTATAATACATTCTTTCCGGTTCGTCAGGATTTGGAGTATGCCGCGGCACATCCAGAGTCTTTACAGGAAATGTACTTAGTATCAGAGCAGAATATTGCGAAAAGTGATACTTTAGTTATAGATATTCTAGCTGGCTATTATTCGGAACAATGCAAAGTGGATCTCGCACACGATCCGAAAGAATGGTGGGAAGTAATGGACCGAACTACCGGCGAAGTGGTTCCCGCAAGCAATTGGGAGCAGGAGAATGGTATAGTTACCATTCATGATGCTCAAAAGTATCATGCTTACACCGTTACATTCTGGGCATGGCAAACATGGGACCCGACCCAGATGTACAATCATATTACCAATAATTGGGGTGACAGTGTTCCACATGCAAAGCCATATAACCCAGTTAAGCCGGAAGTTTACAATCGAATGATGGAATTTTATGAAAACTGGCTGAAAGAAAATCCGGAAATTAACGTTGTGCGCTTTACCACCTTCTTTTATCACTTTACTCTGATTTTCAATCATCATTGTAAAGATAAATTTTTCGACTGGTTTGGCTATACCCAGACACAAAGTCCGGAAATGCTCCTTGCATTTGAAAAAGAATATGGTTATCGACCTCGCCCGGAGGATTTTGTTGATGAAGGCTACCATAATTCGACCTTCCGTGTTCCCACGAAGGAATTTCTCGACTACATGGATTTTGTAATGCGTTTTGTTGCAAAAACAGCCAGAGACATAGTCGATTTAACACATAAATACGGCCGCGAAGCCATGATGTTCCTCGGTGATAACTATATCGGCACCGAACCATATGGTCCATATTGGAAAAGCATAGGGCTTGATGCGGTTGTTGGCTCCGTAAACAATGGGACATCTCTTCGTATGATTGCCGATATTCCAGACGTAACATATCGTGAAGGACGCTTCATGCCGTATTTCTTTCCGGATACCTTCTATGATGGCAACGAGGAAGCAGCAGTAAGAGAGCTTAACGATAACTGGCTGATGGCCCGGCGCGCCATTATGCGCAAACCGGTTGACCGTATTGGTTATGGGGGCTATCCAAGCCTTGTTATGAAGTTTCCTTCTTTTATCAACCGTGTTACAGAAATTTGCGATGAGTTCCGTGAAATATACGATAATATGGGCGGAAGCAGTACAAAACCATATACACCGACCTTTAAAGTCGCAATACTCAATGCCTGGGGGTCTTTGCGCACGTGGCAGACACACATGATTGCCCACAGTGCAATTTTTAAACAAACAAAAATTTATCTTGATATCCTTGAAAGCCTTTCTGGTGCATCCGTGGATGTAGAGTTTATCTCATTTGACGAGATTAAAAGGAATGGTGTTTCAGAAGATATTGGCGTAATTATCAATGCCGGCAACGCTTATACAGCATTTTCAGGAGGTGAGCATTGGATTGATCCTGAAGTTGTGAGCATAATCCGTGAATGGGTAGACAATGGCGGCGGCTTTATCGGCGTGGGTGAACCTAGTGCATACCAGCATCAAGGCCGGTACTTCCAACTGGCAGACGTGCTGGGTTTCGATAAGGAAATCGGTTTTTCAATGAATACGCTTAAATATAATTATCAGGATGTGGAAGCACATTTTATTACGGAAGGCCTTGGAACGGATTTAAAATTTGGCGAATATCGTGATGATGCTTACAAAGTATGTGAAACAGCGCAGAACATTATTGTTAAAAACGGCTGCACAATGCTTGGTGTTAACCAATATGGCAAGGGTCGAGGTGTTTATCTTGCCGGAATGGAACTCAATGATACGAATATCCGCTTGTTAATGCAGGTAATTTATTGGGCCGCTTCAAAAGAAAGTGAGTTCTATAAATGGCATACGGATAACATTCATGTTGAATGTGCAGCTTATCCCGAGACAGGCTGCTATGCCGTTGTAAATAATTCAAATGATACTCAGGAAACCAATTTATATCTTGGCGATGGCAGCAAGACACAATTAACACTTAAACCAATGGAGCTTCGCTGGTATAATATGTAATAGAGGAGAAAGTAGAGGAGAAAAGTCATGAAACAGTTAAAATTTGCGCTTATTGGTGCAGGACAGCGCGGTGCTGATTGCTATGCCCCCTATGCACTTAAATTTCCACAGGAAGTTGCTTTTACCTGCGTAGCAGAACCGGATGATATGCGCCGTACTCAATTTGCAAAAGCCCATGGAATTGCTGAAAATATGCAATTTACAAGCTGGGAACATTTATTCCGTGCAAAACCGGAACTGGATGGTGTCATTATAGCAACGCAGGACAATCAGCATTTAGAACCAGCAATCGCTGCATTTAAAGAAGGATACCATGTTTTACTTGAAAAGCCAATGGCTGAAACACTTGAAAAAACAAAAGAAATTGTTGCAGCAGCAGAAGAAGCCAACAAAATCCTTGTTGTTTGCCATGTCCTTCGTTACACTCCTTTTTATGTCGAAATGAAAAAGGTTTTAGAGAGTGGCGTGATTGGTGATATTCAGGCAGTACATCATATTGAGAATATTGGTAACTGGCATTTTGGACACAGTTTTGTGCGCGGACATTGGAATAATGCTGCCGAAAGCACACCAATGATTGTAGCAAAATGCTGCCATGATATGGATATTTTAAACTTTCTTGTAGGCAAAAAATGCCTGAAAATTTCCTCTTTCGGCGGTCTTTATTACTTCAAAAAAGAAAATGCCCCGGAAGGTGCAGCAGAACGCTGTGAATCTTGCCAGCATAATAAAACTTGTCAATTCTCGGCATTTCAATATTTAAGTGTTCGCGAACCAATGCCAATGTTCCGTGAAATTGTTTCAAAAGCTGCGGAAAATGGGGAGTTTCTGGCAGATTTAGCAAAAAGCCAGTATAGCCAATGCGTTTATTCCTGTGAAAATGATGTTTGTGACCGTCAAACCGTAAGCATCGAATATGAAGGTGGAGCAACCGTTTCGTTTACCGCATCTGCCTTTACAGCAGATACCAGCCGTCAAACAAAAATTATGGGTACAAAAGGCGAAATTGAAGGAAAAATTGAAGATGATGTCTTTTATGTACGTGATTTTGCAAGCGGAAATGAAACAGCTCATTATGTCAACACACCGAAAACAATGCATGCAGGCGGTGATGAAAAAATAATGGCTGGTTTTTGTGAAGCACTTAGAAATCCGGAAGAAGGACTTAAAAAGTACAGTGCAGCAATGTCACTTCAAGGACACGAGATGGCCTTTGCCGCAGAGCAAGCTCGTGTGTGTGGTTGTGTTGTAGAACTTTAAGAGACGAAAACCGCTGTGTTAATTCACAGCGGTTTTTGCGCAGTAAATAAAAGAGGGGTGAAGCGGTGAAGATTAGATACAGTATTTTCAAACGGTTAACATTAATTTTTTCAATTTTTTCAATTTTAATCATTACAATCATAGCGATACTTCTTTATTGCTTTGCAGTTTATCAATTGAAAAGGGATTTTTATAATTATAATACCCATTTACTGAAAAACGTCGCAGACTATTACGATGAGTATCTTGTTGATTTACATGATTTTGTACAGAAAACTGGTGTAAATGCTTCAATTTTGCGAAAAATAGAAGCTGGTGGTGAATTTACACCGGAGATGAGGGAAACGCTAAAGACACTTCCCAGCCTTGATAAAAACTTGTGGATTAAAAACATAGAATTTTATGTTCCGGGCCGGAACCAAACGGTTGTTGTTGACGAAACGGCTGTAACGGTAAAAGAGGCAGATTATTCTGATCAATATTGGTATAAAAACTTGTCAAAACAAGATGAATGGTATGCGGGGGGAGGCTATCAAAAATCCGGTGTGTTTTTTACGTTTGCCGAATATATAAAAGCACCGAAGGCATTTTATAATGAGAAAATAATTATTCTTTTGAACATAGATAAACGCATGGCGGAAAAACTGGAATCCATGATTCAGGTGCGTGATGGGGAAATGGTATTTTTGTATCATGAAGGTAAAAATTTACTCTATACCAATACACTACGATTTTTGGTATACGAAACATATCAGAAGATTGTCAGTAAAACATCCGAATTTGTATATCAGGGCAAAGCATACCTAAAAGTAACTTCAATTTCAGAAAGTGGGGTTGTATTTACTAAATTATCGCCTCAAAATACTTTTTTAGATATTATGCGCCCCATGTTAGTTGGCGTTGGAATTGTTATTTTTGTTTTTGCTGGTATATCAATTACGTTTGCATATTTTGCAGCAAAAAATACAACTGCAAATGTGTACCGTTTACTTGATGCGATCGAAAAAGTATCGGATGGTGATTTTGATTTGCCGAATCAGTCTGATATGAAAGACGAAATCGGTATTATAAGTCAGAAAATCGGTGAAATGGCAATCCGTATTCAGGAATTACTCCATACAGAGTACATCTTAATGCGCAATGAGCAAAAAGCTTTAATGAAGGCACTGGAAGCACGTGTTAATCCGCATTTTCTGAATAACAGCCTGCAGGCGATTTCTGGCCGGGCCTTTCGAAACGGTGATTATGAAATGTGTTCCATGATTAATTCATTGGCAGATATGTATCGCTATTGTATCAGTACCCAATCCAGTGTGACGATTTTAGATGAAGTCGAGAATGCAAGGCAATATGTTTCAATCGGCCAGTTTCGCTTTGGGGATAAATTGCAAGTTGAGTTTGATGTTGATTTTACGGCACTTGAACTAACCGTGCCACGTTTATGCCTGCAAATACCCATTGAAAACTCAATAAAATATGCACTTGAAAGGACAAATAAAACAGTTAAAATATTAGTTCGTGTCAGGTATTATGATGGTGCGCTATACCTGTTAGTAGAGGATGATGGCGCTGGCATTGATGCGGAAGAACTGGAAAAGTTACAAAAAAAGTTAGTGACAGAAGATTATTTGTCAGAAGAATCAGCATCTACCGGACTTGCTGGGCTTTATGGCAGATTATGGCTTATTTACGGTGAAGCGGCTGATTTGGAAGTTGACAGCAAGAAAAATGAATTTTTTAGAACAAGTATACAAATAAAAATGTAAAGTACGTGTGCAGAAATGCACAGAAGGGAGCCCAATATGCTTACAATTTTGCTGGTTGATGACGAGCAGCACGTTCGTGAAACAATAAAATCTATGTGTAATTTTGCGGAGCTTGGAATTGGCTGTGTTCTGGAAGCAGAAAATGGTCGTCAAGCATTAGAAATTATGTTTAATGAAAAGCCGCATATCGTAATTACTGATATGCAAATGCCATTATATAACGGCATTAAGCTTTTGCAAAAAAGCTGTGAAAAAGGTTTTGAAGGCAAAATAATCGTTCTTAGCGGGTTTGACAGCTTTGAATATGTACGGGAGGGGTTACGAGCTGGTGCATTTGATTATTTACTGAAGCCAATCAATCCATTTGAGCTGGTTGACACAATAAAACGTGCGGCAGCTTGTTTTTCGGTTTCTTCTGAGGAAATCGATTTTCTTGATGAAATTAAAATGTACATAGAAAAGAATTTTGCGGAAGATATTTATTTAGAGTTGTTTTCAAAAAAATACTTTATGACCAAAGAATATATTCTAAGAAAATATAAAGATAAATTTAACACGGGAATTTACGAACAAGTTATGAATATGCGAATGAAAGAGGCAAAGCGGCTATTAATGGATACAGGGTGCAGAATCCAGGAAATCGGATTTAAAGTAGGATTTAAAGATAACCATTATTTTAGTAAAGCGTTTAAAAATTATTTTGGAGTCAGCCCGCGGCAGATGCGCACAGGGAATAGCTCACAAAATGACGATGAATCGGCTGAATAATAAAAAAGTTATATTGGATTTTATTTGTCCTCCAATGGGAATAAAGCAATTAGATTAGCAATTTGCACAAAATAATTTGTGTTTTCTGTGCAAATCATAGAGGGAAGTGCTGAAAACTTTAATATAATATACTTTTCGTTCAATAATTTCCATTTTTTATTTGATTGGCTCATGGTATCGTTATATTACGAAATCCGGAATAAACCGGAAAACGATAGGAGGAAATAATTATGAAACGCTTTCTTGCAATTGCACTTTTAGCATCAATGGTATTTCAATTAGCAGCTTGTGGTACAACAGGTACTAAAACGGATTCAAAAACGGATTCAAAATCAACTTCTTCAGAAACAGCTTCTTCAGAAACAGGTTCGGAGTCATCAGAATCATCAGAACTTGAGTATGTGGAACTTACATGGTACTTCCCAGGCACATGGCCACAACCGGAACAAGACTTGGTGTTTGAAGAAGTTAACAAAATGCTTTTGGAAAAAATAAACTGCAAAGTTAATTTCAAACCTCTTACTTACGGAGAATACAATGACAAAATCAGTACCGTTATCGCCGCAGGCGATAATTGGGACATCGCTTTTACATCTAACTGGACAAACAACTATACAGCAAACGCAAGTAAAGGTGCTTTCTTGGACATGACCGATATGTTACCAACCTATATGCCAAATACATATAAGCAGGTTTCACCAGCATTCTGGGAGGCAGCAAAAGTAAACGGTAAAATTTACGGTGTTACGAATGAACAGGTTTCAGCTCGTATTGCAGACCTTACATTACCAAAAGATTATTTGATTGAGTCTGGCTACGATTTCGAAAAACAATACAAAGCCAACGATATTTCTACTTTAGAACCATTTTTTGCTACTATGAAAGAAAAATATCCGAATAATTATTCCGGTTTTGTAGTTGCAAATTCAGCAGAATACTTACGTCAGGATTGGGTTGGCGGCGGTTATGCGGTGCCGGGCGCGATTGAAATTGATGGAGATGGCAAAACCATTGTAAACCAGTTTGAAACAGAAGCATTCAAAAAATTTGCAGCAACCTTGCGTGATTTCAATGCAAAAGGTTATCTTGGCTCAGAGATTTTAATTGCCAAAAACGGTATTGCGGACAAAGCAGACGAAGATGCAAAAATAGTTATGATTACAGCCGGTGGTACGTACAAACCAGGTGTTGAAGCGGAAGCAAATGCTGCCAGTAAGCATGAATTGGTTGTTTTCTCATCCGGTGAAGCAGTTTTAACAACTGGCGGTATCACTGCAACTATGACAGCAGTCAACTCAAACAGCGAAAATCCGGAACGTGCTTTAATGGTATTAGAGCTTATGAACTCAACTCCGGAAGGCGAGGCACACAACAAAATTTACGATACACTTAACTATGGAATTGAAGGAACTCACTTCAACTACACAGCTGACGGACATGTGGAAAGAACACAACAGGGTAAAGATAAATATCCTGCAAACATGACATGGATGTGGGCGTCTGCATACCAGGCAACTCCAGAAGTTGGCAAAGATTTATCTTTTGCAGCAGATACACGTGCTTTTAATGATGCGGCTAAAGTATCACCGGCTTGTGGTTTCTCATTTGATGCAGAGCCTGTTAAAACAGAGATTGCAAATTGCACAAACGTGATTGAAGAGTACAGAGTACAAATTCAGCTTGGCATGCTTGATGAAGCAGGCTATGATGGATTCCTTGCAAAACTTGACAGCGCAGGTGCAAAAACAGTTATTGTCGAAATACAAAAACAATATGATGCTTGGCTGGCAACCAGATAGTTTTTAAATATATTAATATTAATGATATTTCCCTCAGAAATTCAGGCATTCAGGAATTCAGAGTTTCTGAGGGGATTTTTTTGAAAATTTCACGGAGGTGATATAGTGAAAAAGCAAAAAGCTTCACGTTTGGAAAAAAGTAAAACACGTCAGCTCTTACTATTGGCACTTCCAGCCATGATTTTAGTTTTCATTTTTTCATATATACCCATGGCAGGCATATTTATCGCTTTTAAAAATATTAACTTTAGGGATGGTATTTTTAAAAGTCCTTGGAATGGGCTGAAAAATTTTGAATTCTTTTTTAAGAACGACGCTTTACAAGTAACTTTTAATACACTTGCTTATAATTTTATATTTATCGTTGTTGGTTTAGTGTTTGCATTACTATTTGCTATATTGCTTAACGAGATTAAAAGCAGAGGAGCAACCAAAGCATATCAGACAATCTTCTTTTTTCCATATTTTTTCTCATGGGTTATTGTAACCTATATGGTGTATGCTTTTTTGGCACCAAATGGTGTTTTAACGATGGGAATTGGCGAACAGTTAAAAAACGCAACAGGAACCGATTTGAAACAGTTTTACGTTACAAAGGAATGGTGGCCGGGATTTTTAGTATTTTTAAACACCTGGAAAAACCTTGGTTATAACTCCGTTTTGTATTACGCAACGATTATGGGTATATCAAACGACTATTATGAAGCAGCGTCACTTGATGGTGCAAATAAATTTCAGCAGGTAAAGTATATTACCTTACCGCTTCTGTTACCTACCATTACGATTATGACCCTTCTCGCAATTGGCGGTATTTTCCGTGCTGATTTTGGTTTATTCTATTTTGTTCCACGGGAAATTGGACAGTTGTTTGAGGTGACAACCGTTATTGATACCTATGTTTATCGTATGCTTAAATACTCTTCCGATATGGGTATGGCTGCGGCAGTAGGACTCTATCAGTCCGTTTTAAGTTTTATCGTTGTCTTAATATTTAACCATATTGCCAATAAAGTTGACCCGGACAGCAGTGCGTTCTGATTTTATGAAAGGAGTGTTTTGATATGATAAAAGAGTTTAAGCTAAGCAAGGTTTTTATTCACGCTATCTTTATATTTTTTGCCATATTGTGCGTGATTCCACTTGTTGCAATTGTATCCGTTTCACTAACGGATGAAGTTGACATTGTTAAAAATGGCTATATGCTGATACCACCTAAACTGGATATTAAAAGCTATTTGTTTGTTTTAACCAATCCCAAAATGATTGTAAATGCCTATAGTGTATCTATCTTTTTATCGATTGCAGGTACGCTGTTATCACTCATATTAACTGCCGGTATTTCATATGCACTTTCACGTGTGGATTTTAAATTTCGGAAAGCAATCAGTTTTTATATATTTTTTACGATGCTTTTTTCCGGAGGTCTTGTGCCTTGGTACATGCTGATATCCAAATATCTGCATTTGAAAGATACCATTTGGGTATTAATACTTCCGATGCTGATAACACCATGGTTTGTTTTGATTTTGCGTACCTTTATGCAGGCAATACCAATGGAGATTATTGAAAGCTGTACCGTTGACGGCGCAAATGAATTTCAAATATTCTTTAAAATGATCCTGCCGCTTTCAAAACCCGGACTTGCAACGGTAGCGCTGTTCATCTTGTTAAGATATTGGAATGATTGGTGGCATGCAATGCTGTTTATTGAAAAGGAAACCCTTGTTCCGCTGCAATATATGCTTTCACGTATGATGCAGAATATTCAATATTTAACAAACTCATCCAATGCATTACCGGCTGGTATGATGGTAGAGAGATTACCGAATGAATCTGCCCGTATGGCAATGGCTGTTTTGGCCGCCGGACCGATGCTCGTGGTATTTCCATTCTTCCAGAAATACTTTGTAAAAGGACTTACGATTGGTGCTGTAAAAGGTTAAAATAAAAACAACGGATGCCTTTGGCATCCGTTTATTTCATTCATGTTAGGAGTGTTTATTATGATCTACGAAGGAAATAAAACATCACAAATCAGTTTTCCGCTTGGCGGTATAGGCAGCGGTAGCATTGGCCTTTCCGGCAATGGCTCGCTGATTGATTTTGAGATTTTTGGAAGCCCCAATAAGCGGGGATATAACGGTTATTCCGGTTTTGCCGTACGTGCGGAAAAGGGCGGTGAGGTGATTGATGCCCGCCTTTTACAAGGGGATATTGCAGCCCCTTTAAATGGGGAGTATGTGAAGGGTGGTGCTCTGCACAGCGGTTTTGGTTTTGGGCCGCCGGAAGAAACGTTAGCGGGTCTTTTACATTTTGAAAATGTTAGCTTTAATGGCGAATTTCCGGTTGCAGAGTTAACATTTAGGGATGAGAAATTTCCGGCAATTATGAAATCGACAGCATGGAACCCCTTCATTCCGCTTAATGAAGATGATTCCTCGATCCCGGCAGCACTTTTTGCAGTTGAATTAAAAAATACATCTTCCGAAGCCTTAACATATACTTCATGCTTATTTCTTGGCAGCCCGTTTCCCCTAGAAACATCAGTAAACAAGGCGTTTCATAAAAATGGGGTGCAAGGAGTACGTTTATGTGTCGAAGACGAAAGCTTACCGCTGGAAAAACAAGGTGAACTGGCAATTGCAACGGATTGTGACAATGGGAGCTTGCAGCAATACTGGTATCGTGGTGGATGGCGTGATTATATTGAAATGTTTTGGAATGATTTCACAACAGCCGGTCCGCTTCAAAATCGTGTGTACCCATGTGGTACGGATTTACACTATGCTCACAATGATACGGCTTGTGTTGCTGCGACAGTAACCCTTGCTCCGGGTGAAGCAAAAGTAGTTAAATTTGCAATTTCCTGGAGCTTCCCGAATATTTATAATTCCTGGAATCCGGAAGCTGACGATAGGAAAACATATTGGAAACATTATTATGCAACAAAATTTGCATCAGCAGAAGAGAGCATTCTTTATTGCCTGGAAAACTGGGAGCGTTTATATTCACAAACCGATGCTTTTCGTAAAACATTACACGGATCTGCTTTGCCGGTCGAAGTGCTGGATGCCGTATCTGCAAACCTGTCAGTACTAAAATCACCAACCTGCCTGCGCCTTGAGGATGGATCATTTTATGCATTTGAAGGCTGTATTTCCGATGTGGGCTGTTGTGAAGGAAGCTGTACCCATGTTTGGAATTACGCATATGCATTGCCATTTTTGTTTCCCAAAATGGAACGCAGCATGCGTGACCTTGAATATAAATACAGCCAAAGAGAAGATGGTCGGACAGCATTTCGTTTAATGCTTCCACTGGGTCGTGAAAGACCGGATTTTTCGGCTTGTGTTGACGGACAAATGGGTGGGGTTTTGAAGGTTTACCGTGATTGGAAACTTTGCGGAGATGACGAATGGCTGCGTAAAAATTGGCAGGCAGTTAAAAACTGTGTGGAATATGCCTGGGCACCAACGAACGAGGATAAATGGGACCCGGAAAAGACCGGCGTAATCACCGGCCGCCAGCACCATACTCTGGATATGGAGTTTTATGGACCGTCTTCGTGGCTGGAAGGCTTCTACCTTGCTGCTTTAAATGCCGCTTCTGAGTTGGCGGAATATTTAGGCGAAACGGAAACCGCGAAAGTGTACCGGCAGGTTTATGAAAAAGGTAAAGAATGGACCGATAAAAATCTTTGGAATGGCAGTTATTTTTGTGAGAAGATTGACCTTTCTGATAAAAGCAATCTTGAACGCTTCAGCTCAGGAGTTGCAATGGGGGGCAATACGATTTTGAATGCCTATTGGAACGAGGAAAACAGCCAGATTAAATATCAAATCAATGATGGCTGCATGATCGACCAGGTTCTTGCCGACTGGCATACATCATTAATTGGTTTGCCGCCGGTATTTGCTGAGGATAAAACAAAGATTGCGCTCCGGTCACTATATAAAAATAACTTTAAAACCATGCGTGAATTTAATAATATGTGGCGTTTTTTTGCGCTTAATGATGAGAAAGGGCTTGTCATCTGTACATGGCCGGAGGGTGCTGAAAAACCAAAAATTCCATTAACTTATGCCCAGGAATGTATGACGGGCTTTGAATATCAGGCGGCTTGCCATATGATTTTGAATGGATTGGTGGAGGAGGGTTTGTCGATTGTGAAAGCAGTCCGCCACAGATACGATGGAGAAAAACGCAATCCATGGAATGAGCTGGAATGTGGCAGTAATTACGCACGTTCTATGGCAAGCTATAGTCTCCTTCTGGCTTTATCGGGTTTTAAATTTGATGCTGTTCGCAAACATATTGGATTTGCACCAATCATGCAGGAGGAAAAGTTCCAAAGCTTCTGGAGTACGGCAAGTGCATGGGGTAATGTTGTAATCCGTGTGGATAAAATGGAGATTATCCCGGGGTATGGTGTGTTAACATTAAGAAGTATTGGCTGTAATTTTGCAAATGAAGTGAAAGCCGTAACATTAGATGGTGAGAATGTTAACTTTAATATTCAAAATAGAGACATATTATTGGAAAGCGAAATTACAATAAATGTTGGGAAAGTATTAACGCTGAACGCATGATATGCTGAGGAGAACACTTCTGACAGCAGAGATAAGATAGTAACTGATTTTTGAAACTGCATCAACGGTTCATAGTTGGTGCAGTTTTTTTGAGCTTTTTTGTGGAAAAAATTTGTGATAGCATGAATTATCCGCATCGGATATAATAATGGGTATAAAATATCGGGAGGGCAGGTTGAAAGTTTTGATTTTGAGAGTGATTAAAGTGGTGAATCATAGGGCAGGAGCAGAAATGGTAGAGGCAGAAGCAGAAAAGGTAGAAGTAAAGTAAAAAGAAATAAAAATAAAACAGGAGAAATATTATGCCAGAGTTACCAGAAGTAGAAACCGTTCGCAGAACGTTAAAGAATTTTATAATTGGAAAAGAAATTGAGGATATTACGGTTCATTATGAAAAAATTGTAAATGGAGATACAAATATATTTGTGAATTCATTAAAAGGGCAAACAATACGAGATATTGACAGGGTAGGTAAATATTTGATTTTTATTTTAGATAAGGATGCCTTTATTTCTCATTTGCGCATGGAAGGGAAATATAATATTGTAGAAGCTTCCAAGCCTCTTAATAAGCATGAACATATTACCTTTCATTTTAATGATGGTACGGAGTTGCGATACCAGGATACCCGCAAATTTGGACGGTTAGAACTGGCAAATAAAGAAACGTATCGCCAAGAATTACCTTTATGTAAGTTGGGACCAGAACCATGGAATGCAGTGTCAAAAGATATACATTCCAGAATACATAAAAGCAGTTTGCCGGTTAAGTCATTGTTATTGGATCAAGGTATTTTGGCTGGAATCGGGAATATATATGCCAATGAAATCTGTTTTCGAATGAAAATAAATCCCAAAACGCCTGGAAAGAGTGTCAGTAAAAAACGTGTGGAAGAGTTGATAGAAGCATCAAAAGAAATATTAGAGGATGCCATTGCCCAAGGCGGAACAACGATTCATTCCTTTGATGCCAATGGAGTTACTGGTTTGTTTCAAGTGAAACTACAGGTACATATGCAGAAAACTTGTCCTGCATGTAATGGAGAAGTAACAAAGGAAATGGTTGGTGGCAGAGGAACTTATTATTGCAAAGGATGTCAAAAAAAGAGACGCTAGAAGCATAAGGATTTTTTGGAAATCCATATATTTCCAGAATAAGATTGTCATATTGGTTCATAATAATACTGTGTTAATCAATTTAACACAAAAAAAATTTTGGAGGTGTCAGGCTATGGATGGCAATGCAGAAATAACGGTCTAGCTGTTATAAATGTATTGTATAACAGCTGAGACCCTTTAAAATGAAAAATGTACTCACAATTGTGGGTACATTTTTTATTTTAAGTCTATTATCATTAACATATTTTTACCATTTAGGGTCAGAATATAGGTATTAACAATGAAAGGATGACCTGGAGTGACCAGTCTTAAGACATTCAAAAAAGTATATGACAAACTGGAAAATGATCATTTGCGGAGCATTGTTTTAAAAACAGCGGAGCATATTAAATTACGCAAAGACATTATTCGAATGGATACAAATAATATCTGCAATATCAAATGCATTATGTGCAACCAGAACTATGGAATGGATAAAGCACACATTATGCCATTAAATGATTTTAAAAGAATCATTGATAAAATATCCCCAACAACCCGAATGCTGTATCTTTCCTGTTCTTATGAACCATTAGCAACCCCTGGCTTTGAGAAATACATCGAGTATGTAAAAGCATCTAAAGTCCCTTTTGTATCGCTATGTACCAATGCTTTGCTATTAGATAAAAGTATGATTGCGTGTCTTGTAAATAATAAAGTGGATGAAATCATTATCTCTTTTAATGGGTTTAACAAAGAGGATTATGAGCGTATTATGAACGGCTCCAATTTTGATAAAGTCTGTAAAAATATCCGTATGCTTGCAGAATATAAGCAGTCTCAAAAAGAAGATAAACCCCATATACGAATAAATTCTATTTTGATGAAGTCAAATCTGCTTTGTTTGGATAAAATCCTTCCCTTTTTGTGTGAGAATGATGTTCATACCATTCAGTTCAGAGAGTTATCTATATATAATGGTCAGAATAATCAGGATGAAGTGAAAAATGAGTTAGTAGCCGGACTTTCGAATCGCCAGAACCTTAACAAGAAAAATAACCCCAATCCCAGTTACCGCTCCGCAAAAATCTATGACAACATCACGAACCTGAGCGCTGCGCCCTAACACAAACAACTGATGAATCTCATCAGAAGCTGCATATAACAGACACACAAGCAAAGATGCCAAAATCTTAGAGAAAGCAGATACAAAAAATTCCTTAAATGCAAAAAAACACAACATGGCAAGCAGTGCATATTCGCAAAAATGAGCGGATTTCCGGATGATATGTTCCATTTGAGCAAGCAAAATCTGTTGTTCATCACCAGACGTTGCCGGAAATGGGGAAACGAAAAAATTCAAAACCACCTGCAAAACCCCACCGCTTATCTTAGCGGATTCAACTGCTGGCTGAGCAGAAAAATAGAAGATAACAATCATATGTATCATCATAGGGACAAAATATGGATATTTTTTCAAAGTTATTTTCATGGCTTACCTCATATACTTGATATATTTTAGTATACCATATAAACTTAAAATAATGTTAAGTCCATTTATTATTTCTGCCAGGATTAATTATATTGAGGTTAGAAGACTAAATTGCTTATATTTCCAGTATTTGGGCAAATTTTGAGGTCATAAAACGAATTCCCTCTTCGTATTCTTTGTTACTGTCATCATAAGGCTTAAGATGTCGCAAGTTCTCCTGAAAAATGGCAACGGCAAAAGCATGAAAAATAAAAGAGGTCCACTTAAAATCGGTTTCTTTGATGAAGCCTAAAGAATGTAACCCATTTTTCATATCCAGTGGTGAGGAAAGAGCATGATTAGAAACGGTTTGAAAAATCGTCAATATTGCTCACGAAATATCTGTGCAAAAATATTGCACAGATATTTTCGTAACCTTACACTAGGGGGCAATATCTTTGGAAGAGCAGAAGTCCTGCTGAGCACCAATGGTAGCCAGGGTATCTCCGAGTTGAGTAAAGGTAGCGGCAAGTAGAGTTAATTCTTCCTGCGATTTACCTTGTGCTATCATACATGCCAGTGCAGTTATGCTGGTAACCAGTTCACAACAACCCATAAAAATCACCTCGATATAGCATATGAGCTGAAAAAACAGATGTGCATGAGATTGTTGTGATATCTAAAGAAGTGCAGTATCTAAAGGATTGTAGCATCTAAAGCATTGTAGTATCTAGCGTATTGTGGCATTAAAATGTTGCATTACCTAAAATCTGTAGTATTTATAAAAGAAAAAAGGTATAATAAAAAGCATAATAAAATGCATAATAAAAAGCATAGTAATACGTGAAAAATTACTAGTCTTAAACAACAAAAAGGAGAAAAAATCCATGTCTTATCCAAAATTTGGAACCGCCGGAGCCGGTGATTTATTTTATAGCAGAGGTCTGAAAAATTCATATGATGCACCGGCATTTCTAAAAGAACTTGGCTTAACAGCCTACGAATACCAATGTGGTCATGGCGTTAACATGGGAAAAGAGAAAGCAAACTTTCTGGGAGAAAAAGCCAGAGAAAATAACATTGCCCTTTCGATTCATGCACCGTATTATATCAACCTGGCTACTCAGGACGAGGAAAGGCGGGAGAAGAATCTGAAGTATTTCATGCAAAGTGCCAACCTTGCCCGCGAAATGGGAGCGACTCGTGTGATATTCCATCCTGGGGCCGTAAGTAAGATGACGAGAGAAGAAGCCTTTGCTTTGTCCGTAGAAACTTTAGACTTTATCTGGCGGGAACTGGGAAAAAACCAATTACAGGATATCATTTTCTGCCCGGAAACTATGGGAAAGATGGTTCAGTTAGGTGATTTGGCTGAAGTGATTGGGTTTTGCAAGCGCTATGACAACATGCTTCCTTGTGTAGATTTTGGTCACATGAACTGTCGAACACTGGGAGGTATAAAAACCATAGAAGATTATGAGGCAATATTCAAAGCAATAGCAGATGGACTAGGGGACGATAAGGCAAAAATAATCCATTGTCATTTTAGTAAAATCGAATACGGAAAAAGTGGCGAAAAGAAACATTTAACTTTTGAAGATACCACTTTTGGGCCTGATTATGAGCCGTTGCTGGAATTGCTGTATAAAAAGCAATATACGCCTACAATTATCTGTGAATCAGCCGGAACTCAGGCGGAAGATGCCTTAACTATGTCCAGGACATACTTTTCCTATGTAAATGAAAATTAATAAATAGTTAGAAGTAAAAGCCATATTTAAGCTAACTCCTTTTGGCAAGAGGCTAGTGTACAAAGGACTATTGTTTAAATTCTCCTTGTAGCAATAGGCAGGACGTGGTAAGATTAAAAGCAATATGAGTAGGCTTGCGGAGGATTCACAGTGAAGAAACTTATGATAAAAAGAAGAACACCAAATGACATATTCCATGAGGGCAAAGGGAAGATCTGGGACTTAAGCGCCTGGATATTTATTTCGCTCATTATTGGGATTACTGCAATTATACTGCTAGTGAATAACTACACCACGGTTTCGGTGAAAGCAATTTTAGAAGATACAGAAAATCACATAAAAACGATGGAAAAGTCTCTTATTAGTCTACAAGATGATATGGACCAATACGGCCATGTGATTGAGAGTCTTGCAGAATCTAAAGAGGGAAATACACTGCTGGTAGAAGAGGTTTCTTTCATAGCAGAAACTTTTTTAAAAAGCAATAATTTGGTCAGCAGCAGTTTTTTTTATATGAATGGTAACTTCCAAAACATTTTAAAAGAGGATACATGGAGCCAAATTCCGGCTTTGTCAGAGGAGCTGAATGCACTTGCGTCGGAAAACAGACAGGGATTATGGAAAAGCATAACCAACCCCGATACGGGAGATAATAGTTTTTTGTATTTGACACCATTTTTTCGGCAGCAAACCTATTTAGGCTATGTGGGTTTTACGCTTTCGCCCACGGAAGTGGCAAAAGAAATGGAAGGGTTTCTGCTTTTAGAAAATGAAGTAGATGAGGTATTGAATACCCAAGGGTTTACACCAGATACCATTATTTCTATAAAAAAAGATTTGGAGAAAGGGAATTTCGGATACGCCACTGCGAGTGATGAAAAAGGAAGCAAGAAGATGTATTCCTTTTATAACCTGGAAACAGGACATGTTTACATGGAAATCAACCGGGAGCTGCGACGTGCCCAGCATAGCAATGAGATGATTCTTTTAATCAGCTGTTTTGCAGTGGCCGCCATGTGGATGATACATATCAATAAAAGAACCAGGAAAACGGTATTTGAAAGTGTGTCCGATTATATTATGTCTGGGTATGCAGGACAGATTAATTCCATTCAAAAACAGGGAAATAAAGGAACGATAGCACTTAATCTTGGTATGACGATGGCCATATTTGCTGATGTGCTCTACAGTCTTGCTCTAGGTCGAGAATGGCGAGTGACGGTGGAATATGCGCTTTTTTTCATAATGTCAGCGGGTGTTATTTTATTCTATAAGCGCAATAAACAGGGAATCAGCGTAAGCTTTGCCACGGGGCTTATCATTGCAGGACTTTTAGGCCCCCTGGCTGAGCATATTAGTGCAGGCGGATTTTCTCTCTACCGCGCAGGTGAAAGTCTTCTCTGGTTCATTATCTGTCTGTTTATCGGGTTGTTTATGCTGGGAGTGGAAAAGTCAAATAATGTTTTTTATGCATTTGTTGTTCTGCTGATTTTTGATGTAACCATGGAACTTTTGTTTTTTTATAATAAGAATGAGGAAGGAATTGCCCTGTTTGCGATTAGTTTTATCTTACTTGGTTTTTCCTTGTTTGCCGCGGTGGGTATTTATGTATCCGGAGCCGTCGGACATTATCAACAAACGGAGAATTTAATTAAACAGCTGAAGCGTGACCAGAATCTACTGATGCAAAAGGAAAAACTGGGTGCTCTGGGACAATTAATTTCTGGTGTGGCTCATGAAATAAATACCCCAATGGGAGCCATAAAAGCCTCGGCAGAAAACATGGAAGACTCTTTTATGACCATACTGGAGGAAGTGCTCTATGCTGCCGAAGCCTTTACGGAAGAAGAATATGATGCCTATTTAAAGATTGTGGCCATGTCTTATGATGCCGTAGGAGAAATGAAATCCACTCTTGAAATTCGTGCTGGTAAAAAAGAAGTCAAAAGATATTTTGAAGAAATGGAACTGGATAAAAAAGAAGTGATTTTGGATTATCTGGTTCGACTGGAGTTAGTTGATTTGGAACAGATAAAAGAAAATATTGAGATTTTCAGGATGAACAAAATCGAGGATATTTTGAATCGAATCGCTATGCTTACACCGTTTATTACCGGTATCCCAACGACGCTTTATTCGGCTGACCGGGTTGCTCAGATTGTACAGGCACTGAAATCATATGTACACACCAGTACCATTGGCGAGATGGTGGAGTTTGATTTAATTAAAAGCATTGAAAATGTTTTGATTTTGTATCGAAACCAGTTAAAGAGCAATATTCATATTAATCGTATCTACGAAAAAAAGGAATTTCGTGTTATGGGAAATCCGGATGAGCTTGCCCAGGTGTGGACCAATCTGATTCAAAATGCCATTCAAGCTATGAAGCAGGGTGGTGAGCTGACGATTGAAATAAAACAGATGGAAGAGAAGCGGATTATGATAATGTTCCAGGATACGGGGGAAGGGATTTCTGCAGAATGGCTGGATAAAATTTATGACCCCTTTTTTACGACCAAAGAAACGGGCGAAGGATCTGGTCTTGGCCTTGATATTTCCAAGAAGGTAATTGACCGTCATCATGGAGAATTAAGAGTGGAGAGCCAGCCGGAAAAAGGGAGCAGATTTTTTGTTTATTTATACACCGAGACAAGCAATGCAAATGGTGATATAATGGACACAGTTATATAAACCAAAGATAAATGAAAAGAGGAATACAATAGATGAAGAAGGCAATTTTGTGCGTAGACGATGAAAAAATTATTATTTTAAGCTTGGTAGAGCAGTTAAGAGAGCGTTTTGGCAATCGGTATATTTATGAATTTGCCATGTCAGCCGAGGAAGCCCTCCTTATTATTGATGAACTGGTGGATGATTCGGTGAATGTGATTTTGGTTATTTCTGACTGGCTGATGCAAGGGATGAAGGGCGATGAATTTCTGATTAAAGTAAAGGAAAAGCATCCAGGAACACTTAACATCATGCTCACTGGACAAGCACCTCCAGAGGCGATCGAAAACGCTTCTCGTAATGGGGCCTTAAGTGCCTATGTATCAAAACCATGGAATAAAGATGAATTAATGAAAAAAATTTCAGAATTACTGGGTGGTATAGATGAATGAAAAGGGCTTTTGGCTTTCAATCTTTTTAATAATAGCATTGATGGGGATTTATTTTGGTGTAAACAATTTCTCGTCAATGCCCAGGGAGCAGGTACTGGAAGATGCCAGGCTTCACTCACAAGAGATTTCTCTTGATTTGGGTGAGATGGAAACCAGTTTTACCCAATATGGAGAAATTTTGAATCGTTTTATGGAAAGCCATGTGACAGACGAGAACTCTATCCTGGAGGATAAAGAAAAACTTGAACTATTTCGCGGACAGCTGAATGCAGTACTAAAAAGCTTTGTTGAGGAAAGAGACGTGGTTTCAGGCTATTTCTTAAAGCTGAACACCAAAGTGCCTTCAACCGAGGATGCGTTTTATTATAACCAGAAGTCCGGTAAGACAGGACCTATTACTACCTTGATGAGTATTCCTGATGCAGAGAATATTAATAAGATATTGAGAGAACAAAAAGCTCCGTTCTGGAATACAAGCTATAATGCGCTATCAGATTCGGTTTTTCTTCAGTACATCATTCCGATTTATCGGCAGGAGGATTATCTGGGATATATGGGGATAACGGTAGGTTCAGAGTATCTGATTAAAACGCAGGAGAGCGGAGAGAAGGGCAGGGAGCATGGTCTTCTTACCAGTAACCGAGAAGTTTTGGTATATCCTGGCTGCAAAGCAGGGGAGGCTATCTCCAATCTGTATAGTGGCAGATTGAATCGACTTTTTGTGGAGAACAATCCTTCAGGAGAGAATGCGATACAGACCTTGGATGACAAGAACCGTATTGTAATATGTGCGTATACGACTCTTCCCAGTGGACAGATTTTTATAGAGACCCAGGATTTGATGACAAGAATGGGGAGAATCAATTTCCTCACCCTATGTGTTGCTGGAATTGCGATTCTGGTACTTTTCATCTTAAAGAAGAAGCAAGGAAAGGAAAGTACCTTTGACCGGATTGCAGACTGGCTTATTCAAGCAGGGGGCGGACAAGTATTGACAGAGAATAAGAAAAACCGCATGAAAGCAGGAATTGCATTGGAACTTGGAATTACCATGATGCTGACCGCCTATGGACTATATCAGCTTATTTTTCAGCAAAATCTGGTCCTGTTTTTTGCGTTCCATGGAGTGGGGTTCGGTATTCATCTTTTCCTTTTTAAAAATATTCAGGGAAAAGTATCGGAAGCCATGAAATTTTGTATGGTTTGTCTTTTGTTTGTTTTGGTCGTTGTTTTTCATGTGGAAAGTGGTGGCTTTGGTACCGCTGGAACTGGAGCAGCTATTTCCTGGATGCTGGGCATATTGGTGTTTGGATCTTTTTTGCTGCAATCCAAGACAGCGAATGCTATATTTGGAATATTTGTTGTTCTCTTATTTTTAGATGTTATGATAGAACTTTACTTTTTGCAGAATACTCATTATGAAAGAATGTTTGTATATGTAACAACATTATTTTATGTAGGTTTTTCTCTGCATACGGGTATTAATATATATCTAAAGGAATCTATTTCCGATGGAAAAAAAATCAGTGTTCTTTTGGAAAATGTGAAAGAAACCCAGTCTTATCTGGTGCAGCAGGAAAAGATGGCAGCCTTGGGACAATTGATTTCCGGAGTGGCCCACGAGATTAATACCCCGGTGGGTGCGATTAAAGGGGCAGCGCAGACGATGGAGTCCAGTTTTATTTCCATGCTGAAGCTGTTAAAGCGTTGCAAAGAAGAATTTGAACAACCTGACTATAAGTGCTTTTATGTCTTGGTAAAAATGGCGTTTGAGGGTGTAAGGGAAATGAAAAACACCATGGAAATCCGGCAGGCAAAAAAACAAATAGGAGTGTATCTACAGGAGCTTGATTTAAAAGAATGGGAAGATATTTTGGAAATGCTTGTCCGCCTGGAAATTACTGATTTGGATCAGATAAAGGAAAATGAGGAAATACTCTGGAACCCGGATATTTGTGAGATTTTGAAAATCGTTACTAATTTATCCAGTTTTATTGTAGGGATTCAGACCATTATATTTGCTACCAGCCGGGTATCCCGGATTGTATTTGCTTTAAAATCGTATGCCCATACTAGTATATCCAGTGAAATGGTTAGCATGAATTTAATTAAAAATATTGAAAATATTTTGATTTTGTATCATAATCAACTAAAGCAGAATATTCAGGTTATAAAAGAATATGAAGAAGCAATTACTACAATGGATGGAAAGCCGGATGAACTGGCTCAGGTTTGGACCAATCTGATACAGAACGCGATTTATGCCATGAAAGAGGGCGGTACCTTAACGATTGGGGTCAGAGTCAGTGGTGAGAATCAGATTGAGGTTAGTGTGAAGGACACGGGAGTTGGTATCCCTAAGTCTATTATGGAACGGATTTACGAGCCTTTTTTTACCACAAAGCCTTTAGGAGAGGGGAGCGGGCTAGGTCTGGATATTTCCAGGCGGGTAATTGAGTCCCACGGAGGAAGCGTAGTGGTAGAAAGTGAGCCTATGGTAGGCACTGCATTTTTTATAAAACTGCCCATTCGACAACAGGTGGATAATCAGATAGGGGCAAAAAGCGGAACAACGCTTGAGATGAAGGAGACTGTATAATGAAAGCAAAAGTAATCAATGATGTTGAGAAAGAAAAAAAAGAAGTCCGCTCAACGATTATTTGTATTGATGATGAAAAGATGATGTTAAGTGTGTTATATGAGCAGTTAACTGAATGGTTTGGTAAAAATTATAAAATCGAAAAAGCTTTGAGCGGTGAAGAAGCATTAGAGATAGTAGACCGCTGTGTGAGAAATGATGAGACGATTTCCGTTGTTATTTCCGATTATGTTATGCCTGTCATGAAGGGTGACGAGCTGCTGATTGAAATACGAAAACGGGACCCCAAAATTAAGAAAATCATGCTTACCGGTTATACCTCTGTATCGGGTATTATCTCAGCGATTAATCAGGCTGGTCTCTATCGGTTTATTTCCAAACCATGGGATCAGAAGGACTTGATGCTTACGATTATGGAAGCAATAAAGAGCTATGAACAGGAAAGGAAAATGCAGGAGCTGGCAAAAGGCTTTGAGAGCCTTTATCGCCGCTGTGAGGAAGGAAACCAACATACCATAGATGCCCTTGTCAGTGCTGTTCAAGCTGTAAACCCGGAGATGGCAAGCCATTCTGCCCGAGTAAAACAATATTCACTCTGGTTAGGGAAAAAGTTGGAATTGGATGAAACCATCTGTAAAAACATAAAATATGCCTCGGTGTTGCATAATATAGGGAAACTGGGAAGCAACAAGGAAGCTGATTCCCGTGATCCGAAAGTACTTTTGGAGCAGGCTGATACCGCCAAAAAAATCATATCCCATCTGGACGAGCCGGAACAAATACTGAAAGGTGTCCAGTATCAATTTGAAAATTATGATGGCTCAGGACCCTACAAAGTAAAAGGCGACAACATCCCTGTAGAAGCCCGGATCCTCGCCATTGCCCATTATTATGACTGGCTGAAGACCAAAGCCCCCAACCTGCAGGTGGCGCAGGTAATTGAAAAGTTTTACGAAAAAAGAGGCACCTGGTTTGACCCAAAATATGTGGACGAATTTATAAAAATACTTGCACCTGTAAAATAGCTAAGAAAGTTGATTCAAATGCCAAAGCAAATTAGGAAAATATCGTATCAAGAATTTGAAACTCTTTACAAAAAATACATTACTGTTGATTTCCCCGTAAACGAACGCAGGCCCTTGCATTCCATTCAAAAGCTATTCAAAAAAGGAATCTACACCTGTCTGGTTTACGAGGAAGGAAACACCCTTCAGGCTTATGCCTGTCTGATTCAATCACCGGATCAAAGAGAACAGCTATTGGACTATTTCGCTGTTATGAAGAACCAAAGAGGGAGCGGAATTGGAACCCGGTTTCTTCAAGCCCTGCGAATTAGCCCCCATCTGAAAGACACTCCAGCCCAAGGTATTATTCTCGAATGTGATATGCCGTCCAAAGCCAAAGATCAGCAGGAAAAAACCATTAGAACCCGGAGAATCCAGTTTTACGAAAGAAGTGGAGCACTCCTTACACCAGTAGCATGGAATGCCTTCGGTGTTGACTACAACCTTCTCTGGCTTCCTCTGGAAAATCAGCCTATCCCTCCTTCTGTTGAACAATCTATAAAAGCCATCTATTCTCAAACTATGCCCTCCTTCCTTTGTAAAAAATGTACGTATACTTATAACCTCCCTATATAGCAGAGCCAATCGAAATGCATAACAAAATCTAGGCTTAGCCATATAGGGAGGAGGATCTCGTGAGCTTCAAGAGGAGTGTCACTTCCTGCCACACAATTTCATGAAAGATGTCACCTGTGCTTTATGACAATTGTAACTATAATGTGACATTTGTTTTTTGTAAGATAAAATCATAACAAAAAACAAAAACACATTTGAGGAGGATAAACCACATGAAACCAAGAGTATCAAACATTCTTTGGGGACTATTATTTGTAATACTGGGCGTCGGCTTTGCCGGAAACGCCTTTAACCTTTGGGACTTTAATCTGTTCTTCCCTGGTTGGTGGACCTTATTCATCATTATCCCATGCTTTGGCTCCGTTATCCAATACGGACCAAGAACCAGCTCTGTAATCGGACTGCTCATCGGTATCTTGCTTTTGCTGAGTTGTCAGGGCTTTGTAAACGGAGAAACGGTAGCTAAACTTATTTTCCCAATTATATTTGTTATAGCCGGACTGGGAATCATGTTTTCCAATACCTTCCGCAGAACCTTCGGACATCGGGTTTCTAACCAGGAATTTAACAGAATGCAGGCAGATAATAAAAATTACTCCGCCACCTTTTCCGGGCAAAATATAAATTTTGATAATCAGGTTTTCGAAGGAGCTAATGTGGATGCCATTTTTGGTTCCGTCTGCTTAAGAATGGATCAGGCCATTATCAGTAAAGATGTAGTCATTAATTGTAATGCAACCTTTGGGGGAATTGAACTCTACCTTCCTGGCGACGTAAATGTAAGCATCAATAGTACTCCTATTTTCGGAGGAGTAAGTAACCACAGAAGAAAGGCAGAAATACAAAACGCCCCTGTTGTTTTCATCAATGCAACTAGTATGTTTGGAGGTGTGGATATAAAATGAATGGTGGACAAAGACTTATAAAAATACTGGCAACCGCTTTTGGAATATGCTTGGCTGTGGCAATTATTGGTACAATTGTAGGAACCGTATTATTTGCCTTCCGTACCGTGAACCATACAGCAAATCAGATAACCAGCAACAGTACAAACGATAACAATCATCAAGTGAGCAACGGAAATTCTTGGGAAATATATGATTTTGCAGAATCTTATTCAGGAATTGATTATATTGATGTTAACTCTGGCTTTAATAATATTTGTATTGAACCCGGAAATGAATTCCGCGTTGAGATGAAGGATGTCAGCACCAAGTGTTTGGTCGAGGAAAAAGACAGTACCATAATAATTTATGATAAAGAACGATATGATACTCTCTTTTTTGACTGGTTTCAGCGGGTTATGGATGGTAAAGGAAACGATTCTTATGCTGGGCAGATAACGATAACGGTTCCATCGGATGCCGTGCTGAAAGAAATAAGAATGGAAGCTGGTGTTGGGAATGTAGACATCAATGACCTTGCAGTGGATAGCTTCAGGATAAGTGCAGGTGTTGGCGATATAGAGGCAAGAAATATTAAGGCGAATTACGTGGATATGGACGGCGGTACAGGAGATATGAAGTTCCACAACGTAGACTTTAATGGCCTGGTAGTAGATGCTGGCGTAGGAAATGTGAAAATAGATGGTTCTTTACTTGGAAGAAATACCATTCATTGTGGTGTTGGCAATGTGACGCTAGATCTTTCAAATGCGCAGGGGGATTATGGAATGAAGCTCAGCAAGGGCGTGGGTGATATTAAAATAAATGGTACGAAATACTCGGATTACACCAGCCAATCGGCAAGCCTCCACTCTCTCTCAATTGATGGCGGAGTAGGAAATATCAATGTAAACTTTAGGGACGAATGATTAATTTTAGCCGCACCGATGCTGCAGGTTAGTGAATAAGTATTTAATTTAAGGAGGATTTGGTTATGAGACCAAGATTTTGGAATATTGTTTGGGGAGCCATTTTTATATTAATGGGAATCTCCATTGCAGGAGCTGTATTTGGCTGGTGGGCCTTTGTCATGTGGAAATTAATTTTTCCGGCGATTTTAATTGTAATTGGTGTTCAGATTATTCGGGGGCATAATCATAATGGTCATTATGCCGAACAGACCTATGAGGAAATGTACCGCCAGGCAGGAACGGATAAACCTCGCTATGAGGCAACCTTTTCCGGGCAGACCATTCAATGCGACAATCAGGTGTTTGAAGGTGTGGTATTGGAGGCGACCTTCGGTTCTCTGCGTCTTCGTCTAGACCGTGCGATTATCAATCAGGATGTAACGATTTACTGCAACGTCACCTTTGGTGCAGTCGAGGTATTTCTTCCTTCTGACGTTAATGTGCAGGTTCAGGGAACTCCTGTATTTGGTGGAATCAACAATCAAAGGAGAGGTGGCAATCTGGAAAATGCACCGGTGGTAACCATAGTGGCGAATTGTTCGTTTGGAGGAGTTGAAATACGATGAGTTCAGGGCAGAGAGTAATGAAAGCATTAGCAATGGCATTTGCACTATTTTTATCGATTACAATTATTGGAGGTATCATCATGGCAATCGGAACCGTTTTTCATATTGCAGGCAATGGTAATAGTGGTTATGCAAACACTTACAGTTCATCCGAAATTTACACCGGAATTGAGTCAATTGATATTGTGGTAAACGCAGAGCGGGTAAGGGTTCGTTCCGGCAATGAACTACGTGTGGAGCTTAACGAAGTGGGTGAAGGATGTACCGTAAAAGTGGAGAATAATATTCTTAAAGTAAGGGATACCAGCGGCAGCTATGGACGAGGAATATCAAACTGGATAAATGGTATTCTGAATGGCCGGCTAAGAGATACCTGGGGAGCTCACATGATTACAATTACAGTTCCAGAGGAGCTTTTACTGAAAGAGCTGGTGGTTGATACCGGAGCTGGTACCTTCGAATTACAGGATATACAGACAGGTAAGCTAATTCTTAGAACCGGAGCCGGAACAATTGATGTCCGAACTGTAAAAGCGGACTATGCGGATATTGCCAGTGGAGCCGGAACCGTTGACTTAAACCGGGTAGATTTCCAAGGGTCCTATATGAAGGCGGGGGCTGGAACGATTACGGTAAGTGGAAAATTATTAGGAGATAACCGGGTTGAATGTGGTGTTGGATCACTTACGTTGAATCTGGAGGATTCAAAAGAAATATATTCTATGAATGTAGAAAAAGGAATTGGAGCCATTCATATTGATGGAGAGCGGAGAAGTAATACCTATGTTCAGACCGGGGCTGAGAACTCTCTTCAGATAAAGGGTGGAGTCGGCGATTTAAATATAAATTTTTCAAGGTAAGAGGATTAAAGAATAAAACACTTCTATCAAGTAAATATAAAACATTTCAAATCTCTAACCACAATATAAACAGTGGTTAGAGATTTTTTAGTCTTTCTTGGAAACGGAAGCAGGGAAAATCAAATAATTATTAAACACTATTTAAAAATATAGTTGAAAAATAAGACCAGATATATTATAATAATCCTATCAGAAAAAAAGAGGAGAAGCATAAATGAAATATCGTATTGGAGTTGACGGTGGTGGAACCAAAACCGCCATTGCCTTGTTTGACCAACAGGGTGAAATGATAAGCATTGAATACACCAGAGGCAGCAACCATGAAGACTTGCCTGGTGCATATGAAGAGGCAGCGGCAATTATTAAGGAAGGGATATATCTTCTGCTGGAAAAGGAAGGGTTGAATATTTTAGATGTGGACAGTATGATTATGGGACTGGCTGGTGCCGACCATCCATTTCAAATTGAAGAGCTGAAAAAAGTACTGACTTTGGAGAACGAAAAAATACCAGTTATTTTTAATGATGGATATCTGGCAGTATTGGCGGGGACCACAGGCGGTATTGGTATTTCTTTAAATGCCGGGACAGGAACTTGTTGTGGGGCGATTGATGAAAATGGTAATATGAGTCAGCTTGCCGGATTAGGCGGACTTACTGGAGATATTGGAAACGGTATGTGGGTATCAGAGAATGCTTTCCGCTTAATGTATGATCAGCTTTTCCTGAACAAGGAAGCAACCTGTTTGACCGAGTGGTATCGGGAAGAGAGAGGATTTGCCAGCAAGGAAGAATTTATGGCCGGTGCGATGGAAGACTACTATGGAGAGTACCGAGATGAGTTTATCCGTTATTTGATTGGTTTGTTTTTTAAAGCGGTTGATATCTGGGACGGTCCGGCAATGAAAGTGTTGAACACTATGGTTGAACGCGCAGCAGACCTGATTACGGCGCAGATTGTGAATTTGGAGTTTGCTGATGAAGTAGAGGTTGTATTGACCGGTTCCGTTCATACCAAGGTGAAAAATCAAATTTATCTGGATGCTTTGAAAAATACAATTGAAGAGCGTACGCACTGTAAGGTAACTTTTTACATCTTAGAAGAACCGCCAGTAAGCGGATGTGGAAAATGGAATTTTAATTAAGAATTATGTGGCAAAAATAACACTTGATTTGTATGTCCGCCAGCGGGCAGATGGGAGCTGTAAAATGAAAGAGATACAAGTTGCAGTCATTGGTTCAGGAAGTACTTATGCACCAGAGTTGGTAGATGGTTTTATCAAAGCAAAGGATTCACTTAAATTAACAAAAATTGTATTTATGGATATTGATGAGCGGAAGCGCAATATCGTTGGAGAGTTGTGCATTCGCATGCTTCGGGCGGCAGGGATTGAGTGTCCGGCGATTCTTACGGATTGTCTGGAAGAAGCCTTGACAGGGGCGGATTTTGTTGTGACTCAGTTCCGGGTTGGAAAGCTGCCGGCACGTCATAAGGATGAAAGTATTCCCCTTAAATATGACCTGGTAGGACAGGAAACTACTGGTATCGGCGGATTTTTCAAGGCTCTGCGAACCATCCCGGTGATGGCAGAGATTGCTTCCGCCATGGAACGTCTTTGTCCCGATGCATGGTTGATTAATTTTACCAATCCATCTGGAATCATTGCAGAGTATTTACAGAATCACACCAAGGTGAAAAGTCTTGGATTATGTAACTGTCCGATTAATATGATTGATGATGTAAAGGAGCGATGTCCGGGTAAGGAGGTTTCCATTACGTATCTTGGTTTGAATCATTTAAGCTACATTACTTCTGTAATTGATCAGGGCAAAGAGATTCTGCCAGAACTGGTTGAAGAAGGTTTTAGTGTACAGAAGATGGCAAATATCAAAGGGCTGGATTTTGATCCTGAGCTGATTCGGACCATTGGAGCTATCCCTACCAGCTATCTTCATTACTATTACAATGAAAGCCAGAAGTTAAAAGAGGAAAAAGAAGAAGGAAAAACAAGAGCAGAAGAATGTATGGAGATTGAAGAGGATTTACTGAAAATTTACGAAGATGCAGCAATCCATACCAAACCAGCGCTTTTGGACAAACGAGGTGGGCATAAGTACTCTCTTGCAGCGGTATCCCTCATTGATTCCATCGCTAATGATAAGCAGGATGTGCAGGTGGTAAATACCATTAATAAGGGTGCGCTGTCCTTTATGGGAGAAAATGATATCGTAGAAGTGGCGGCCGTGATTGGTAAGGATGGAGCAGCACCGGTTCCGGTTACAGCTAAGACCAATGAACATATTGTTTCGCTGATTCAAAGTGTAAAACAGTATGAGCGTTATACCGTCGAAGCAGCGATAAAGGGAGATGACAGGCTGGCATTATTGGCTCTTCTTTCCCATCCATTGGTAGGAGACTTCGTTAAGGCATCTCAGTGTTATGAAGAAATGAAGGAAGCACATAAAGAATATCTTCCGCAGTTTTATAAATAGAGTGCCGTTTGATACGGTTGATGGGACAGAGTGAAAGTATATTACTTTCACTCCCTATTGTTATGGGCATATAAAACGATGTACTAGAAGGATGGAATGAACAATGAAATATAAAGGGGAGCCAAACATGAAGGAAATAACCGTAAAAGACGTGGGGATGGAAAATAAACGCAGGGTTTTGGAGTTTATGATCCGGCAAAAAAGTGCAAGCCGAAGTGAACTTGCAGAGGCATGCAATATTAGTGTTATGACAGTAAAAAAGGTAGTGGAAAGCCTTATGGAAAAGGGCTTGCTGGAAGTGACCAAGATTGATACGGGAGTTGGACGAAAACCGGGAATTCTTAGCTTGAAATCTACTCTTGGGGATTTTGTATGCATTGATTTGACCTCATCCTTACAGGCAGAGGTGGTGGTTTATTCATTGGCTGGTGAGGCTGCCACAGAGTTTAGTTACTCATTTCATAAAGAGAAGAGTTACAAAGATAATCTTTATACGATGGTAGCGGAAATCCAGAAAAAAGTCGTTTGTTGTGCAGGAGTAGGAATTTCGGCAGCTGGGACTTACAATGGTGTGACGGACTCGGTGCCCCATGATCTGATTCAGGAATATGAAGGCTTTTTGTTTAAGGACTTCTTTACCAAAGCTTTTGGGGTGGAGAATGTGGTAATTGGTCATGATGTGCATTTTGCCGCCATGGCAGAGGCAGTCCAATCAGGTGTGAAGAATTTATATTATTTATATATAGGTCATGGTGTTGGCAGCAGTATTCTGGTAGACGGAGCGCCATTGCTAGGGTATAGTTTTTCTGCTGGTGAGGTGGGGGGATGCAAGACGGCATCCGGGAAAAACATGCATTCATCCTGCTCCATGAAAAAACTAATAAAGAGTAGCGGAGTAAATAGCTTTGACGAGTTCTGGGAAGAAGCAAAGAAGTCGGGAACTTTATCGGAGAAATTGTTGCAAGAGTCGATTGAGGCCTGTAAAACCTTTCTATACAATATTGTCTGTCTTTTGAATCCGGAAAAGATAGTCATAGACAGCCCTCATGAAGGATATGCAAATGAGATTTTGAAGGAAGCAAAAGCTTATTGCCAAGAGGAGTTTGGGAAGCTTTTATTTTCATATGAATTTGCCATGGATGGTTCTTCCGTGAAGGGGAACAGTGCATTGTTGGGGCTGTATGATTTACTCTTACAAAAATATTTATCTGGTTTGATTGAGTAAGTGAATTTATGATTGTTTTAACATGTAAGAGAATATTTATTTTAAAAAAAGCAGTGAAAAAGAATTACTGTTTTTGGGTTGAAAGAATGTTCGGAAAGAATGTTAGTGCTTTTAAAGAGTGATTTCTTTCATAAAATTTGATACAATAGGATTATAAGAAATTATTAAGAAGGAGACCGTGTATAATGGAATTTCGCAAAGATTTTGTATGGGGAACAGCTACCAGCTCTTATCAGATAGAAGGTGCTGCTTACGAAGATGGAAAGGGACTCAACGTCTGGGACATGTTTGCCAAGGAGGAAGGACGAGTATATGAAGGGCAAACGGGAGATGTAGCCTGTGACTTTTACCACAGATACAAGGAAGATATTGCACTTATGAAAGAAACGGGAATTAAGGCTTACCGTTTTTCTTTGAATTGGGCGAGGATTTTACCAAATGGAATTGGCGAGGTAAATCCAAAAGGGCTTAAATTTTATCATGATATGATCGATGAGTTGCTTAAAAATAATATTGAACCCTATATTACGCTGTATCACTGGGAATTGCCTTATGAATTGCATAAAAAAGGCGGTTGGCTGAATGAAGAAAGTGTAAGCTGGTTTGGCGAATATGCCGGAGTTGTTGCCAGAGAATTTTCTGGAAAGGTAAAGAAATTCTTTACGCTGAATGAGCCTCAATGTTTTGTTGGTTTGGGATATGTTCAGGGGATTCATGCGCCGGGTCTGAAAGTATCGCTAAAGGATTCCTTTCAGATTGCTCACAATGTGCTGCGGGCACATGGACAGGCAGTAAAAACCATGCGCGAATATGGAGAAAAGGATATCTTAATCGGTTATGCCCCTACTGGCGGAATGGTATACCCTGCCAGTGAGAATTTAGAAGATATAGAAGCCGCAAGAGAGTACTTGTTCTCCCTTTCCCAGCCTATGGAAAACTGGACCTGGAATGTATCATGGTTTAGTGATCCAGTGTTTTTAGGACATTATCCAGAAGAAGGACTGAAACGTTTTGAGGAATACCTGCCGGTAATTACCGAAGAGGATATGGAGCTGATTCACCAACCATTGGATTTTATGGGAGAAAATATTTATAACGGTCTTTGTATTAGAAGGGGAGCGGATGGAAGACCGGAAGTAGTCAATCGTCCCGATGGATTCCCTAAAACGGCCACTAACTGGCCGGTAACTCCAGCCTGTTTCTATTGGGGGGTAAAGTTCCTTTATGAACGCTATAAAATGCCTATTTATATTACCGAAAATGGAATGTCATGCCACGACGCGGTATCGGTAGATGGAAAAGTTCATGACCCAAATCGAATTGACTTTTTAGAGCGCTATATTTACGAGCTATTAAAAGCAGCTGACGAAGGGGCTGACATTCGGGGATACTTCCTATGGTCCTTTATGGATAATTTTGAATGGGGCAGTGGATACAATGAGAGGTTTGGCATCGTTTATGTGGATTATGCTACACAGGAGCGAATTGTGAAAGACTCCGGAAGATGGTATAAAAAAATAATTGAAAGTAACGGGAATGAATTGTATTTGAACAAGCAATGATTTTGATATGCTGAGTAAGCACGGAAGGAGCAGCACTATGTGGATACTATTTGCTTTTGCTTCCGCATTATTTGCTGGAATTACAGCAGTACTGGCCAAGTGTGGGATTCGGAATACGGACTCCAATGTTGTTACGGCTTTGCGGACAATTGTGGTTCTGGCATTTTCATGGATTATGGTATTTATCACCGGTTGCTATACGGATCTATCCAACATTGATGGAAAAACCCTGGTGTTTCTGGTTTTATCTGGATTAGCAACAGGTGCTTCCTGGTTGTGCTATTTTAAGGCACTGCAGCTGGAAGATGTGAATAAAGTAACGCCGATTGACAAGTCAAGCACGGTTTTGACTATGCTTTTAGCTTTTATCTTTTTAGGGGAGGAGATTAGCTGGACAAAGGTGATTGGGATGCTCTTTATTGGAATTGGGACGTACTTGATGATCCAGAAAGAACAGAACGTAATTGGAAAACCAGTCAAAGGATTTGGATGGTTATTCTACGCCATGGGATCAGCAGTATTTGCCAGTCTGACCTCCATTCTTGGAAAAGTAGGAATCGAAGGAGTTGCTTCCAATTTGGGAACGGCAATCCGTACCGTTGTGGTGTTCTTTATGGCCTGGATCATTGTATTTATGACCAAAAAGCAAAATACAATCAAAGCTATTGACGGGAAGAGCTGGCTATTTATCTTGCTTTCAGGAGGAACAACAGGAGTCTCCTGGCTGTGTTATTACCGTGCCTTGCAAACAGGACCAGCCTGTGTTGTAGTACCAATTGACAAACTCAGTATTTTGGTCACGGTGGCATTTGCTTATATTGTGTTGAAAGAAAAACTAAGCAGAAAGTCAGTGTTGGGATTGATAATGATTGTTGTAGGCACATTGGCTTTATTGCTATAGTAGCTGGAAGAAAGAATGGATATAATGAAAAATTATCGATGCACGATGTCTTGCTATTGCTTTTGACTTTTGCTAGAATTATTTCATGAAATAAACGTGTTACAGAGGAGGTTGTTCATGAACGTACTAACGATTTTACAGGAACTGGAAGCACTGGGAACAGAGCGTACTAAAAAAATGTATTTATCACAGGGGGCACACGAGCCCGTTTTTGGTGTTGCCACAGGAGCGATGAAACCAATTGTCAAAAAGACCGGGAAAAACCAGAAGCTTGCCGAAGAACTTTATGCAACTGGCAATTATGATGCTATGTATCTGGCGGGGATGATTGCAGAACCAAAGGTAATGACAGAGGCAGATTTTGATCGGTGGATGGAAGGGGCCTACTTTCATATGGTTTCTGATTTTATTGTGTCAGTGACTCTGGCAGAAACGGATATTGCCCAGGCCGTTTCGGATAAATGGATTGCATCAGGGGAGGAACTGTATGTATCGGCAGGTTACAGCTGCTACTGCTGGTTATTGGGAAATCGTAAGGATGAGGAATTCAACAAAGATAAACTGGAACAGATGCTGGCGACGGTTGAAACCACCATCGCACAACAGCCCGACCGTGCCAAGAATGCCATGAATAGCTTTGTATATACAGTGGGTATTTCTTATTTGCCATTGCATGAGCAGGCTGTAGTGGTTGCTAATGCCATTGGTGAGCAGAAGATGAGTCAAGGAAAAAGTAAATCCCAAATTCCGGTTGCTTCGGATTATATTCAAAGAGCTGTCGATAAGGGACAGTTGGGATTTAAACGGACAAATGTTAGATGTTGAAGCTTGGCAAAAATAAAGTGATGCAATCGAACATAGTATTAATTTTATGCCAGCAAAATCAAACAGGAAGAGCACAAAAAAGTACAGAGAATTGTTAAAAAAAGTAATGCATGTCCTTGGCGATTTGCTATAATAGAGGTATGATTGAAAAAGGAGTGTGAATGCATGAAATTACGGACAAAAGCATCCTATAACAACAAAGTAAGCGAACGTGAAGAGAAGAATAAAAAAATAGCCTACCAGGCGGCCCTTGAGGGAATGGTACTACTGGAAAATGACGGTACCCTTCCGATTCGGCCCGGGAAGATAGCCCTTTATGGTGCCGGAGCAGAGATGACCATTAAAGGTGGTACGGGAAGCGGAGAAGTAAACGAAAGGCATAGTACCAGCATTATGGAAGGCCTTCAAAATGCCGGTTTTGAGATTACAACAAAGAGCTGGCTTTACGATTATGCAAGAGCCTTTGAAAAGGGAAAAGAGGAGTACGCCCGCCAGTTTCGGAAAAAGCTCATTAAGCTTGATATTGTAAATTTCATGTCCGATCCATACCGCTATCCGATTGGAAGGCTGATCACCGATAATGATGTGACAAAAAGTGATACGGATACCTGTATCTATGTGGTTTCCAGACAAGCCGGTGAGGGCGGAGACCGGAAGCTTGATAATGGGGATAACAATCTTTCCCAAACAGAAATTTCCAATATTAAAAAATGTGCCAAAAGCTATCAAAAAACAATTGTGGTCATTAACGTAGGGGCCTCATTTGACATGAGCTTTCTGGATCGGATTTCCGGAATTAATGCCGTGATTTTTTTCTGTCAGCAGGGAACCGAGGGTGGTAATGCCTTTGCAGATGTGGTTTCGGGAAACGTATCGCCTTCCGGACGTCTGACAGATACCTGGGCAAAGAAATATGATGATATCCCATATGCCAGAGAATTCAGTTATCTGAATGGCAATCTAAAGGATGAGTTTTATAAAGAGGGGATCTATGTTGGATACCGCTATTTTGATACCTTTCAGATAGAGCCCAGGTATGAATTTGGCTATGGTCTGGGATACAGTGAATTTGATATTGCCGTAAAAGAAGTAAGGGTTGAGAAGAGCCGTGTTTTGGTTACTGCTGCGGTCAAAAATGCCGGAAGTCAATATCGGGGAAAAGAAGTGGCGCAGCTTTACATAAGCTGTCCAGACGGGAAACTGGAAAAAGAGCATCAAAAACTGGCAGCATTTGCTAAGACCAGAGAACTGGGACCAGGAGAAACGGAAGAGGTAGTTCTTTCCTTTGATTTATCCCAGATGGCCAGTTATGATATGGATGAGGCGTGTTTCCTTCTGGAGAAGGGGGATTATGTCTTAAGACTTGGAAAATCCTCCAGAAAAACTTCCGTGTGTGGTGTTATTGTTCTGGATAAGGATGTAATTATTTCTAAACATGAAACTATCTGCAAGCCGATTCACAGCACCAGAGGCAAGCTGGAGGAGCTGTCAAAAGCCAGTATGACTCCTGTATCAGAAGCAATTCCAGCCACGGCGCCCAGACTTCAGATGGACAGCGGGGCTTTTTCAATGGTGGCCTATGAGTATAAAACACCGGAGATGTACAGCACCAAAAGGATTGATTCCATTATCAACCATTTGAGTACAGAGGAGATGGTTGACTTGGTAGTTGGTACCGGAATGTTTGGAAATTCCTATTTTACAGCGCCGGGTGCGGTAGGAAATACCACCTCCAAATTTGCCAGAAGGGGAATCACCAATGTGGCATTAAGTGACGGACCAGCCGGGCTGCGTTTGCAGAAGATATCGGCAGTAACGGATAAGGGCAAGGTCAAGATGGTAGAAGCTTTAATTGACTTTATGAATTATCTGCCTGGATTTGTGAAAAAGGTGATGTTGGCTGACCCGGATAAGCATACATTAATTTACCAGTTTACGACAGCCTTCCCTGTGGAAATGGCACTTGCCCAGACCTGGAATGTTGACATTCTGGAACAGGTGGGCTATGCCGTTGGTGTTGAGATGGAAGAATATGGCATAACCTACTGGTTAGGACCAGGTATGAATATACACCGGAATCCTCTCTGTGGACGGAACTTTGAATACTACAGTGAAGATCCGATTCTGACTGGAAAGCTGGCAGCGGCGACCGTCAGAGGTGTGCAGAAAATAGCTGGAAACTATGCAACAGTCAAGCATTATGCCGCAAATAATCAGGAAGATAACCGTAATGGTGTTTCCAGTAATATGAGTGAGAGAACCCTTCGGGAAATTTATTTAAAAGGGTTTGAAATTGCAGTTCGGGAAGGAAAAGCCAAGAGTGTTATGACCAGCTACAACCGGTTAAATGGTGTCTACACGGCAAACAGCTATGATTTATGTACCAAGGTTCTTCGGAACGAATGGGGCTTTGACGGTGTGGTTATGACGGACTGGTTCTCTACTGCCAAAAACTTTGCCAACAATGGGCTTGCCATGAGCGCCGGCAATGACTTGATTATGCCGGGGACGGGAGGCAATAAGAAGGAAATCATGAAGGAATTAAAAGATGGTACGATTGAACGGACCGATATTGAACGCTGCTGTCGCAATGTGTTGCGTCAGATCCTGGAGAGTCGGACACAGAAGGAGCTTGATCAGGAGAGAAAGCAGAAAAGTTAGATGATATGGTGTATTAGTTGTGGGTGAGAGGATGTAATTTGTATAATAACTATATAAAAACCGCCGTGTAGGTAATTCCTATATGGCGGTTTTTACAATGAAAGGGTTTAAAAGTATATAGTTTATAGGGAAATGTTATATAGTTTGTGGGTATGTCTGGAAAGGTTTTTTTTGCTATACTTTTTTTGCCAGAGAAATTATTTTGGGATTAGGAGGGAAAGAGGATGTCAAAAAGAATGAAACGTGCATTAGCCTGGATTATGGCACTTGCATTGATAGTCGGATTTATTCCGGCTCAATCAGCAAGCGCGGCAGTCAATCCAAAGGCAGGCACAGCCAAGAAAACCACGGATGTAGTAGTATCAACTCAGGCAAACCTGAAAAAAGCGCTGAAAGATAAAAAGGTGACCAAGGTGACCATTAAGAGTTCAGCAGCAAAGAAATTCAGCATTCCGGAGGGGGATTACGGAAAAAAAGCCTTAGTAGTAAATGCGCCAAAATCGGATGTAACGAACCGGGGCGTATTTAAGTCCATCACGATTCAGGCCATTAAAGCAAATACTTGGACAGAACGTGCGGTGGGAAACAATATCAAGGTAACCGCTTCCAGTGCCAGCATCGTTGTTGGGACAGAGGGAAATGTGGCAAGCCTGAATTTGGCAAAGAAGGATGCAAAGGTTTTTGTCAAAGTAAACGGCGAAATGGAAAGCCTTGTAGTATCCAAAGAAGCAAAGGTTGATTTAAGAGCAAACGGAAAGCTCGGAGAGGTGGAATTGAAAGCGCCAGCGGTTTTGGCAATCGAAGGAAAAACAGAGAAGATTGAACTGGTCGTATCAAAAGCTGCAAAAGGTGCAGAAATAAAAACCTCCGTACCAGTAGAAGCAAAGGTCAGTGCAAACATTGATTTAAAGCTGGAGAAGGGTGCAGAAGGGTCCCTGGTGGATAAGACTTCTAAAAATGTAGAGGTTAAGGTTGACAACCAGACTTCAGCTTCTGTAGATGTTACAACCGAAGGAAAGGATAAACAGTCAGTTGATTCCGGAAAGCAAGGAACGGTAGGTCCCAAAGATACAGCTGTGACGCAGCCGAGTTCGGGCGGAAGTAATACACCGACACCAACGCCGGAACCAGAACCAGATCCAGATCCTGAACCAGAAGATGACTTTATCGTGGTATTTGATATGCAGGAAGCATTGAAGGATAAGGCTGAAGGGACGGTTTTTAGCAGCTATACGGAACTAAATGGTTTAATATTGGGTTCAGGAGGCACAACCACAATCGTTGTTAATGAAGATGGAACGAAATCGTTGGAAGTGACTAATCGGGATAAGGATTATTATGGAGTCCAGCTGAAGGGCACTGATCTGAACCTGGAAGCTGGAAAAGAGTATACATTCTATGTGAAAGGTACCATAGCTGAAAAGGCAGCGATGCAATTTAGCGAGACGAAATCCTGGAGTGGCAATATCTTTTATAAAGGAGATGTCGAAGGAGCCTATGAGTATACGGAAACAATTACATCACTACCGGCTACCATTGCGGGAAATACTTTAATTCTCAAACCCGGTGCAGCTAATGTGGATTTCACTGTAAACCAGATTCTGATTACAAGACCAAAGAATGAAACGCCGGTTGTAATACCTGAAACTGAAACAGTCACAGTACAGGTGGGAGGAGCTGATCCACAATGGTCATTATATGATTCGGATGAGCATGAGTTAACATTAGGCAATGAACCAGAAGCATTTACTCTTACTTGTGAATTTGATACTTTAATTAAGTTAACTGACTTTGCGGCTGGAAGCGGTGACTTGCGCATACATACGGCTGATTCGGCCATGAACGATTACTTCATTGATGATCTTACGATAACTGTAAATGGGGATACAAAATACGATATGCAGACCGATTCTAAAATTGTAATTGGCAGCACTTTTAGTTCAGATATGTTAGCCAATAGTGGAACCATTACAACTACGGTAGTAGCGAACGAATCAAAGAAAGCATTATCGGTTACGGAAAGAATGGCATCATGGAGTGGCATAATTATCAAATATAATAAATTAACAGAGTTAATTGGCGAAGACGGTACTAACATCGTGCTTACGATTATCGGTCGTGTAGTACCATCACCAATTCCGGAACCATTACCAGCTGATGCCGAAACATGGATGGATGTTCCTTCCCTTAAGGATGCCTACAAGGATTGCTTCCTGATAGGAAACATTATTTCATCAGGAACTGGAGTTGGCAGGATGGATAATGCAGAGACAACGGCGGGATTAAAAAAGCATTTCAACGTAGTAACTCCTGAAAACGAAATGAAACCAGATTCCTATGGAAGTACCGGAGTAGATACTTACAACTTTGCTACTGCAGATAAGATTGTAAATTGGGCAAAAGCCAATGACATTTTAGTCCAGGGACACACCCTTTCATGGCATTCCCAGTCTCCAAACTGGTTGAATACAGGTTTAACTCGTGCTGAGGCAAAGGTGAATCTTGAAAACTTTATTAAAAATGTAGCTGGACATTTCGAAGAGACTGCAAGGGAAACCGTTTTTGCCTGGGATGTATTAAATGAAGCTCATATGGAGCGAAGTACTGACTGGAAAGCAAACTTAAGAACGGGCGATGACGGAAGCAATGCATCAAAATGGTATGGAGCTTATGCAAATGGCGCTGGGGCAGGCGAGAGCGGTGCAGATTATATTTATGATGCATTTAAGTTTGCTCGTAAGTATGCTCCAACTGCGACATTATACTACAACGATTTTAATGACGACAATGCAACTAAGAGTACAGCGATTGCCAATATGGTGATAGACATTAACAATCGATGGCTTGTTGATTCTGATAATAAAGATACGTCGCGTAAACTCATTGAAGGTGTGGGAATGCAGTCACATTATAGTACCAATGTAAGTGTGAAGAATGTTGAAGCATCCATAGAACGTTTTATTGCTGCAGGCGTTAAGGTTAGCATTACCGAATTGGATGTGGGAACCACAGATAAAACAGAAGCAGGTTACATTAAGCAAGCGCAGGTATACGCACAGCTGTTTCAGGTCTATAAAAAGCATAGCGATGATATCGAACGTGTTACTTTCTGGGGCTTAACAGACAGTTTAAGCTGGCGTGCAGCGAACAACCCGCTTATCTTTGATAAGGATTTTGTAGCGAAAGAAGCATTTTATGCGGTTATAGATCCAGATGATTATTTGGAGAAACATCCTACTGATGTGGTAGTTGCAAAACCTAAAACAAGTGTAGCGGTTAAAGGTACACCGACTATGAATTCAGAAGTTATTGATGATATATGGAATACTGCCGTGACTCTTAACGCAGACCGATTTGTAGAAGGAACGAAAGCTTATCCTGATTTTGCTGTGGGTGAATTCAAGGTAATGTGGGATGAAGCCAACTTATATGTTCTTGGCATTGTAACAGATGAACAAGTAGGGGCGACAGCCAGTGCAGAATATTTACAGGATTGTGTAGAAGTCTTTTTCAGCCCAAACAACAACAAAGGTGGGGCAAAACTATCAGGTGACGGACAGCACCGAGTTAACTGTAATAATCTGGTATCTGGTGATTCAAGAAACGGATTAGAGTCCGTAGTATGGAAAACAAATACAGGCTATGTTGTTAAGTTAAAATTACCATTCAATGATGTTGCTCCAGAAGTTGGCAAGGAAATTGGTTTTGACTGCCAGGTCAATGATGAAGGCCGCGAAAACAACGGCACCAGAAATTCCGTTGCAGTATGGTGTGATACATCAAATGGACTCGCTTACAATGACACAAGTGCTTGGGGAACCTTGATACTGGTCAATGATGCGAATGAAAAGGTTCTTATTAGGGATACCGCAGTAGGTAACGCCTTCCGTGGCAGGCCTTCTGGTGAGACCATCAGTGAACGGCTTGATTCCGCTGACTGGGCGGGCGTTGAAACGCTTTCAATATCTAAGTGGACGACAAATGGTGGGGATTCTATATTTGGAACCACCAGAGTGGCAGGTAAAGCACAAGTTAAATGGGATGAAACGATGCTTTATGTCCGTGTTGAGGTAGAGGATAGTGATTTAAATACCCAAAACGCAGATAATTATCTAAAGGACTGTGTTGAGGTATATATTAACGACACGGGTGCCAATGGCGGGCAATCTCGCTTAACGTATAATAACCTTAAAGATGGTCCTGTAACAGGCGGAGATGCTTTAATAAAGCAGATAAATAACGGCTATATTGCTTATCTGGAAATTCCTCATGGACTTACGGAACCCCAAAGCGGTGCCCTCGTTAAGTTTGATGTGCAAATTAGTGATGCGACAGCACCTACAAATAACCGCACAGGTATTGCGACATGGAGTGATTGGACAGCGAATGGTTGGGAATCAGCTGAATATTTTGGCAAATTAATTCTGTCATAAGTGTAAAAGCACCACTTTTGGTTGGTAATTCGGGGCAAAGGTGGTGCTTTTACTACCTACTTGTATTAGGATGATTTTTATTATAAAATTGTAATAAAATGTAACTTGAGTACTTGGTCAGTGGGGGTGAACGAGATGGGCAAGGATAGCTGGGGAAGGAGATTTTCCCGGACTTACAGCCGCAAGCTGGATAACTACAAATTGAATACCAAGATGTACGCCATGTATATATTTTGTGTGCTTCTGCCGATTATTGTGACCAATGCCCTGGTGTTTGGGCTGGTAACCAGTGCGGACCGGGCGGAAAAGGAGCGGAATCTGGAAAATGTTGCGGAAGCTGTGGCCTATAGCATGAATTCCTACATAGACAGTGCTGTTTATATAACGAAAGACATTTATATCAATCGAGTCATTCACAATTTTCTGGATAAACAATATGAAACCTTGGTGGATTATTATACAGCTTATGAAAAACTGAAATCCAATTACACCCTTCACACAAACCTGGGTCAGAAAAATGCCAAGGCCATTATTTATGGCGATAACGAAACCATTATAAATGGCAGTGAATTTGCCCGTATCAGTACGGTGAAGGATACAGATTGGTATCAGTACTATAAGAATTCTGGCAGAAATCTGGTTCTATACTACTATTTTGATTACAGCAAGCAAAAAATGTATAATGTGGATACCAGCCGAACCCTTTCGGTTATTCGAAAGCTTGATTTATATGGAAAAAAGGATTGTGAAAAACTGATAAAGCTGGATCTGGACTACAATCGAATTACCAGAGATATTATGAAGGCAAATTATGCAGAGGATGTTTATGTCTGTGACGGAGATCTGGTTTTGTTTTCCAATCTGGGTAATGTAGCAGGGAATAAGAAGTTTGAGACCCTTAGCCCTGATATTTTAAAACAGACAAGATATAAAAAAGAAATCACTCTTTACTCTCAAGAGCTTACCGTTTATGTTATGGAGCACCAGTTGAATATGGTGGCCAATATGAAACGGTATGCGGTTATCATTGTTGTATTAATCATGGTTAACATGCTGATTCCTGTTTTCGTCATGTATGGAGTGAGTCGATCCATAACGAATCGGATTTTTATCCTTAGCCGCTCCTTTGATAAGGTAAAGGATGAACAGTTTGAGGAAATCAACGTGATGGGGCAGGATGAGATTGGACAGCTGATGGGGAATTACAACCACATGACGGTGAGGATAAAGGAGCTGATTCAGGTTGTTTACAAAGGCAAGCTGGAACAGCAGGAGTTGAATATTGCAAAACAGCGTGCAGAGCTTTTGGCTCTTCACAGTCAGATTAATCCTCACTTTATGTTCAATGCCCTGGAAAGTATTCGGATGAGAAGCATCCTCAAAAAGGAGGAAGAGACCGCAGAAATCATTGGAAAACTGGCGGTGCTTATGCGGAAGAGCGTTAACTGGGGGGCAGATAATATTTCGATTAAAGATGAATTGGAGTTTGCCGAAGCTTATTTAAAGCTCCAGCAGTATCGCTTCGGGGAACGGCTATCGTATCGTTTTGACGTGGATGAAAACTGTCTTGATTTTCGGGTACCCAAGCTTACGATTGTCACCTTTGTGGAGAACTCCTGTGTGCATGGAATCGAGGCCATGAGCCGTGATGGATGGATTTTTATTTCGGTAAAAAAGTCCCCCAATGGAACCCTGATAATTGAAATTGAAGATACCGGCGGCGGTATGGACGAGGAATATCTGGAAGCACTTCGGGAACGGATTGATCATGGCAGCATGGAAACAGTAGAAAATAGCGGTTCAGTGGGAATTTTGAATGCCTGTATCCGCCTTAAAAATTATAATCGGGGCAAAACCAGCATTGCTGTGGAAAGTGAAAAAGGCGTTGGGACAACGGTATCGATCTGTATTCAGGAAACGGAGGAGGGGTAAGGTATGTTGAAGGTATTACTGGTAGATGATGAGCCTTTTATCAGGCAGGGCCTTTCGATTCTCATTGATTGGGAAAAGGAAGGTTACCAAATCGCCGGAGAGGCATCCAATGGAAACGATGCGGTGGCATTTTTAGAAAAAAATAAAGTGGACTTAATCATTGCCGACATTAAGATGCCGGAAATGAATGGAATAGAACTTTTGAAATACATTAAGTCCAACCAGCTGTCGGAGGCTTCCTACGTGATTTTAAGCGGCTTTTACGAATTTGAATATGCCAAGACAGCGATTCGGCAAAACTGTACGGACTATATTTTAAAGCCGGTTCAGAAAGAAGACCTGATCGAGCTTTTAGGGAGAATTCGGAAACAATGTGCGGATGAGGAAATAAAACGAAAAGGGGATAAGGAGAAAAGCAAGGCCCTTTTTGATCGGAATATGACATCCTTAATCTGGGGTAAGTATGATGATATCAACATGAAATATGTAAAAGAACATATGAAACTGGGGAAGGAGCTTCGATATATTGATATTGAAGTGGATTTCTCTGGTTTATCCACTCCCATTTCGGAGTTGGAAAAGCGCAATGTCCAGCGAAAACTCTATCGACAGTGCCAGGAGCTTCTGGGCGAATATCGATATCATGTGGTTTTCGACGTGACCAAGAATGAGGATTGTCATGATATTGGCTTAATTTATTGGGGATATATGTCAAAGGAAAAAGGAATGTCAGAGAAGGAATACTTATCAAAGCTGGTAGCCCAGATAGAGAAGTCAGTTGAATATCCGATTCTGGTTTATGTGGGAAACCAGGTGGAACAACTGGAAAACCTTTCTGAGTCATATCGGACGGCTTCCATAGCCCGCTCTTTCAAAGGTTTCCGAAATGATAAAGATATTTCCTATTACGAGGAGGAAATGAAAAACCGAACCGGCTCTGTTTTGGAAAAGCAGAAGCTGGACACCCTGGTTCAGGCCATCGAAATGAACGAAAAGGAAACCATTGAACAGGCAGTGGAAACCATTTATCAGGAGATTCAAGCAAGTAATCTGGATTATCAGCTGATTAATGTATGCATTAATTATGTGCTGTTTCAGTTGGTTCACATTGCCTCAGAGCAGGATAATAATGTAAATCAGGAAGAGATTCTTCAATATATCAGCAGTGATGCCTTTGAGCGTGAAATTGTGCGAGGCAGTAGTATGCATTTTACCATGTTTGCCATGAAATTTGCGGATTATCTTTCCCAACTGCGGAAAAATGCTTCCAGAGGCGTTTTAGCAGAGATTGAAAAGGAAATTGAAGAGCATTATGGAGAAAATTTAAGTTTGAAAACCCTCAGCGAGAAATATTTTATCAATAGTGCTTATTTAGGGCAAGTATTCCGGAAAAAATATGGACAATCCTTTAAGGATTATATCAATTCATATCGGATTGAAAAAGCAGCACAGCTTTTACTTCGTACGGATGACAAGGTATATGAGGTGGCAGAGAAGGTGGGGTACCATAACCTGGATTATTTTATTAATAAATTTGTAGCGGAGAAGGGGTGCACCCCTACAAAGTACAGAAAACAAATTTTAGAAAAAGCATGAATGCAGGAAGAAGTCTAACATAGTGGGGCTTCTTCCTGTGTTGTGTGATTGTGCAAAATGATTAATATATTTAAAAACGTTGGATTTTATTTGTGCAACTATAATTTGTAGGGGTATCCCATATAGTTTGTTGGGTTGTTGGTATTATACACAAATGCTAAAATGTAGACAGTTACAACAGAGCTGTATCAGAGCACTAAAAGCTGAGCAGAATCAAAAATAGGGAGGATTTTTTATGAGGAAAAAGTTATTGGTAATGTTACTCGTAACTTCGATGGTAGCAACTTTTGCTGCTGGTTGTGGTGCAAAAGGGGGAGACACCCAGACCGGAACTAAAAAGGCAGACACAGAAAGCACATCAGTAGATGTGGGAAGCAGCGAAGACAGTGAGACAGCAGGCCCGGTCAAAGAATTTACTGCCTTTTTTGCAGTTCCGGGTACCGAGATTAATGATGGCAATGTGATTCAGGAAAAAATTGCCGAGATTACCGGAGCAAAATGTAAAGAAACCTGGCTTACCGGACAGACCGCAGAAGAAGCCGTAGGAACTTTAATTGCTGGTGGGGAATATCCAGATTTTATCTGCGCTTCTACTGGTCACAAACAGTTTTTAGATGCAGGTGGTTATGTGGCAATTGATGAGTACTGGGATAGTTATCCAAATATAAAGAATTACCTTTCCGAGGAAGAATGGAATAAGGTAAGAGCAGAGGATGGACACGTATACATTGTGCCACAGTTCGGTATTATCAATGAAAAAGATACTGGATGCGTACATAACGACGAAGCATTCTGGATTCAGACCAGAGTTTTAAAATGGGCTGGCTATCCGGAAATCAAAACCCTGGATCAGTATTTTGATGTTATTGAACGTTACTTGGAAGCAAACCCAAATATGTCTGACGGAACACCAAATATTGGTTATGAAATCTTAAGTGATGATTGGAGATATTTCTGTCTGGAAAATCCACCAATGTTCCTGGATGGATATCCAAATGATGGCTGTGCATTGGTAGATCCTAATACATTAGAAGTATCCGATTATAATACAACAGATACGGCAAAAAGATATTTTGAAAAATTAAATCAAGAATTCCAAAAAGGAATTATTGATCCAGAAACTTTTACCATGTCATATGACCAGTATATTGCTAAATTATCTTCTGGACGTGTACTTGGTATGGTAGATCAGTACTGGGATTTCTTACAGGCGGATCAGTCAATCCAGAGTCAGAAGTTAGATGGCTGTACTTATGTACCACTTGGTATCGTAATGGAGGAAGGAACGGCAGACCGATATCATTCCAACTCGGCATTGGATGTATCCAATGGTCTGGGTATCACCACAAGCTGTAAAGATGTAGAAGGTGCTATGAAATTCCTTAATGATTTACTTTCACAAGAAGTTATGACCCTGCGTTTCTGGGGAATTGAAGGGGTTGATTATGAAGTAGGTACAGATGGAGTGTTCTTCCGCACGCAGCTTCAAAGAGATAATGCTGTAAGCCAGGATTATCAGGTGGCGAACCTTTGTAAATACTCCTACTTTCCACAGTTGGAAGGTATGAATCTGGATGGAATCAATGCCTGGGAGCCAGGAAGCCAGCCGGGAGAATTCTTTGAGGGTCTTCCAGTGGATGTTCAGCAGTGTCTGGCAGCCTATGGTGCAGAAACCTTTGTACAGATGTTAAGTCCAGCTCCGGAAAATTCACCATGGTTCCCACTGTGGTCTTATTCTAATACCTTTACTTCTGACACACCACATGGTATGGCAAAAGTAAATATGGACGAAGTAAAACATGAATATCTGCCAAAAGTGGTTATGTCGAAAGATTTTGACAAGGCTTGGACGGAATACATGGATGTTTACAGCAGCAGAGTTGATATCGACTCATACTTAACCGCATTAAAAGCAGAAGTTGATCGTAGAATTGCAGTTGCAAAGGGTGAATAACAAATCACTGTCATCCACTGTGGTGCAGATTTATAAATAAGCAATAAAACAGGGAGGCTGATGAAAAAGCAGAAAATGGTCACAGCCTCCCTTTTGGTGTCAAGATTTTAATCGAATGGAATACCGTTAATCAACATTTTTGTAAAATGCTTGTCACAGATAAGGAGTGAGTAGAATTGAGTGCAGAGAATAAAAAACATGGACGAGTAAAAGCAGAGAAGGTAAGAGAGAGAAAACAGGTCATTACTTGGAAGGAGATAAAAAAGCAGAAAGAGCTGGTGTTTTTATCCATTCCTTTTGTGGTTTATGCAATTATCTTTTTCTATGCGCCCCTTGTTGGATGGGTTATGGCATTTCAAAATTATAAGCCCAAAAATGGATTGCTTCATTCGACCTTTGTTGGCTTGGCAAAGTTTCAGCAGTTATTCAGTAATGATGTGTTTTTGAAGGTGGTTCGGAATACCCTTGCGATGGGGATAATTAATCTGGTACTTGGCTTTGTCTTTTCCATCGGGCTTGCCATCTTGCTGAATGAGGTAAGAAACCGACATGGCAAGAAGTTTGTCCAGACGATTTCCTATCTCCCCCACTTTCTTTCCTGGATTATTGTAACGGGAATTGTTCATGATGTACTTTCTCTGGAAAACGGAGTGATTAATCAGGCGCTGGTGGCCCTTCATATTTTAGAGAAACCCATTAACTGGCTGGCCTACCCGGAATTTTTCTGGTGGATTGTTGGCTTTGCCAATGTGTGGAAGGAAACGGGATGGGGAACCATAATCTATCTGGCAGCCATTACCTCCATTAGTCCAGACTTGTATGAGGCAGCGGCGATTGATGGCGCAGGAAGGATTCGTAAAATCCTTCATATCACCCTTCCGGGGATTAAGTCAACCATTTTCATTTTGTTATTGATCAACATTGGTAATGTATTAAATGCAGGCTTTGAAGTACAGTATTTGTTGGGGAATGGTCTGGTGCAGAGTGTTTCTCAGACAATTGATATTTATGTACTTAAATATGGTATCAGCATGGGGGATTACTCCATTGGTACAGCTGCGGGTATCTTTAAGAGTGTAGTTAGTATTATCCTTATCTTCCTGGCTAACAAGGTAGCCAAGACAGCAGGGGAAGAAAGATTATTCTAGGAAGGAGGCAGAAGAGAATGAATAGAACAAAGTTTGGAGATCGATTATTTACGATTATTAACACAATTATTTTAGCGATATTTGTCGTTGTGACACTATATCCAATTTTGAATACGCTGGCTGTTTCTCTTAATGATGGAACGGACTCATTAAGAGGTGGTATTTATCTGCTGCCTCGTGTATTTACCTGGAAAAACTATCAGACCATACTGCATAAGCAGAATCTTCTGCAGGCATCTTATATTACGGTACTGAGAACGTTGATTGGAACGGTTAGTCAGTTGTTTTTTACGGCATTGCTTGCGTATGTTTTAAGCCGCAAGGAGTTTGTGTTTAAGAAGCAGGTATCCTTTCTCTATGTTCTTACCATGTACATAAATGGCGGTTTGATACCAACTTTCCTGTTATATAAGGGATTGGGACTTACAAATACTTTTTGGGTATATATTATTCCAGGTTTGGTAAGTGCCTTTAACATGTTGGTAATACGTACTTACATGAATGGTCTGCCAGACAGCTTGCAGGAATCAGCCCAAATCGATGGGGCAGGGCATTTTATGATTTTTATGAAAATTATAGTACCTTTGTGTAAGCCGGTTTTTGCTACCGTTGCTTTGTTTATTGCAGTATATCAATGGAACTCCTGGTTTGATACCATGATTTATAATCGGATGAGTGAACAGTATACGACACTGCAATATGAATTAATGAAATTGCTGTCGGCGGTTACCAATAACAGTGCGAATGCGGAAACCATGAAGAATGCAGGAAACCAAGTGACCCCGGCATCGATCCGGGCAGCAGCAACAATTCTGACTTCTTTGCCAATCGTTTGTCTGTATCCATTCCTGCAAAGGTATTTTGTGACCGGACTTACAATTGGTGGTGTAAAGGAATAAAAGAGGGAGCATAAGAATGAGTGCATGGGAAAATGGACAATACCGAAATGTTTTTATGGAATTAGGGTATGAAAAAGAAGAAATTGACCGACGACTGGAAACGATTTTTCAGACAATGTTTTATGGCACCGAGGAAGAACGGATTTATCATCCGGTCGGGGCTGATATGGGATATATGGAGGACACGGGAAATCATGATGTCAGGACGGAAGGAATGTCCTATGGAATGATGATGTGCGTTCAGCTAAATAAAAAAGAGGAATTCGACCGCATATGGAAGTGGACAAAGACTTATATGTGGCTGGATGCCGGTATAAATGCTGGTTACTTTGCCTGGTCCTGCCAGACCGATGGGACGAAGAACGCCGAGGGTCCGGCACCGGATGGGGAAGAGTATTTTGCAATGGCACTGTTTTTCGCATCTCAACGTTGGGGGAATGGGGAAGGAATCTTTGATTATTCCAAAGAGGCCAGAGACCTTCTCCATGTCTGTATCCATAAAGGAGAAAATGGAGAGCCAGGGAAACCAATGTGGAACCCGGAAAATAAATTGATTAAGTTTATTACGGAATTGGAATTTAGTGATCCCTCCTATCATCTCCCTCACTTCTATCAATTGTTTGCTCTTTGGGCCAAGGAAGAAGACCGGAGTTTTTGGAAGGAGGCCGCAGATGCCAGCCGGGAATATTTAAAAAAGGCGTGTCATCCGGTTACCGGACTTTGCGCCGAGTATGCCGAGTATGATGGAACACCCCATTATGACCATGTGGAGCAGTTTGGAAGGCATGACTGGTATTATAGTGATGCCTATCGTACCATAGCTAATATCGGGCTAGACTACGAGTGGTTTGGTGCGGATAGATGGGAATGTGAAATCGCTGAAAAGCTTCAGCACTTTTTCTGTGAAATCAGGAAGGGAGCTTGTGATGAGGTTTATACCATTGGCGGAGCCGTTTTGAAAGAAAAAGCACTCCATCCGGTAGCGATTATTGCCACCAATGCACAGGCATCTTTGGCGGCCAAAGGAGTTTATGCACAGGAGTGTGTGGAGAAATTTTGGAATACACCCCTTCGGACCGGAAATCGAAGATATTATGATAACTGTCTGTATCTGTTTGCCTTTCTGGCATTGAGTGGAAATTATCGAATCTTTTTATAAAGCCAGCAAGATGGACGAAGACCAGGTAAGCAGCGGTATCAGATATGAGTTTGGATCATATAGATATTGTGTATTATATAAGAATGTCACAAAATACATCAAATTATTTTGTGACATTCTTTTTGTATAGAGAATTGGAGTAAAAAAATCTATCTAATGAATTTGTTGTAAAACAAATAAATTTGCTGTAAAACCCATGCTATAAATTTTATAATCAATACATAATAAAATTTATCTGCGACTGAGACAAGAATTTGACGAAAGGAAGGTAGTTATATGATTTATAAGCCATTTCGCAATCTGGATTTATCACAACTGGGCATGGGAAATATGCGCTTACCTACCCAAGGAGAAGGCGGGCCAATTGATAAAGTGAAGGCAAGAAAAATGATTGAATACGCCTATGAAAAAGGAATTAATTATTTTGACACTGCCTACCGTTATCATAATGGAGAATCCGAAAAATTTGTGGGGGAGGTTCTGAGTCAATATCCACGGGATACGTGGTTTCTGGCATCAAAGATGCCTGGTCATGCCATGCAGCCGGGCTGGACTCCACAAGGAATATTTGAGGAGCAATTAAGAAATTGTGGTGTTGAATATTTTGACTTTTATCTTTTACATAATCTGTGTGAAACGTCGATTGATACCTATATGGACGAAGCACTGGGAATTTTAGATTATCTTTTAGAACAGAAGAAGGCTGGGAAAATCCGTCATTTAGGATTTTCGACCCACGGAAGACCGGAAACGATTGAGAAGTTTTTAGAATGGCGGGATTGCTTTGATTTTGCTCAGATTCAGCTTAATTATCTGGACTGGACCTTGCAGGATGGGAAACGGAAATATGAGATTCTGAGAGAACATGATCTTCCCATTATGGTAATGGAACCATGTCGTGGTGGCCGCCTGGCTTACTTAAGTGAGGATTTGGAAGGGATGTTAAAAAAGGCCCGTCCCAATGACTCCATCGCATCCTGGGCCTTCCGGTTTGTAAAATCCCTGCCGGGAGTTACCGTAGTGCTAAGTGGAATGAATCATGTGGAACAGGTGGACGACAACGTTTGGACATTTTCTGATTTTACACCTCTTTCGGAAGCTGAAAACAAACTGCTGGAAAAAGTGGTTGAGGAGCTTGCTGAATTTGTTCCCTGCACTTCCTGCCGCTACTGTTGTGAAGGCTGCCCTCAGAGCCTGGAAATTCCAAAGTTAATTTCGGTATATAATGAAATGGCTTTTGATCCCTCACCCGGTCTTTGGTTTACCGTACAAGACATGAAGAAAAAGGAAGATGAATACGATTGCATTTCCTGTGGCAAGTGTGAAGAGGCATGTCCTCAGGGAATTCAGATACCAAGAATTCTGGCAGAATTAAGAAATAAACTTTTCAGTTGGAAACCCTCATGGTAATGAGACTAATGTGCTACGACGCAGATGGGAGCTGATATTAAAATGAATACAGACTTACTAAAGGGAAATATATTAAAAGCGCTTATCGTTTTTGCCATTCCCATGTTTATCTCCAATATCTTTCAACAGCTTTATAACGCTGCGGATACCATGATTGTCGGAAACTTTCTGGGGGATGGATCCTTGGCGGCAATTGGAGCCTGTACAGCAGTATTTGAGCTGATGGTAGGGTTTGCTTTGGGAATCGGGAATGGACTCAGTATTGTGGTGGCTAGAAGCTATGGCTCAGGGAATAAGGAACAGTTGAAGCGGACCGTTGCCGGAATGCTGATTATCGGCGGAGTATTAACCATACTGGTCATGGTCGCCTCCAAATTGTTTATGCATCCTTTGCTGGAACTGCTTCATACACCGACAAATATTATTGCCGAATCCTATTCTTACATATCCACCATCACTGCCTTTGTTGCTGTAATGATTGGTTATAATTTATGTGCCGGTGTGCTGCGTGCCATCGGGAACAGTATCATGCCTTTGATATTTCTGATTATATCA
>JAVBLX010000215.1:0-5304 GCA_031553075.1 Acetivibrio sp.
AGCTATTGTTTGAGCATCAATGAGTACAACATTCCAATGTACTAAAGTGCGAGTTATAGTTTTTGTGGGGGTGCCCTTAGCAAATTTTTAAAGTCTTAGTTCTTTCGGTGCTTCTACGCTAGCCAGAAATCTTTCGCATGCCAGCCGTTTTCCAAGGAAGCCGTTTCTGGGAGGCACTGATCCACCCGCTCTTTCGGCGTTCGAAGTCTATATCCAGGAGCGTCCCCTCACCCCCTAAACACAAAGTTATTCCCTTACCTTCTTCAGCCGTAAAGCCTCTTTCTCCATTGTATCAGCAACTTTATCTGTTTCTTTCAAAGAATCCAGTAACTGACCCATGGAGCTGTTAAATCCGGAAATATTATTTGCAACTATATCCAAGCCGTCTACACTCTCCGTTGTGATATTGGCGATTGACTGGATGGTATCCGTCATGGTGGAGATGGTAGAATGTAAGCGGTCTGTGTTGGTGGAAAAATGTGACATCATTTTTTCGATTTCACTGGCATCTGCAGAATAATTGTCACTTGTGCCTACCATTTTAGAGTAGTCCTCCAGGACGACTTCTTCTATGTATTGTAGCATGGTTTCTGAATTGGTGGATAGTTCTTCTACGGACTTCGTTACCATGGCACTGATGGTCTGAATGCTGTTGGCTGTGTTGCGGCTATTGTCGGCTAAGAGACGAATCTGTTCTGCAACGACAGCGAATCCGCGACCAGCTTCTCCAGCTCTTGCGGCTTCAATGGAAGCGTTTAGGGCAAGAAGGTTTGTCTGACTGGAAATATCCAGAATATCGGTGGTAAGTTCGTTAATCTTTGATACATCTTTGCTGTTTTCGATGGTGTCTTTTAATGCGGCACTCATATCTGTAACCATATCCACAGTAACCTGTCGGCTTTCGATTGCTGTTTGCTTTAAGTGCTCGGCGCGGCTCTTCATTTCTTTTGCATACTTGGAACCGTCTACAGCCTGGCTGGAAATGGTAGTAATCTCATGATTAAGATTATGGGCATTGGAGGTCATGGTGGTTAAAGAGCTAGAGGCTGTCCCCATTTTGCCAACTAAACTCTTCATGGTGGAACCGGAATGAATTACGTTGTCTCCAGTGACGGTAAGGCGTTTGTTAAACTCATTTGCTGATTCTTTCAGTAAAATCGACTGATTGGAAAGCACATCAATGTGTTGATCAACAGCAGCACTTAATTGAGAAAAGGTATCGCCTTTCCGCAATTTTTGAATGCTCATAAAAAGAATGATAATACTGATAATGGTAAGCAGGGTAGAAATCAGAAAAAGTATAGTTCCCATGCCAGACCCAAGACTAAGAATACAGCCAACAATCGAAAACACAACTGTAATTGCCAATAAAATCAATGTTGTAATAAAGGTCCCCAAAGAGTTGTTTTTCATAGAGTATCCCCTTTCGCATTTTGTGATATTTGTTAAAGCAATTTTATCACTTTTTATCTGAAACTGCAAGAAAAAAACACAATCTTTTGGGAAAAATAAACAATAATTGTCATTAGAAGTTTCGTATTTGTGGTTTTGGGAAAAATATGGAATTATGGGAATGAAAAAGTCACTTATGTGAGAAATTGATTTATTTTTTGATTTGTGATATGATTTACACCATAATTACTATGAAAAAGATTGGAAGTGCAGATATGATTAAGATTGATGTTGTTTCAGGTTTTTTAGGTGCAGGAAAAACGACTTTGATAAAGAAACTTTTAAAAGAAGCTTTAAATGGTCAAAAGGTTGTATTAATTGAGAATGAATTTGGTGAAATTGGGATTGACGGTGGATTTTTAAAGGAAGCCGGAATCGAAATCAGAGAAATGAATTCAGGCTGTATTTGCTGTTCTTTGGTAGGAGACTTTGGTACTTCATTAAAAGAAGTAATTGAGACTTATCAACCAGAAAGAATTTTGATTGAGCCTTCAGGAGTAGGAAAATTATCGGATGTTACGAAAGCAGTAAATGATGTGAGAGATACGGGAAGTACTTTAAACAGTGCAGTGGCAGTTGTAGATGCCATGAAATGCAAAATGTACATTAAAAACTTTGGAGAATTTTTTATTAATCAGATTGAGAATGCGGGAACTATTATTTTAAGCCGTACAGACAAGCTTTCGGAAGAAAAGATTAATACCTGTGTGGAAATGATTCGGGAATATAATAAAGAAGCTGTTATTATAACAACTCCATGGGAGCAATTGGATGGTCAGAGCATCTTGGAGGCCATTGAAAAAACGAATAATCTGGCAGAGGAATTGCTGAAAGAGATGGAAGAACAGCACCATCATGACCACGGAGATGAGTGCTCTTGTGGATGTCATAGCCATCACCATGAACACGTGCATGAAGGACACGAAGAGCATGGACATCATCATGAACATCATCATGAACATGATGCAGATTGTACCTGTGGCTGTCATGACCACGACAAAGAAGAGCATAATCACCACCATGAACACGGCCATGAAGAACACGGCCATGAAGAACACGGAGAGCATGGACATCATCATGAACATGATGCAGATTGTACCTGTGGTTGTCATGACCACGACCAGGAAGAGCACGAGCACCACCATAATCATGAGCACAAGGACCATGAACATGCCCATCACCATGAACATGGAGTGGATTGCACCTGTGGTTGTCATGATCATGACCATGAGGGGCATCATCATGATGCAGATGAAGTATTTGGAAGCTGGGGAGTGGAGGCACCTATTTCCTATGGACAGAGTGAGCTGAGAGAAATGCTTGGTCATCTGGAAGAGGAAGAAAACTATGGCATTGTACTGCGGGCAAAGGGTATGATTAAGGATAAGGATTCTGAAAACTGGATTTACTTTGATTATGTTCCAGGTGAGATGGAGTTGCGAGAAGGAAAACCAGACTATACTGGAAAGATATGTGTAATCGGCTCAAAGTTGAAAGAGGAAAATCTGAAAATACTGTTTCAGAAGTAAGTAAACAAGCATGTCAGGTGCAGATAGGAGCAATTATTATGGAAACAACGCCCATTTATTTTGTGAATGGTTTTTTAGAGAGCGGTAAAACAACTTTTTTAAGAGAGACCATAGATGAAGATTATTTTGCCATTGATGGAACGACTCTATTGCTTTTATGTGAAGAAGGAATGGAGGAGTACGATGAGGAAAATCTGAAAGAGAACCGTACCATGGTAGAGATTATGGAAGAGGAGACGGATTTTTCACTGGAAAAGCTTATGGCGCTGGAAGCAAAGCATAAGCCTGAACGAATCATCATCGAGTATAATGGAATGTGGAATACAAAAAATCTGGAGCTTCCGGAGCATTGGGAGGTTCAGCAGCAGATAACCTTTATCGACGCATCTACTTTTACCAATTACTTTGCCAATATGAAATCTTTATTGGCGGAAATGGTTCGTCAATCTGATTTGATTATTTTTAACCGTTGCCCGGGAGTAGAAGATCTTCCGGTTTATCGTCGGGCACTGAAGGCAATTAATCAAAGAGCTCAGATTGTATTTGAAGATGCAGATGACGATATGGTGGATCAAATGTCAGAAGAAGATCTGCCTTATGATGTAAATGCTCCAATAATAGAGATAGGAGAAGATGACTTTGGTACTTGGTATATTGACGCACTGGAAAATACAGAGCGATACGAGGGGAAAATAGTACAGTTTAAGGGAATGGTATTAAAACCAGGAGGATTGTCAAAAAACTTCTTTGTACCAGGAAGGATGGCTATGACCTGTTGTGCAGACGATATTGCATTTCTTGGCTTTGTGTGTAAGAGCAGGGAAGCCAGAAGACTGGAAAACAGGGATTGGGTTCAGGTGACAGCAGAAGTAAAAAATGAATATTGGACGGATTACAACGGAAAGGGTCCAGTATTATATGCTACCCAAGTTGAAAAAACGGAGCCAGCCAAGGAAGAAGTTCTTAATCTGGTTTAGCGTTTAAGAAGGCAAAAAAGGCTGCTGAAAATGATAAATTCAATTTCAGCAGCCTTTTTAAAAAGCAAGACGCCCAGCTAAAAACTCGAGTCAGCCACTTATTCTAAAAGTGTGTAAAACTCTTCTTCTGTAATCACAAGCAAAGGATAGCCTTCTTCTATCAGGCGTTCCGCTTTTTTCTGCTTGTTGGAAATACCCTGAACCAAATCGCAGTAGGGAGCATTTCCAATAATCAGAATGTCGGAATGGGTATTTAGTTTATCCATATTAAGGCCGCCACAATTGGCAATTTTTTGCATGGCTTCTTTTCTAGAGAAGTGGGCCAAAGCCCCGGTAATGACACATTTTTTTTGATAAAAAGGATGAGAGGTATCAAGCTGGGTAGTGTTTGGTATAATGGATGCGGCACGTATTTTATTATCCAGTTGGTTCCACTTGGAAAAAAAGGAATCATAGGTACCATAGGATTTTAAAACGGTTGCCTTCATGGCCTCAAATACCTGATAATTCATACGGCAATCAGGCAAAGCCCGGTGGGCTCTGGAAGAATCAAATTTGTAATAATTGGCCATATCGGTGAGGCGGTGATGCAACAGCTCAGGAAACAGCTTTTTGGATATGGGAAAGGTATCTACGAAAGAGTTGGTAAAACTCCGTCCGTCCCATTTTTGGTAATAATCATAAAGAAAGGTCACATCAAAGTCAATGCTGTGACCTACGACAATGTCGGTTCCTATAAAATCCCATAAATCCTGAGCAATCATTAAAAAGGAAGGGGCAGTAGAAAGCATGGCACTTTGAATTCCGGTAAGGTCTTCAATTCGGGGCTCCAAGGTAGTTGTGGTATGAATGAGAGTAGTAAACTTCTGTATGGGTTTTTGCTTACGCACTTTTATAGCACCTATTTCGATAATGGAGTCCTTTTCAAAGGAGATACCAGTGGTCTCCAGATCCAGCACGGTATAGTCATCTGGAAGCTGAAGGAGTTCCTGCCCTTTATCAGGTCGTAATACCATGGGGTTTCCATCCTTTCGGGAAATGTTTTACGCGGCACATTTGGTGTCAAACTTGACTATAGTGTGTCATAAAGAGGAGAAAAAAGCAAATATTTCTTTCCAAAAGAGATAAAAAAGGGTATGATAAAAAAGTATGAAGCATGAGCGACACCAAAATGTGGTGATTCTTTGCTATTTTAATTTTACATGCTAGTGTGCTGTATCATTCATCTTTAGCTAAACAGTGCTGAATATTTTGTCAGCTGCAAGGCGGAAGATGGAGGCGTAGTGGGCTACGCTGACTGATGACAACGCGGCAGATGGCAAAATAGGCAGTGCTGTTTAGCTAAT
>JAVBLX010000056.1:0-16061 GCA_031553075.1 Acetivibrio sp.
ATTATCATATTGTGCCTGATATTATGAGCATATCGAAAGCTTTTGGAAATGGCATTCCAATCGCCGCCTTTGTTACCACAAAAGAAATTGCCGCTACCTTTACCAGTCCTTCCGCCTCCACACTGGGTGGAAATCCCGTCGCGTGTGCTTCTGCATTAGCCGTGCTTGATTATATAGAAAAAAATAATTTGTGTAACCGTGCAGCGATGTTGGGGGATATTTTGTTCCATGAGTTAATGCAATTGAAAGAAAAATATTCTATTATAAAAGAGGTTAGAGGAAAAGGTCTGATGCTGGGGGCTGAACTGACAGGAAAAAGTGGAGAGCCTCTACCGGAGATAACAGATGAAATCTTAGAACAGTTAAAAGATAAGGGAATCATCCTTGGCAAAAACGGGTTGAACCGAAACGTACTGGCATTTCAGCCACCATTGGTAATTGAAAAAGAAGACATTGCGTTTCTAATTGAAACATTAGATTTTATTTTGAAAAATGTTACAAGGTAAATCAAGAGTAGTTCACTGCACCTAACTCCTAAGGGAGCGGTGCAATGACTCTTTATTAATTTTCATCACTAATTCGCGCAGTTCGTTTTCCATAAAACTCTGCATAATGCCGATTTTTCCAATGATAAGAATTCTCTGTAATATCGGAATGAAAAAGTACATATGGATGCTTGGTCAGCGGCTCCAACACAATATTGCTGCCTTTTGTGGCTTTCATATAAGCAATACGCTCCTTCGACTCAAGATCAAATGTCTTAGCTTCCCCAGTCACCAGAGAATAAACGGCACTTGGTGTAAATGGAAGATTCGATAGAACTACATTTCCATTGTCCGATTCCGAAACCCGAATACTTCCCAGGGTGAAAATTAATATTCCTAAAAAAATTGCCATATAGTAATGTGGCACGGAAAAGGGTTTTGCCATAGAAGGTATCTTATGGCGTCTCTTCAAAAATCCCAATAAATAGAACAAGTTTATCCCGATAAAAGGGAAATAGTTGAAATACACAATATTCATAATTCGATAAGGAATGCGGATTCCCTGGGCAAAAATAACGGGTGTAATCTGTGCAGAATAAATACAAAAGCTTAAGCAAATAAATAAAAACGGATGTTCAAAGGAAAAGGTATTACGGTCCAGTATTTTCCAAAAAATCGGAATGAGAAGACACCAAAAGAGCAATAGTGGAACAGTCGTTGCATTGGCAACCGTATAACCTCCATATACAAAAGATAGAAGGATGGAGGTGATGACGCCATGAGGTTTTCCAATGGTTGCCTGACGCAGCATGTTTCCAGGACCGGAAATGCTGACAAAAAGAGCAATCAGACCAATCAAAAAGAGTGGCAGGTAATATTTCCAGATTTCTTTTTTGCGATAAAAGGAATAGAGAAGGATAAAGGCCAGCAAAATTCCGTTGAGCAAAGCCGTTGAATAGTTGCTGCCACCAATGATAAAAGAAAGGGGAAACGCAAATATAAAATAAACCCATCGTTGCCATGTCTTTTTTTCATAGTAAAGACGAATAATAATTCCATAAAGGAGAAGTGTCAGTGAATTAAAAAAAGTATAGTAAATAGCTCCGTTATACCAGTAAAAAGAATCGGACGGAACGTGGGTAAATTGCAGCGCAAATAAAACAATCAGGATAGAACCAATCCATGCCAGGATGGGGTCGCCTTTTAACAGCTTACGAAAGCCTGTATAATAGAAAAACAAAGAGCACAGGATAAAAGAAGTCAGGAGCAAAAAGGGTGTAAGAATATAGAATTCTTCGCCAAAAATGGCAGGTTGTAAGTGCATAAGAAAAAGTGCAGAGAAATTACCCTGCCAGGTATTATATTTATCGACTGTTTTCGTTGCGGCAACCGATAAAACCTCGGTCAGGGAATGGGTTTCATTCCAGGTTCTTGCTGTACGAATGCCGTAACTAAAGTCATCTGCACTAGGATGAGCATAGGTTCCAATATAATAAAGTGGAATCAGTGAAAATATAAAAATAATAATTAGTATGTTTAAAACATTTTTCAGTGTTTTCTCCTGCATGAATAAAATCCTTTCACAATAAATATCTGAACTGCATTAATCATATATGAGGTTCCCAGAGAAAGGAGCAACAGCCATATAAAAATAAATGGTACAAAACGGGGGCTATATACTAACTCGGGAGTATAATAATAACAGAAAAAAGTATGTATCAGCCAGAGGTTAGTAGCATGTTCACCTAAAAGAACAAAAAGCTTATTTAAGTGCAGTTTTTTAAAGAAACAAACAAAAAAATAAATCATAAGGGGGGTCAATACCGGGTCTAATAATTTATTTGGAAAAGGAGTCCCTTCCCGAATTAAAAACCCCAGCATCAACAGGATAAGAAAATGATACCAGCGTTCAAAAGATATCTTTTTCAGTATATGTTGGAGTCTGGCAAAAAGGGAAAGGCTGCTCCACAGGTATCCACAGGCAAACATCATCTGCCATAAGAGAAACTGGCAGAGCTCCAGCCAAAAGCCGGTTTGAAATCCCAGAAGAAAACGAAGGAAAAAACCAATTCCACCCAGGAAAAAGGAAAAGAGGATACCAATCCGCAGGTTTTTCTTCAGGACCAATACCAATAGGGGGGCGAAAAGGAGTATTTCAATATATAAACGTGCAAACCACCATTCCCGGTTATAGGTTGCATTTATGCAAAACAGATTAAGTAAAAATTCGGACAGATTAAATTCTTTGTTAAAAAAGAAAAAGCCAATGGGCACAAATAGAAAAAATATAACCCAATATTTTATAAAAAAATTTTTAAAATGAGCAATCGACCATTTATAAATCTTACCAGAGGTATAAAAAATTCCATACCCGGATAGAAATAAAAAAATAGAAACACAGATATTTCCAAATTCACTGAGCCATTGAAAAAAAGGGAGGGAGTCAGTGGGGATAAGGGTAACGATGGGAAGTTTATTTCTGCCATAGGCAAATAAATGATGAAAAATCATCAAAGAAATGGCAATCCCTTTTGCAATTTTGGTATCCTGTCTGGTAAAAAAATGGTTGGATATGATCGGCTCCGTCAATTTGTTCACTCCTATGTAGCTATTATATCGATTAAAAATAGTAAAATAGGTTGCGCTATACTATTCTTTTAACAAAGGTATATATTAATTATAAAAGATGTGAAAGCCTATGACAAGGTTATTTTCATCATATATTTTAGAAGATACCTGCATATGATAGTAGTAAGAATTGTTAGGAGTACACGAAAATGAAAAGAATCATTGCAATGTTTCTAACCGTTACGTTTCTGGTGGTGGGAATCTGGCCTGCTTCCGTTTCGGCGGAAGAAACAGATAGTGTTTCTGTTACCGCAAAATCTGCAGTGCTAATCGAAGGCTCCACCGGAAAAATAATATTTGAACAGGATAAAGATAAGCACCTCTTTCCAGCAAGCATCACAAAAATTATGACCCTTCTTTTGATATTTGAAGCATTGGAACAGGGAAAGATTAGCCTGGAGGATGAGGTAAGTGTCAGTGAATATGCGGCCAGTATGGGAGGATCCCAAGTTTACCTGGAACCAAATGAAAAACAGACTGTGGATACCATGATAAAATGCATTTCTGTTGCCAGTGCCAATGATGCCTGTGTTGCAATGGCGGAAACGATAGCTGGTTCAGAGACCGAATTTGTCAAACAAATGAACGAAAAGGCCAAAGAACTGGGAATGGAAAACACTCATTTTATGAATACCTGCGGACTGGATGATGACATCACAGAGGGACACTATTCCAGTGCCTATGATATTGCCTTAATGTCTCGGGAACTGATTACAAAATATCCACAAATCAGTGATTATGCAACCATCTGGATGGAAAATATTGTACATAAAACGAAAAAGGGTGAAAGCGAATTTGGATTAACCAATACAAATAAATTAGTACGAACCTATGACGGTATTACCGGACTCAAAACCGGAAGTACCAGTAAAGCAAAATATTGTCTTTCGGCAACCGCAACCAGAAATAATATGGATATGATTGCTGTCGTCATGGCTTCCGAAACACCGAAGGAACGCTTTCAGGATGCGGCAAAGCTTCTGGATTATGGCTTTGCTAACTGCAGTCTCTATACTGACCAAAACAAGGATAATACCGTGTCGGCAGTTCCTGTAAAGAAAGGAAAAACAGAGGAAATCACAGGTCAGATGGAAAGCAGCTTTGACTATGTCTGCGTAAAGGGACAAAACAAGGATGAGATTACAAAAGAAGTAAAAATGATGGAACAGATGACAGCACCAATAAAAAAGGGTGACAAAATCGGTGAAATACAGTATTATTTATCAGGAGAGCTAATTGGCTCAAAAAGCATTGTGGCAGATATTGATGTGGAAAAGGCAACCTATAAAGACTATCTATATAAATTGCTGGCCCGCTTTTTTTTAGAACAAAAGGATTCCAAAAAGGTTAAAACAAACAATGGGAAAGAAAATTGATAAGGTAGAATACGTATTAAAAGATGAAAATCTTCCGGCATCCTTTGATGGTTGCCGGATTGGATTTTTGACGGATTTACATGATAATCAAATTGGAGAAAACAACCAGCAGCTGATTGCGGCCATTGAGCAGGACCATTTTGACTATATTATCTGTGGTGGTGATATGCTGACCGGAAAGCCAGAGGTAGAAGAAAGCCATGCTTTTTATTTGCTTGAGAGGTTGGCTGGAAAATATCCGGTATTTTATGGGATGGGAAACCACGAAGAAAAAGTCAGGGATTTTGGCGAAAACTGCTCGACTACACTTGTAGAATTTGTTCGAAAATTAAAAAACAGTGGAATCATTGTGCTGGATAATGACTCGGTAAAAATAAAGCGTATGGATGAAACCATTCAGATTACCGGTTTATCACTGGACCGTTCTTATTATCAGAAGTGGTGGAATAAAAAGTCTCTTATCAAAGAAGACATAAAAGAAATGATTGGACAGAAGGACAAGTTTACCATTTTGATTGCCCACAATCCCTTATATTTTAAGGAATATGTAAAACACTACGGACCAGAACTTATCCTGGCTGGACACGTCCATGGAGGACTAATGGTAATTCCGGGGATTGGTGGCTTTATTTCACCAGATTATCGCCTGTTTCCCAAATATGATTACGGAAAATTTAAAGAAAGCCATACTACGATGATTTTATCCAGAGGTTTGGGCGGTCATACTCTGCCGATCCGTATTCATAATCATCCCGAAATCACCTGCGTTACATTAAAAAGAGCTTGCGATTTCAGGTGACAATGGGTAGAATAGTATAGGTAGATGTTAAAAAGTGTAATTTAAACCATATAATTGCGAATAACCGTGCCTAGAAAAAGCCGGAATAGAGAGGAAAACATGCTGATTAAAATACTTGATATTGCCGCCTTAATTTTGGCAAGCTGTATTGTAATGATCCTACACGAGCTTCCCAAAACAGTTTTGTTTTTTCATACAGAAAAGCGTAAGCATCCATTTCGTGAGATTTTGCGCCTATATCAATATATAGACCCAATCGGTCTGCTTTTTTGTGTTACTGGATATAGTGGTTTTTCCAAAGGATACATGATTCGGGCAAAAGGCAAAAAGGCTAATTTTTTACTGGGCATGACCGGATTTTTTACGTTGCTCCTTACCTCAATTGCAGGTGTTGTTTTATACCGTTATACCTTTGGACTTATTACGGATGATATAAATGCTGGAAATAGTTTTGAACTGTTTCGAGTCTTGTTTCCTGTTCTGCTTTCCAAATACTTAGCCATTATCAGTGCCGGTATGTTTCTTGTTAACCTGTTTCCCATAGCGCCTTTTAATTTAGGAATGGTAATCGGTGGTGTCTCAACCGAAAAATATTTTTCGGTATTAAAAAATGACTTTGTAATAAAGATGATTTTTATATTGACGGTTATCTTAGGGATTATCCGTTTCCTTAGTGTCAATATTATTATGTTTTTTGTAGGTGGTGTATCATGAGTATTCCAGTAAAGCTGGAGGCATTTGAAGGCCCTTTGGATCTTCTGCTTCATTTGATTGATAAAAACAAAGTAAATATTTATGATATCCCAATTGTCCTTATTACAGAACAATATCTGGAATATATCTCCGCAATGGAAACCAGGGATATGGATATTATGAGTGAATTTCTGGTTATGGCGGCGACATTGGTACATATAAAATCTAAAATGCTGCTTCCAAGGGATGAAACCGTGGAGGAGGATGAGGAAGACCCAAGAGCCGAACTGGTGGCCCGTTTGTTAGAATATAAAATGTACAAGTATATGTCCTATGAGTTAAAGGACCGACAAGTAGATGCTTCCAAGGTTCTCTTTAAAAAAGCGACCATACCTGATGAGATTAAGGATATAAAAGAAGAAGTAAATGTGGAGGATTTGCTTTCTGATTTATCTCTTCACAAGCTACAGACGATTTTCAAATCGGTTATGAAAAAGCAGGTTGACAAGGTTGACCCAATTCGCAGCAAATTTGGCAAAATCGAAAAAGAAGAAGTTAATCAGGAAGAAAAAATGAAATACGTGGAGGAGTACGCCAGACGCCACAAAAAATTCAGCTTTCGTCTTTTCCTGGAAGAGCAGCCAACCAAAATGGATGTTATTGTTTCTTTTTTATCCATACTGGAACTTATGAAGGTGGGAAAGATTTTAATTGAGCAGGAAAATATCTTTGAGGATATTATCATTACATATAAAGAACAGGAGTAATATTAGTGGAACAGCAAATTAAAAAAATAGAAGCCATTATCGAAGCCATTCTTTTTACCATGGGCGAAGCCGTTGAGCTGGATCGAATTGCCGCAGCAATCGAACATGATGAAGATACCACCAGAAGGATTATCCGAAGCATGATGGATCGGTATGAAGATGATGATCGTGGAATTCAGATTATTGAGCTGGATGGTGCCTTTCAGATGTGTACCAAAGCCACCATGTATGAATCAATTATTAAGATTACCCATGTTCCCAAAAAACATGTATTGACGGATGTCTTATTGGAAACTTTATCAATTGTTGCATATAAGCAGCCGATTACCAAGCTGGAAATAGAAGCGATTCGGGGGGTGAAGACAGATCATGCGGTAAATAAGCTGGTGGAATATAACCTGGTTTGTGAGGTTGGAAGACTGAATGTGCCGGGACGTCCCATTATGTTTGGTACCACTGAAGAATTTTTGCGTTACTTTGGCATCAAGTCTCTGGAAGACTTGCCTATTTTGAATCAGGAAAAGTTGGATGACTTTAAAGTGGAGGCTGAGGAAGAAATTCAGCTGAAATTGGATATTTAGCCATTGAAAAGCATTATGATTGGTTAGGCATGCTCTGATAAATGTAATATATAGAAAAGATTTTAATTGAAAGTTAATAAGAGGATGGCAGGAATTCACCTATCATTGTACATAATGCACAATGACAAGGTGTTTTTTTTGTAGGATAATTTTGGCGGAAAATGATTTACAATGACTGAGAATGGTGATATTATTAAAAAGTAATCAAAAACATTCAAAATCAATCAAAGGAAAGTGATGCATGATTATTGAAAAAAGATTGGATGCAATTTTAAAAATCGTAAATGAAAGAGAAAGTGTCACCGTACAAGAGCTGACCGAGTATCTCAAAGCATCGGAGTCGACCATTAGAAGGGATTTGACCATTCTTCACAACGATGGAAGACTAAAAAAGGTTCATGGCGGAGCAACCGCATTAGGAGTTTATCAGACACGGGACGAAGATATTGAGCTGAGACAAAACAGTAACCGGGAAGAAAAAATCGCTATCGTCAAATATGCTGCCTCATTAATAAAGCCAAACGACTTTGTCTATATTGATGCAGGAACGACCACAGAGCTGTTAATTGATTATATCACAGAAAAGAATGCCCTCTATGTAACAAATGGTATCAGTCATGGCAAAAAGCTGGTGCAAAATGGTTGCGGAGCTCATATTCTGGGAGGACGCCTTAAGCTGGCAACGGAAGCAATGGTAGGAAATGAAACTTTATTTACGCTGGAACACTACAATTTTACCATTGGTTTCTGGGGCACAAATGGAATTAGCCTAAAGCAGGGATTTAGTACACCAGATATTGATGAAGCAATGATAAAGCGGAAAGCAATGGAACAATGCAAAAAAAGGTATGTTCTATCCGATCCTACCAAGTTCAACCAAATTTCGGCAGTAACCTTTAGTAACTTTAAAGATGCCACTATTATTACTACAAAAGTAGAACAAAAAGAATATGTTTCCTGCCAGAATATTTTCCAAGTAGGAAAGTAGCAGCAGGCACATTCTTCAATGATTGTTTGTGCCGCCGATGACGGCATGACGGAAGCGTGAAAGAAGCGAAAAAACACAGACAGGAGCAAATTATGATTTATACCGTTACATTTAATCCGTCTCTTGACTACATTGTTAATGTAGATCAATTTCAGACCGGAAAAGTAAACCGCACGACGAAAGAGCTGGTATATCCTGGCGGAAAGGGCATTAATGTATCTCTGGTCCTTAAAAATCTTGGATTTGACAGTACTGCCCTTGGGTTTGTTGCCGGATTCACTGGTGAAGAAATCCGGCGTTCTTTAAAAGAATGGGGATGTCTTACCGATTTTATTACGATTGATTCCGGTATGTCCCGGATCAACTTAAAGCTTCGCTCTGATGAAGAAAGTGAGATTAATGGACAGGGACCGGAAATCAGTCAAAAAAAGGTTGATGAGCTATATGAGCAGCTGAATGAAATGAATAGTGGAGATATACTGGTACTGGCAGGCAGTATTCCCAGTACCATGAGTCCTACCATTTATGAAGAAATATTAGAAAAATTCCAATTCGAAGATATTAAAATAGTAGTAGATGCAACTGGCGATTTATTGGTAAATGTTTTAAAGTATCATCCGTTTCTTATCAAACCAAATAATCACGAATTGGAAGAGATATTTTACACGAAGATGAATTCCCAGGAAGAAATCATTCGCTATGGGAAAGAATTACAAAAGATGGGTGCTCGAAATGTTCTGATTTCCATGGCTGGAGATGGTGCAATCCTGATTACCGAGGACGGTGATGTGTATACCAGAGAGGCACCCAAAGGCATGGTGGTAAACTCAGTCGGTGCAGGAGATTCCATGGTTGCCGGTTTTATAGCAGGATACTTAAAACATAAAAATTATGAAGAAGCATTCCGTGTTGGAATTGCCTCAGGCAGTGCCAGTGCTTTCTCAGAACGGCTTGCCACAAAAGAAGAAGTAGAAACCTTATTACAAGAGCAGGTTAAATAACGACAAAATTTTTCAGAAGGCTTGATTCCTTTAGAAGAAAATGGTAAGGTAGAAGTGTACCTTACCAGGCAGTCGGGAAGAATGGAAACAATTTCTTTTTAATCGGCTTTACCCCCTGGCGGTACAACATTATGGCAAATGTCATGGTTGGGGGAATGGTTCCGCCATGGTCAAGAGCAATAAAAATTTAATTTGTCATGGAAAATGACGAGCCAACTTCGTGAGGGGATGATTCCCTTCTCGGTATCGGATCTCTTTCGTGTACTCCCATCCCAGATTGCAGATTCCGCTCCTTTTGGAGGTCTTTCCATGATACATCACTGTGAGCGAATGGCACCTCATAGTGCAGAGAAATAAAATAAAAAAACCCAATAGGAGGAACCATTATGAAAGAGTTTCAATACAAAATCAAAGACAAAGACGGAATCCATGCAAGACCAGCTGGTATCCTGGTAAAGGAAGCAGCAAAATATGAGTGCAAAATCACTATTTCCAAAGCCGGAAAAGAAGTTGATGCAAAAAGAATCATAGGAATCATGGGCCTTGGCGCAAAGCAGGGCGATGAAGTTACTGTAAAATGCGATGGTGGTGACGAAAATACAGCATACGATGTGTTAAACAAATTCTTTAAAGAAAACTTATAAGACAGGAGTTCTTTTTTATGGTTAAATTTAACGGTAGCAGTGTTTTTGGTGGGATTGCAATAGGCCGGCTTTGTATTTTTAAACAACAGGAAAATACAGTCGTTCGGCTTCACATTGAGGATTTGGAGAAGGAAATAAAGCGATTTGACAAAGCACTTCAAAAAGCTGTTTTGCAGTTAAAGGATTTATATGAAAAAGCCGTAAAGGATGTGGGTGAGACCAATGCACAGATTTTTGAAGTGCATCAGATGATGTTGGAGGACCCTGATTATTTGGATTCTGTATATTTTATTATACGGGAACAACAGGTAAATGCGGAATATGCCGTAGGTGTTACCAGCGATAACTTTGCAGCTATGTTTGAGGCAATGGACGATTCTTATATGCGAGCCAGAGCCGCCGATATTCGAGATATTTCTGAGCGGCTTATCCGGGTACTGCAAAACCGTTCTGGAGATACCGGAACTTTTGAAGAACCAGTTATTATTCTTGCCGAGGACTTAGCTCCAAGCGAGACGGTACAGCTGGACAAAGAGATGCTTCTGGGCTTTATTACAAGACAAGGCTCCTCCAACTCTCATACAGCCATTTTGGCCCGTACCATGGATATCCCCGCTGTCATTCAGGCAAACGTAGACTTAAATCCAGACTACGATGGGAAATTGGCAATTCTGGATGGTTTTACCGGTGATATATATATTGATCCTGACGAAGCCACTTTGGAAGAAAAGCAAAAACGCCTTAAAAAACATTTGGAAGAAAAAGAACTACTACTGGAACTAAAAGGAAAAGAAGATGTTACACAGGATGGAAAAGCCATTCATTTATATGCCAACATCGGAAGTATTGCTGATGTGGTAAAGGTACTGAAAAACGATGCACATGGAATCGGATTATTTCGAAGTGAATTTTTATATTTGGAATCATCGGATTATCCAACCGAAGAAGAACAATTTCGTGCCTATAAAACCGTAGCAGAAAATATGGCAGGAAAAAAAGTGATTATTCGGACCTTGGACATTGGAGCGGATAAGCAGGTTGATTATTTCAAACTGGACAAGGAAGAAAATCCAGCACTGGGTTACCGGGCAATCCGAATCTGTCTCACCAGACCAGACTTATTTAAAACGCAGCTGAGAGCTTTATATCGAGCTTCCTATTATGGACAAATCTCCATTATGTTCCCGATGATTACATCAGTGGAAGAGGTAAAGGAAATCAAAGTCATTGTACAGGAAGTAAAAGATGAACTGACCAGAGATCAGCTTCCATTTAAGGAAATTGAACTGGGCATCATGATTGAGACACCCGCTGCGGCTTTGATAAGCGATGAATTGGCAAAAGAAGTGGATTTCTTCAGTATCGGAACAAATGATTTAACCCAGTATACCCTGGCGATAGACCGGCAAAATGCCAAATTGGACTGTTTTTATAATGCGCATCATGAAGCGGTATTGAAGCTGATTGAGATGACGGTGAATAATGGTCACAAGAGTGGTGCCTGGGTGGGAATTTGCGGCGAATTGGCTGCGGATACCCGTTTGACAGAACGTTTTATTAAGATGGGTGTAGATGAGTTATCTGTTTCACCCTCTATGATTCTTCGGGTCAGAAAGAAGATTCGGGAATCTTGTGCTTTTTAAGTAAATAAGAGAATTTGAAATTAGGATGGCAGTTTGTGGCGATTGAGAGAGGTGTTAACTTTTCTTGTGGCTGCAGGCTACCATCCTTTTATAAATTTAAAATTGCCTGCCCATTTAAATTCGCCTGCGGCGAGGGGCAGGCGAATTGGCTGATTTTACGTGTTGGCCTCAGCCTATCAGCAAGTGATAGGCTGAGGAGTGAATAGCAACGTAACCACAACATTATACAAATATTAACATGACAAACAATAGAAAACAGGGTTCGATGATGTTATACTTGGGGTAAAATAGTAGCTATGCGAGAGGAGTCTGTTATCATGCAATATGGTTATTTTGATAATGCAAATAAGGAATATGTAATTGAAAGAGTCGATATCCCAACTTCCTGGACGAATTATCTGGGACTAAAGGATATGTGTGCGGTTGTAAATCACACTGCTGGTGGATATATGTTTTACAAAACACCGGAATATCATCGTGTTACCAGGTTTCGTGCCAACTCGGTACCAATGGATCGCCCTGGCCATTATGTATATCTTCGGGATGACGAATCCAAGGACTACTGGAGTGTTTCATGGCAGCCGGTAGGAAAGAGTCTTGAGGAAGCAAAGTATGAATGCCGTCATGGTTTATCTTATACGAAGTATTCTTGTGATTATAGTAATATCGAAGCGACACAGACTTTATCCATTCCCCTTGAAGATGCGGTAGAACTTTGGGATGTGACGATTAAAAATAATGATAATCGACCAAGAAGCTTAAGCGTATATTCTTATTGTGAATTTTCCTATCACCACATTGATATGGATAATCGTAATTTCCAGATGAGTAATTACGCAGCAGGTTCTTCTTATGAAAATGGTATTATTGAACACGATTTATTTTATGAAGAATTTGGATATCAATATTTTACTGCAAACTTTGAGCCTGACGGCTTTGACTGTTTACGGGATAAATTCATTGGTTTATATCGGACCGAGGACAATCCCATTGGAGTGGAAAGAGGAGAATTAAGCGGCTCCTTTGAAAAGGGTGGCAATCATTGCGGTTCTCTTCAAAAGAAAGTGACTTTGAATCCAGGCGAAGAAGTACGTCTGGTCTTTATGCTGGGAGAAGGAAACCGGGCAGAAGGTGTTAATGTACGGGAAAAGTATTCCAATTTAAATAATGTAGATGCTGTTTATGATGAACTGAAGAATTATTGGAAAGAAAAATTAAATAAACTTCAGATTCAGACTCCAAATGAAGGCATGAATACATTAATCAATACCTGGACACTATATCAGGCTGAAATTAATGTTATGTTCTCTCGTTTTGCTTCTTTTATCGAAGTAGGCGGAAGAACTGGTCTTGGATATCGTGATACCGCTCAGGATTCCATGACGATTCCTCACTCAAATCCAGCCAAATGTAAGGAGCGTATTATCCAGCTGCTTCGTGGTTTGGTATCGGAGGGATATGGACTTCACCTGTTCCAGCCGGAATGGTTTGAACCAGATACCGATGCGAAACCATTTAAATCACCAACGGTAATTCCGACTTTTAATAAGGCTAATATGATTCATGGAATTGAAGATGCTTGTTCGGATGATGCTTTGTGGTTGGTATCTTCTATTGTAGAATATGTAAAAGAAACGGGCGAATATGATTTCCTGGACCAAGTGATTACCTATGCAGATAAAGGAGAAGGTACCGTTTATGAACATATGACCAGGATTCTGGATTTCTCTGACCGTATGGTAGGTGCAACCGGAATCTGCCAGGGACTTCGGGCAGACTGGAATGACTGTCTGAATCTGGGCGGTGGTGAAAGCGCAATGGTATCTTTCCTGCATTACTGGGCACTGGATAACTTCCTTGAGGTTGCTCAATATTTAAACCGGAAAGAAGACGTAGAAACCTACACCGCTATGAAAAATAAAGTAAAAGCGGTTTGTGACAATGAGCTTTGGGATGAAGAATGGTTTATCCGTGGCGTAACGAAAAACGGAAAGAAAATTGGAACAAAAGAAGATAAAGAAGGAAAGATTCATCTGGAATCCAATACCTGGGCAGTACTTTCTGGTGCTGCAACCGAAGAAAAAGGAATGCAGGCAATGGATTCCGTTGATAAATATTTGTATACCGATTATGGCATCATGTTAAACGGTCCCTCCTATACAGTGCCAGATGATGACATTGGATTTGTGACACGTGTTTATGCAGGCGTAAAAGAAAACGGAGCTATCTTCAGCCATCCTAACCCATGGGCATGGGCGGCAGAATGCAAGCTGGGCCGAGGAGACAAAGCCATGAAGTTTTATGATGCACTTTGTCCTTATTTCCAGAATGACAAAATAGAAATCCGTGAAGCAGAACCATATTCCTATTGTCAATTCGTAATGGGAAAAGAGCACACTGCACATGGCCGGGCAAGACACCCATTTATGACGGGCACCGGCGGCTGGGCATATTTCTCCGCAACCAGATACATGCTGGGAATTCGTCCACAGTTTGACCATCTGGAAATTGATCCTTGCGTTCCGGCTGACTGGAATGATTTTTCTGCAACCAGAGTATGGCGAGGCGCCACCTACAACATTGAAGTGAAAAATCCTGAAGGTGTTATGAAAGGTGTTAAATCCATTGAACTAAACGGTAGTAAAATTGAAAAAATTCCTGCTATGGAAGCAGGCAGTATCAATAATGTGACGATTACAATGGGTTAATGTATGTAAGAATAACAGGTGAGCATGTCTCATCAAAGAATTGATACAAGGGAACGCAAGAAATCGTTGAATAAAAATGCGCATTCAATGATTGAATTAAAAAGCGCGCATCGCAGCGCAGATAGAGGTATATCATGATAAAATTTGGTACAGGCGGTTGGAGAGCTGTAATCGGCGATGAATTCACGAAGGAAAATATCCAGATTCTTGCCAAAGCTCTGGCAACCAAGATGAAAAAGGAAAATGTCCATGAAAAAGGAATGGTAATCGGCTATGATCGCCGATTCCTTTCCAAAGAAGCCATGCAATGGGCGGGAATGGTATTCGCTCAGGAGGGAATCAAAACCTGGCTGATTAACCGTTCCTCACCAACACCACTCATTATGTATTATGTAATGAAGCATGAGTTTCCTTATGGCATGATGATTACTGCCAGCCATAACCCAGCTATTTACAATGGAATCAAAGTATTTACCGAGGGTGGAAGAGATGCTGACGAGTTTCAGACCCAGGACATTGAAGATTATATTAAAGATGTAGACGTGGCAGATGTCCAGGAAATGGAATACGAAAAAACCCTGGCGGCTGGTCTGATTATGGAAATCAATCCATTAAACGAATATCTGGACAACATCATCAATGGTGTCAATATGGAAAAAATCCGGGAGAGAGGACTTCGAGTAGCCCTTGACCCTATGTATGGAGTAAGCGAAACCTCATTAAAAACCATTTTAATGACGGCAAGATGTGATGTTATGACGATTCATGAGCGTCATGACACCTTATTTGGTGGTAAATTGCCTTCACCATCGGCACAGACCCTTCGTTCTTTGCAGAACTATGTGATCGACAAGGGCTGTGACATTGGAATCGCAACCGATGGAGACGCTGACCGAATTGGAGTAATTGATGACAATGGACGTTTTCTCCATCCAAACGATATCCTGGTTCTTCTGTATTACTATCTGGTAAAATACAAAGGCTGGAAGGGTGCTGTAGTGCGTAACATTGCAACCACCCATATGTTGGATAAGGTTGCTGAAACCTTTGAAGAAAAATGCTATGAAGTTCCCGTAGGATTTAAGCATATTTCTGCAAAAATGCAGGAAACGGATGCGGTTATCGGTGGAGAATCTTCAGGAGGTCTTACGGTTAGAGGACACATCCTTGGAAAAGATGGTATTTATGCAGCTGCATTGTTAGTAGAAATGATTGCGGTAACGGGAAAGAAGTTATCACAGATTTATGGAGACATTGAAAAAGAATGTGGACAGATTTTCATGGAAGAACGTGATTACAAGTTCAATCAGGAAAAGAAGGAGATTATTTTTAAAACTCTGATGATTGATAAAGAGCTTCCGGAGATTCCATTTGCAATTGAAAAGGTTTCCTATTTGGATGGATGTAAGGTATACTTTGAAAATGGGGGATGGATTATTGCCAGATTTTCTGGTACAGAGCCTTTGCTGCGAATTTTCTGTGAAATGCCGGAGAAGGATGATGCTAAAAAGCTTTGTGAGATTTATGAGTCCTTCTTGAATTTGTAATAGGTAGATTTTTTGGGAGTTATGTGACAAACTGGGGGGATGGAACCCGGACGCTGGATGAGGGGCAAGGGAAAGGGCGCAGAAAAGAGACTTGGTGGTGGAAAACACTCCAGTTCCGCAGGTTAAGGGGTTCTAAGACGAATCCGCTAGACAGTGGCTCTTTACGGGTCGAGCTCGATGGACATCCTTGTCCACTCACTC
>JAVBLX010000198.1:0-11443 GCA_031553075.1 Acetivibrio sp.
GAGTGAGTGGACAAGGATGTCCATCGAACTCGACCCGTAAAGAGCCACTGTCTAGCGGATTCGTCTTAGAACCCCTTAACCTGCGGAACTGGAGTGTTTTCCACCACCAAGTCTCTTTTCTGCGCCCTTTCCATTGCCCCTCATCCAGCGTACGGGTTCCATACCCCCCCCAGTTTGACAACTAAATCCCAAGATAGCTTTCAGATGATTGAACAGTAATTTACCGTTCAATCATCTGTGAATGGTAAAAAGAATACCGTGGACAAGAGAAAGCAAATTGAGTTATAATATCAAAAAGGGGGTTACACAGCAATGAAAAGACAAGACTATATTTCATGGGATACCTATTTTATGGGAATTGCATCCTTATCTGCCATGCGGAGTAAAGACCCGGGAACAACGGTAGGAGCCTGTATTGTCAGTGAAGACAATAAAATAATGTCACTGGGCTATAATGGGATGCCAAGAGACTGTTCCGACGATGAATATCCGTGGGACCGGGAAGGTGAACCAATGGATACCAAGTATTTATATGTATGCCATGCCGAGCTAAATGCACTGCTCAACTATTCTGGCGGAAATATGAAGGGAGCCAAAATTTATACGACCTTGTTTCCCTGTAATGAGTGCACCAAGGCCTTGATTCAAGCAGGAATCAAAGAGGTGATTTACGATTGCGATAAGTACGCAGATACGGATTCCGTCAAAGCATCAAAGAAAATGATGCATTCTGCAAAGGTTAAAATTCGTCCATATCAGTCCATCGGGAAAAAAATCACATTGGAGCTTTAACGGAATACTCTTGAATTTCTGTGGTAAATGGGGTAAGATAAGATTAGAAACCAGAGGTGGCTATGAAGCAGATCATACAAGATATATTGGAAGATTGCCCAGTTATCAGTGCAGTAAAAGACCAGGAAGGTCTGGAAAGGTGCCTGAACGCCGATATAAAGATTGTATTTATATTATTTGGTGATATCTGCAACATCAACCAGATTGTAGAGACGGTCAAGCAAGCAGATCGGATTGCTATGGTCCATATGGATTTAATTTCCGGACTTGGCAACAAAGAGGTTGCGGTGGATTATATCAGGCAGAATACCAGAGCAGATGGCATTATTACCACCAAACCATCGCTGATTAAGCGGGCAAAGGAACTCGGGTTGTTTACCGTACTCCGGGTTTTTGTGATTGATTCCATGGCATTTGACAACATCGAGAAACAGGGAATGGCAGTAAAACCAGATTTGATAGAGATATTACCTGGTGTGATGCCAAAGGTAATTCGCAAGATCTGTAAGATTACCAGGGTTCCCATTATTGCAGGCGGGCTGATTCAGGATAAAGAAGATGTAATGGGAGCCTTGTCGGCAGGAGCCATATCCATATCCACTACAAATACGGAAGTGTGGTTTCAATAAAACGGAATAATTATTTGCGAGAGAGATGAGTCAGGCAAATCAGTCATATGATGAGAATCATATGCTAGTTTGTTTGGCTTTTTTTATTTCTTAAAAGGAAGACTCAAAAGTATCTGATTCTTGTGATCATGTTCTTTCGATGGGATAGAATCCTCGCAGAAGTGGTCACCTTATAAAAAGAAAAAGGAGTACGGATTATGTATGATGTAATGATTATTGGAGCTGGCGTGATAGGAAGTGCCATAGCAAGGGAGCTTTCACGGCTGAAGTTAAATATTTGTGTATTGGAAAAGGAAGAGGATGTCTGTGTTGGCACATCCAAGGCAAACAGTGGCATTGCACATGCCGGATTTGATGCAAAGCCAGGCTCTTTAAAGGCAAAGCTTAATGTAGCAGGTAGTAAACGGATGGAGGAGCTTTCCAAAGAGCTGGATTTTCCTTACAAGAGAAATGGTTCTGTGGTTCTTTGCTTTAAAGAAGAAGAGGAAGGAAAGCTGGAGGAATTACTGGAACAAGGAAGGCAGAATGGAGTAGAAGGCCTTACGATTGTAAGAGGAGAAGAAATGAAGGTGCTGGAGCCTAATATTTCTCCTGAGGTAACGGCTCTTCTTTATGCGCCTACGGGCGGGATTGTATGTCCCTTTGGTCTTACCATAGCCTTGGCTGAAAATGCCAATGTGAATGGGGTGAAATTCCAGTTTAATACCGAGGTTACAAATATTATTCCAAACGGGGAGGGATACCAGATTGAGACCTCAAATGGAACTTATGAAACACGGACAATAGTGAATGCGGCCGGTGTATACGGAGATGTTTTTCATAATATGGTAAGTGACAAGAAGCTTCATATTACTCCTAGGAAGGGAGAATATTGTCTTCTGGATAAAAAAGCCGGAAATTTTGTCAGTAAAACCCTGTTTCAGTTACCGACCAAGCTGGGAAAAGGTGTTCTGATTACACCAACCGTACATGGAAACCTGCTCATCGGACCAAATGCCCAGGACATTACCGAGAAAGAAGGCATCAATACCACCAGAGAAGGAATTGGGGAGATTTTGGAAAAGGCAAAACTTAGCTCAGCTAAAATTCCGGCTAACCAGGTAATTACCTCTTTTGCGGGACTTCGTGCCCATGAAGATGGTGGAGAGTTTGTAATTGGACCTGCGGAAGATGCGGAAGGCTTCTTTGATGCCGTAGGGATTGAATCACCCGGACTTACCAGCGCTCCGGCAATTGGAGAAATGGTGGCGGGTCTGATCGCCGAATATTTAAAAGCAGAAAAGAAAGTAAATTTTATTGCAACCCGAAAAGGAATTCCTAACGTTGCGCATAGTACCCCAGAGGAAATTCAGCGACTGATTCAGGAAAAACCAGAATATGCCAATGTAATTTGTCGGTGTGAGACGATAACTGAAGGAGAGATTTTAGATGCGATCCATCGACCTTTAGGCGCAAAAAGTCTGGATGGGGTAAAACGGCGAACTCGTGCCGGTATGGGACGGTGTCAGGCTGGTTTCTGTACCCCGAAAACCGTGGAAATATTGGCACGGGAATGGAATCTTGATCCAATGGAGATTACCAAATCAGGTGGAAATTCTAAACTTCTCACCGGGCATAGTAAGGAGGATTTATAATGGAACAGATATATGATATTGTCATTATTGGTGGTGGACCAGCCGGAATGGCAGCTGCAGTAGCGGCAAAAGAACAGGGGGTCCAAAGTATTCTGATTCTGGAACGTGATGGTGAGCTGGGAGGAATTCTGAACCAATGTATTCATAATGGATTTGGGCTCCATACATTCAAAGAGGAGCTGACAGGACCCGAATATGCCTGGCGGTATATTGATATGGTAGAAAAAGCCGAAATTTCCTATAAACTGAATACAATGGTACTGGACATATCTTCCGACCCCTCTTTGGAGGCACAGGCAGGAAAACTTGTAACCGTCATGAACAAAAAAGAAGGACTGTTTACTATAAAGGCCAAAGCCATCGTATTGGCAATGGGATGTCGGGAAAGAGCCCGGGGGGCTTTAAATATTCCGGGCTTTCGTCCAGCAGGGGTATATTCAGCCGGAACGGCTCAACGGTTAGTAAATATAGAAGGCTTCATGCCAGGCAAAGAAGTGGTGATTTTAGGCTCAGGAGATATTGGACTGATTATGGCCCGAAGAATGACTCTGGAGGGAGCAACGGTAAAGGTAGTAGCAGAGCTTATGCCTTATTCCGGTGGACTAAAGCGGAATATTGTACAGTGCTTGGATGATTATGGAATACCATTAAAGCTAAGTCATACAGTGGTAGAAATCCATGGTCGGGAACGGGTGGAAGGGATCACTCTTGCTGAGGTGGATGAAAGGAGAATGCCGATTCCAGGAACCGAAGAATTTTACTCCTGTGATACCCTGCTCCTTTCCGTTGGTCTGATACCAGAAAATGAGTTGACTGATGGTTTGGGGGTGATTATGACACCGGCTACCAGCGGACCGGAGGTGAATGAATCGCTGGAAACCAGCATGGAAGGTGTATTTGCCTGCGGTAATGTCCTGCACGTTCATGATTTGGTGGATTATGTGACAGAAGAGGCGATGGTTGCTGGGAAAAATGCAGCAAAATATATTCAAAATATAATATCTGAACCAGCAGCCCTATCCTCTGGCATTCGCTTATTTGCCGCAGAGGGTGTACGATATACGGTGCCTTCTCTGATTCATCCTGAAAAAATGGAAGATACACTTATCGTTCGGTTTCGGGTAGGCGATGTATATAAAAATGGAGTGATTTCGGTATTACTTAACGATACAGAAATAATTCATCGCAAAAAGAAGGTTATGGCACCTGGTGAAATGGAAGAAATAAAGCTGAAGAAAGAAGAGTTAATCGCATTTGAAAACTTGGAAACCATAACCTTTAAAATTTTGAACGAAAAGCATTCATAATATCTAATAGAAGTAAGCGTATCCTAATCGTAGATGGGAGCGAGGATTTATACGCCCGCCAAAGCGGGCAGATAGGAGGAGCAAGCATGGAAAAAAAAGATTTAATCTGTATTGGCTGTCCTTTGGGCTGTATGTTGTCCGTTGAGCTTGAGGAAGATGTCGTTTTAAAAGTAGAGGGGAATACCTGTGCAAGGGGCGTAGACTATGGGAAAAAAGAATGTACAAACCCTACCAGAATTGTAACTTCAAGTGTACAGGTGGAAAATGGAAGTTTTGCCCTTGTTTCAGTTAAAACAGCTAGTGATATTCCAAAAGGAAAAATAAAAGAATGTATGGCAGAGCTAAAAGAAGTAAAAGTTTGTGCCCCGATTTTTATTGGAGATGTTATAATAGAAGGGGTGGCCGGGACACCGGTAAATATTATTGCCACCAAAAATGTACCTTGTGTGGACGGTACGAAAAAGGGATAAAAAGAGCAAACCAGGAGGAGAAGGTATGGAACAGTATATCATTGCATTGGATCAGGGAACTACAAGTTCAAGGTGCATTTTATTTAATAAAAAAGGAGAGATTGTGAGTCTTGCTCAAAAGGAATTTACGCAGATTTTTCCCCAGCCAGGATGGGTAGAGCATGACCCAAGAGAAATCTGGTCTTCACAGTTCAGTGTTATGGTGGAGGCTATGGGGAAAATAGGAGCTACCCACCACGATATTGCAGCCATTGGTATTACCAATCAGCGAGAAACCACCATTGTATGGGACAAAGAGACTGGGGAACCAATTTATAATGCCATTGTGTGGCAATGCCGGAGGACTTCAGATATTATTGATGGTTTAAAAAAGGAAGGATTTGACCAATATATACAGGAGCATACGGGATTAGTCCCTGATGCATATTTTTCGGGAACGAAGGTAAAATGGATCCTGGACCATGTAGAAGGTGCCAGAGAAAAGGCCCAGACAGGTAAATTATTGTTTGGTACAGTAGATACCTGGCTTATTTGGAATTTGACCAAGGGAGAGGTATTTGTTACGGATTATACCAACGCTTCCCGGACCATGTTATACGATATTCATTCTCTTAAATGGGATCAGACAATTCTGGAAAAACTAGATATTCCGGAGGCAATGCTGCCAGCGGTAATGCCATCCAGTTGTCTTTATGGATATACCTCTGCCGATGTGGTAGGAGGAAAGATACCTATTGCTGGAGCAGCGGGAGACCAACAGGCAGCTCTATTTGGGCAATGCTGTTTTGAGGAAGGTGATGTGAAAAATACCTATGGAACAGGTTGCTTCCTGCTTATGAATACTGGTAAGAAAGCAGTAAAATCAGATAATGGACTGCTGACAACCATTGGAGTAGGTATGGAGGACGGTGTAGAATATGCCCTGGAGGGCAGTGTTTTTGTAGCTGGAGCAGCAATTCAATGGCTGCGGGATGAGCTGCGGATGATTCGAACAGCAGCCCAGACCGAGGAATATTGCAATGCAGTGGAAGATACAGCAGGCGTTTATGTAGTTCCGGCTTTTACCGGCTTGGGTGCACCATATTGGGATCAGTATGCCAGAGGAACCGTGGTAGGGCTCACCAGAGGTGCTTCGAAAGAACATTTTATCCGTGCTACGGTAGAATCCCTGGCATATCAGGTGGCTGATTTGATTACCGCCATGGAGGAAACCTCAGGAATTCGTCTCAAAACCTTGAAGGTAGATGGCGGTGCTTCGGCTAATAATTTTCTGATGGGATTTCAAGCAGACATTTTGAATACTATAGTAGCAAGGCCGGAATGCATCGAGACCACAGCTTTAGGGGCAGCCTATCTGGCTGGGCTTAAGGTAAAATATTGGGAAAACAAGGATGACATCCGGGAAAATTGGAAACTGTCACGGACCTTTGAACCAAAGATGGAATCAGAAAAGCGTGAAAAATGCCGAAGCGGGTGGAAAAAGGCAGTTTGCTGTGCTTTGGAGTGGGAAAAGGTGTAAGAGAAGCCAAAATGTGGCACCTCGGAATTAAGGCAGCAACACACACAGCATAAAAAATTCTAAATTTCACAAAGTGAAACTTTCTCACACCAGAAGAATATGAAAAACCATTCTTTATAGAATGCTTGTGCTAATGAAGCGATATGTCTGGAAGTGTAAAAGGGTGGTGATTAGAGCAGGAAAAAGTGCTAAAAATTAGGAGATGTACTTTCGCATTTTACCACTATCAATTCAGAGAGCCCGCTTTTTTATAGTAGAAGTGAATAAATTAGACAAAAAGTGACATGGCAAAAATAGAAGAAAGAGACAAATAACTTCATGAAAAACGAAAACAAGTTTTAGCAAAGGGATTTGCAAAACTATTGACGATTTCTTTCAAAATGAGTAAAATAACAGTGGAAACCATTTTGTTAGTTATTGTTTAAATGAATAAGGAAGTGAGTAAGATGGATGCTACCATCAAATTAAATGGTCCAGACGAAGTGAAAGAATTTGTAAACGAAGCGGGGAAATGTGAATTCGATGTGGATATTTATTATAATCGGTTCACTGTCGATGCAAAGTCTTTGCTTGGCGTATTAAGCATGGACCTGACAAGATCCTTAAATGTATCCTGTAACGGATATGACAGCAGATTTGAGAATACCTTACGGAAATACTCAGTTGCATAATATTTAAGGACAGAGGGGAAAAAGCCAGGATAATTAATTTTATCCTGGCTTTTTCATATCAACAGTTAAATAAAGTTAGAGTATTTATCCGCTGCGCTTGTTGGCTGCACATTTTATTTAGTGGAAACACTGGTAGCCAGTAACTCAATTAAGATATCAGGTAATAACGGCCGGCTGAAGAGATATCCTTGAATAATGTCACAGTCACCTTCTTTTAATAGGTTGAACTGTTGTTCATCCTCCACCCCCTCGGCAATCACCTTGATGTTGAGCTGATGAGCCAGCTTGATAATGGATCTGGCAATGTAATTGTCCTTAGAATTACTACAAATATTATCAACAAAGGATTTGTCAATCTTCAAAGTATTGATAGGCAGGCTGGTTAGATATTTTAAAGAAGAATATCCGGTTCCAAAGTCATCCAGGGAAATCCGTACACCCAGGCTCTGAAAATCCTGCAGGAGTTGAGCAGAATCTATCAGGGAAGAAATTAAGGTGCTTTCGGTTATCTCCAGTTCTAAATATTGAGGAGGAAGTTCCGTTTCCTCCAGAACCTCCTTTACCGTTTGGATAAAATTATCCTGGTTTAATTGAATGGAGGAGATGTTTACGGAAACAGCTCGTGGGTCATGGCCCATATCAATTAGCTGCTTGTTGAATCGACAGGCCTCCCTAAGCGCCCAAAGCCCAAGATCCACAATCAAACCACTCTCTTCTGCAATGGGAATAAATTCTTTTGGAGCTAGTGGTCCCAACTTTTGACTGTTGATTCGCATCAGTGCTTCAAAGCCGATAATTTCATGTGTATTACTGTCAATTTGAGGTTGATACATAAGGTATACCTCGTGATTCTCAACGGCAGTCCGCAGAATATCTAAAATTTCGATGTTTCGATTTAGTTCATTTTCCATAAACTTATCAAATACAGAAGCCCGATTCCGACCAAGCTCTTTGGATTTGTACATAGCAATGTCAGCATTTTTAACTAATGCTTTGTGTGCATTGCCATGCTGCGGGTAAAGGGCAATACCGATACTGAGTCCGACATAGACGGTTTCTTTACGGATAATAAAAGGTTTTGCAAAAGCCGAAAGTATCTGGGAAGAGAAATGCAAAGCCTTTTCTTCAGAACCGATGTCATATTTAAATAATAAAAATTCATCGCCGCCAACCTGTGCCAGAATATCTTTGGAGGATAAGAGGGTGGAAAGCTTTTTGCCACTGGCAGTCAGGATTTCATCCCCCAAATCATGACCAAGGGTATCATTAATGGTTTTGAAGTTGTCCATATCAAGGAAATAGATTCCATGGGACAGATCCTTGTTTTCCGGCAGGCTGAAAAGCAAATCTACCTGCTCCAGAAAATATAATTTATTCGGCAAGTTGGTTAACAAATCATGATATGCCAGATATTCAATGTGATTATAATTGGCGCGGATTTCTTCTTCGTTGTCAAGCAGTTGTTCATGCATAGCAGCCAAATCATCATAGCTGGACTGAATGATCTTTATCATTTTATTAAAGTTTCTGGCCAAATCCCCGATTTCATTCTGGTCATCTACCTGACAGCTTACATTAAAGTCACCGTTAGAAACCTTTTTCATGGTGTTTCGTAGTTCGTAAATGGGATTTGTGTAATAATAAGCAATCTTTCCAGCAGCAAAATAAACAATCCCAAGTATAGCCAGAAGAGAAAGCAAAATAGTACCCATAATTAAATTGGAAGAGGCTGTAATCTCAGACACATCTTGGGATATGATAATATGCCATTCTCCTCGGGAAAAGCTGGAAAGAACAAAAAGCTGTTCCTTTCCATTTATCATTTTCAGCTGGGATTTTATTTTGCTGGACTTAGAGTCAGTGGCGGAAAGCAGACTATCCAGTAATTTGGAATCAAAACTGGTGCCAATAAGCTCAGGTTTTTTGGAATAAATAATTCGGTGGTGGCTATCCAAAAGGATGGTATCGCCACTTTCACCGGCATAAGAGGTTTCCATTAATCCTTGAAGATAAGGGGCATTGATAGTGCACCCCAAATATCCTAATAATTGATCTTCCAGGGAATCATAAACAGGAACAGCAAAATCAATACTGTAGGCACCATCTTCAAAGACAGTATCCATAACACAGGATTTTTGCTCACCGGATAAAATAAGTAAATCGGAACGAATATCGTTTGAATTACCCACATGTTGGGAATCACAACTGGAAATGATGCACAGGTCTGTATCATATAAAGTAAAACGTGCGCTAATGGAATTGTGGTTTGCCAGGTCAAAAAGAGTTTCACGTATATTCTTTTCGTTAATTGCTGAATGATGGTTGTTTTCTGTATTTGCTTTCTGCAAATTTTGTAAACAAATGGAATAGACAGGGGATTTACTTTGCGTTTCTAATTCATTACTCAGGGATTGAAAAACAGACTGGATTTGCTCAGAGTTGGCTTTTGCAAGGTAAGTCAGAGTTTCGGTGCGGTGAGAAATTAAGGTATCTCCCAGATAAGCATATATAAGGATACCAATCAGCAGTGCGGGAATCGTAGAAAATAAAATAAGTAAAATTCGCAGTGATTTTTTTAATGACATATTAGCTTCCCCCATATGTTAGTTGTCTCAAGGTTATTTTACCAATTATGACAATTTTATACAAGTCTAAACCCCGCAATAAATCCTAAAATTTTATAAAATGGTTGAAAAAGAAAAGGGGAGACTGTATACTTGGATTATTGGTTAAATATATCAGTTGGAAAGGTTATTTTATGTACAAGTTATTATGCCGGGACGGCAATGCAAAGCGAGGAGAGTTTCACACCGTGCATGGCACAATCCAGACTCCCGTTTTTATGAATGTAGGGACTGCCGCAGCGATAAAAGGTGCAGTATCAACCCAGGACCTTCAAGGGCTTAAGACCCAAGTAGAGCTGTCTAATACGTACCATCTCCATGTGAGGCCGGGAGACAAAGTGGTTAAGCAGCTGGGCGGTCTTCATAAGTTTATGGTCTGGGACAAACCGATTCTTACCGATTCTGGTGGATTCCAGGTCTTTTCACTGGCCGGCCTTCGAAAGATAAAAGAAGAGGGTGTTTATTTCAATTCCCACATTGATGGCAGGAAGATATTTATGGGACCAGAGGAAAGTATGCAGATTCAGTCCAATCTGGCTTCTACCATAGCCATGGCCTTTGATGAATGCCCCCCTCACCCAGCTACACGAGAATATATACAGAATTCAGTTGACCGGACCACCAGGTGGCTGAAGCGATGCCAGATTGAGATGAGACGTCTCAATCAGCTGGAGGATACAATCAACAAGCAGCAGATGTTATTTGGCATTAATCAGGGAGGTACCTTTGCCGATATCCGCATTGAGCATGCAAAGAGAATTTCTGACATGGATTTGGATGGTTATGCGGTAGGCGGTTTGGCGGTTGGTGAAAGCCATGAAGCCATGTATGATATTCTAGATCAGACGGTTCCTTATCTGCCTCTTGAAAAACCAACCTATCTCATGGGAGTAGGAACACCTGCCAACATTTTGGAAGGCGTGGAACGTGGAGTAGATTTCTTCGATTGTGTGTATCCTGCCAGAAACGGCCGACATGGACATGCCTATACAAATCACGGTAAAATGAATCTGCTCAATGCAAAATACGAACTGGATGACAGCCCAATTGACAAAACCTGTGGATGCCCCACATGCCAGACATACAGCCGGGCTTATATCCGCCATTTGCTGAAAGCAAAAGAAATGTTAGGACTTAGACTTCTTGTTATGCACAATCTGTACTTCTACAATGAAATGATGGAAGAAATCAGAGCAGCGATTGAACAGGGAAGATATAAAGAATATAAAAAAGCTAAGTTAGCCGGATTTGAAAGCGGCGAATAATAAATTTTAGGAGGAAACAAGATATGAATTTAACAGCAGTATTAGCAGAAGGAAGTGCAATAGGTGGAATTGGAATGGTTGTTTACATTGTAGCACTGATTGGAATTTTCTATTTTCTGATGATGAGACCACAGAAAAAGCAGCAGAAAGCGCATGCAGCTCTTGTTGCAAGCATTGCAATTGGAGATAGTATTCTTACTTCCAGTGGGTTTTATGGTGTTGTGATTGATGTAATGGATGAGATTGTTATTGTTGAGTTTGGTAGCAATAAGAATTGTCGTATTCCGATGAAGAAGGATGCGATTGTGGAAGTTGAGAAAGCGGAAGAAGCGAAATAACTTTGTGTTTGGGTGGCGAGGACGCTCCTGAGATATAGACTTCGAACGCCTGAACCAGCGTCTTTCCAATCCCTCCCAGTGCCCACGCTCCACCCACTCCATTGAGCCTCTATGCGGGGAATTGTCTCGGGCAGCGGCCCTCCACAATACCCCAGAGTCTCAATTCCGTTTCACTAAGGCACTGGGAGGGATTG
>JAVBLX010000013.1:0-53340 GCA_031553075.1 Acetivibrio sp.
ACCAATCGGTGAGGATGATTTTTCGAGAGTACGGATGAAAAAACGTAGGTGTAGCGGGCTACACTGAGGCTTTTTCATTCGTGCTCTCGGGAAATCAGACCAGCGAATGGTCTAGTTATTTAGAAGATGGTGCACTAGCTAAGATAGGCGATAGCTTTGGAAAAGCAGGTACATTAGTAGAAAATCCCGACACAAAGGTAGATTGGTTAAAAGTTTCCAACCATGGACTTCAAAGAATGGGAGAGTGTGGTGTTACACAAAGCATGGTTGAATCCTGGGTGAAAAATGGTAAGGTATAGGGAGGTTTCATATGAATGTAAATCTATTAGAAATAATAAATGAATGGAATCCTGTAGAGATTTTTCCACTGTTGGAAAACGAATACCAGTATGAGGTTAGAAAAATACAAGACGGATTTTCCAAAAATCAAACAGTACAATCTTTGGAAGAGAGGAGATTATTGGTATGCAATTAAATGATACAGAAATAATGGCAAATAATTTTTGTGATATGATAGGTCAAGAGTATGGAGAAAAAGCGGGGGACTTCTGTATTTTAGATGTGATAGATGATCCAAATTATCGTTCATTTAGCATAGAATTTACAGCTTATAATTACTTTCCAATGAGAATAAATTATGATAAAGGTAGATTTGGATGTTGCATAATAATTGGAGAAAGAGGAATAAGTCTAGAAAGTTCACAAAAATGGTGGGATAAAGCAGATTTTAATGTGTTTTTTAGAGAACTACAAGAGCAAATCGAGTTGCGGATTCCAGATAAATTTCTAATTGCTAATGGTTGGAAATAAAACTGATGTTATTACATACATTATTGCACTAAAACTTTCTAAAAATACCTACTAGGATTATAAAAAAATCGAAGCCATTTATTGTGATGTAAATCGATTTCCCAATACAGATAAACTGGCGAAATTTGCAGGAATAGCTCCAGTGAATTTTTCGTCAGGTGGAAAAGGTGGAGAATGTCCGACCAAACAGGGAAACCGAAGATTATAGGCAATCTTTTATTTTCCTGTGGTACAGCAAATATATGTTTCAAGCAAAGGAAAGCCACGGAATCCGATTGTTTATGCTTATTATCAAAAACGTCAAAGGGAAGATATCAGCAAATATGAAGAAGGATATACGGGAAATCCAAGGGCTGAAGGAGTTCCACGAGTTATTCCAGGAAAAATTAGTTTGATTTTCACGTGCGCCAAAGCGCACAGATGGGAGCAAAAAATGAAAATAGAAGAATTGAAAGCAAAAGAACCCATCTGGGGAAGCTGGTATGTGGAAAATAAAATTGCGGAAGGAAGCTTTGGTAGTGTATATCGCATCTACCGGCAAGATTTCGGGAAACGGCATTCTTCTGCATTAAAGGTAATTTCCATACCAAAATCAGAGGATGAGGTAAAGCGAATTCTATATGAAGGCATGACGGAAAAAAGCGCCAGCCTGTATTATGAAGGATTGGTTAAGGATTTATACAGTGAAATCTGTCTCATGGCAGAACTAAAAGGAAAAAGCAATATTGTAAGCTATGAGGATCATGAAATACTTCCCAAAGCGGAAGGCATTGGTTACGACATATTTATTCGCATGGAGCTTCTTACCAGCTTAAATGAATATGTTTTGTCAAAGGACATTACAGTACATGAAGTAATAAAGCTGGGAAAGGATATCTGCAATGCACTGGTGCTATGTTCCAAACGAGGAATTATTCATCGGGATATTAAACCGGACAATATATTTATTTCCCAAGATGGAGACTATAAGCTGGGTGATTTCGGTATTGCCCGACAGATGGAAAAAAATGCAACGGCCATGTCGGTAAAGGGAACCTATGAATACATGGCTCCGGAAGTCTACAAAGGCCAGGAATATGACATCCGGGTAGACATATATTCATTGGGGATTGTTTTATACACCTTGTTAAATGGAAGAAGGATTCCTTTCCTTCCAGTCTCCGCAGAGGTGATTTCCCATACCCAGAAGCAAGAGGCCTTGCAAAGGCGGTTTAGTGGCGAAGCTTTGACAAAACCAGCCTATGGAACCGAAACGGTGAGCTCGGTTATCTTAAAAGCCTGTGCCTATCATCCGGAAGAACGCTACCAAACGCCCGAAGAATTTAAGAAAGCACTGGAAGCGGTTGATTATGAATTTTCTTACATACCGACCGGAATGAATATGGGAGTTGGTCAGTTGGCGGTCGCAGACGAAGAAAAGACAGTGGACATGTATTCCTCTACGGTAATGCTGGAGCCAGGTAAAAATGCATTGGAAATGTCAGGCGAGCGGCATCACAAGGAAGGTAAGAGCCTGAATATTCTGGAAATGGAAAAGAAGAAGCTGAAAAATCAAAAGTTATTGATACTAGGAATGGCTGCGATGGGACTTGCTGTTTTGTGTCTTGTTTTTGGTGCGGGAATAAAATCTTTTCTAGTGAACCAAAAATATACAGAAATATTAGACAACGTATCGGATACGGTATCTCAGGAATGGGAAAAAGCGAGTGAAACGCTCAAAGAAGAGCAGAGGGAAGTGGTGGAGCAGGAGGATGTACAATTACAGGATTGGTATAATACGGACCTGACAGAATTGGATATGACCCATGATTGGACTTCGCTAAAACAGTTGGAACTGGGTGGAAATCAGATTTCGGACCTGATTGCTCTGGAAAAGGCCGATGAGCTTATATATTTATCCCTATCCAAAAATAAAGTAAAAGATATTTCATCTCTCCAAAACATGTCAAAGCTTCAAGTGCTTGCCCTTGACCATAACAAAATTAAGGATATTTCACCTGTAGTTGCCATGACAGCATTGGAACGTCTGGACATATCCAACAACCAGATTGAAGATATATCTCCATTGGTGGAGCTTTCCCAATTAAAATACCTTAATCTTAGTAATAATGGGATAGAGGACCTTCAGGCTCTGGCAGGATTAGAAAATCTGGAGATTCTTATTTTATCCGATAATCCGGTAGCAAAAGAGCAGTTGGAAGAGCTGGAGAAAAGTCTGCCACAATGCAGGATTGTGATATAGGAAGATTTCAGATATAATGTTTGTAAAAGAAGTATTATAAGTGCGCAATGAAATAATGTACAGTAATGTGCAGATGGGAGCAGGAAATGACCCTACAGCAATTAAAATACGTAGTAACCGTAGCGGAAAAAGGCACTATCAGTGACGCTGCCAAGGAGCTGTTTCTTTCGCAGCCAAGTCTAACTAATGCCATTAAAGAACTGGAAAGTGAAATGCAGATCACCATCTTTAACCGGACCAATAAAGGAATTGTGGTATCCAACGAAGGTGACGAATTCTTAGGTTATGCCCGTCAGATTCTGGAACAGACAGACTTGCTGGAAGAAAAATATAAAAGTGGGAAAAAGCATCGCAAAAAGTTTTCCGTATCAACCCAGCATTATTCCTTTGCGGTCAATGCCTTTGTAGATGTGATCAAAGAATTTGGGGAAGACCAATATGATTTTACCCTGAGGGAGACCCAGACCTATGAAATAATCGAAGATGTGAGCCATTTAAAAAGTGAATTGGGAATCCTCTATACCTGTAGTACCAATGAGGACATTATCATGAAACTCATTAAGCAGAATGGTTTGAAATTTGAGGAATTATTTGTGGCAAAACCACATGTATTTATCAGTTCCAGGCATCCTCTGGCAAAGTGTAAGGAAATTACACTGGAACAACTGAAGGAGTATCCTTATTTATCTTTTGAACAGGGCGATTATAACTCGTTCTATTTTTCGGAAGAAATATTAAGTACACTGGAGCGGGATAAGAATATTAAGGTCCGAGATCGGGCAACCCTGTTTAATCTGGTCATCGGTCTGAATGGATACACCATCAGTACGGGTATTATCAGCCAGGAACTAAATGGACAGGAGATTATCGCAAAACCCCTGATGGTAGAGGAATATATTCGGGTGGGAGCGATTATGCAGAGTAACATGACTCTCAGCCGCTTTGGCAATGCTTATATGCAGGCATTGCAGAAATATACGGAACAATAAAAACAAGTTTGCTATAGGATTAGACTATGTCAAACTTGTTTTTTTAATATTTTACAAGGATACCGATTTTAATTATAATAAAAAATAAATGTCCTAAGCTATAAACCAAGGAAAGGATAAAACATACCCTATGAAAATACAAGAACGCTTCAAACAAAAAAGACCAGTACTTTCTTTTGAAATATTCCCTCCCAAACGGGACACCGCACTAAAAGATATCGACGAGACCCTGGATATTTTATGTGAGTTAAAACCGGATTTTATCAGCGTAACCTTTGGAGCCGGAGGTACCTCCAACAACAACCGGACCATCGAGCTGGCAAAAAAAATCAAACATCAGTACCACGTAGAGCCTTTGGTACACCTTACCTGCCTAAGCTATTCCCAGGAAGAAATTGACCAGTTTGTTGCGGTACTGGGAGAAAATGGACTTGAAAACATACTGGCCCTCCGTGGTGACAAAAACCCGGATATTCTTCAAAAGGATGATTTTTTTCATGCATCCCAGCTTACCCGTTACATAAAGCAAAAGGCTGATTTCTGCGTGGCTGGAGCCTGCTATCCCGAATGTCATCCGGAATCAGAGAGCCGGATTAGTGAGCTGACCCATTTAAAGGAGAAGGTGGAGGCAGGCTCTGATTTTCTGATAACCCAGCTGTTTTTTGAGAACGATCTGTTTTATTCCTTTGTTGAGGATGCCAGAATTGCCGGGATTCAGGTGCCTGTTACTGCTGGCATTATGCCGGTGATTAACAAAGCCCAAATTGAGCGGATGGTAACTTTATGCGGTGCATCTCTTCCGAAACGTTTTCAAAAAATATTAAACCGCTACGAGAATGACAAAACAGCTCTTTTCGATGCTGGTATGGCCTATGCTTTGAGCCAGATTATTGACCTGTTGGCAAATGATGTAGAGGGAATCCATTTATATACTATGAATAATCCTGTAGTGGCAAAACGGATTTGTGAAGGTATTAGAAACATTATTGGATAAAGAATATCCCCATAGAAAAATAGCAAAAAGACAACAGGATTCCATGAATTTTGTTGTCTTTTTGTGAGGTTTTTAGTCAAAAAATATTGAAAAGACGAAATTGCACTGGTATAATAGTCCTAGAAACGTTTTGGGGAAACGTCGATTTACATCTTAAAAATGAGATTCTTGGAAAGGAGTATAAAAGTGGAGAAGAGGGAATATGAACAGCGAATTGCCGAATTAGAAACACAAATGGAGCTGGAACAAAAAAAGTTTTTTCGTACAGTGAAACTGGCCGGTCTTTATTTTTGGGAATATGATATTGTAAATAATACCTGTGAGCAGTCTCTGGAATCGGCAGATAGGTTTGGGCTGCCAGTCTTTATCAAAAATTTTGATCAGGCTCTTTTTCAAGAGGATGTCATAAGTGAGGAATGTGTGGAAGCATATCGGAGGATGTTTGAGAAAATTCAAAATGGGGAAGAGTTTGTGGAAGCCGATATCCGATTGAAGACCAAGCAGGGAAAATACGAATGGCATACGATTCACTACAATACCATCCTTAATAATGATGATAAACCAGTGTGGGCAATTGGCGTTGCATCTAATGTAACGGAGCAGAAAATGCGGGAAGAATCCTACAAACGACAGATTGAAGAACTGGTAGAAAAACGAATTGAAAAGGAGCGCCAACAGAAGCGGGTTTTAGAGGAAGCGCTTAGTAATGCTCAGAAAGCCACCAGTGCAAAGCGCGATTTTTTGGCCAACATGTCTCATGACATCCGTACCCCATTAAATGGCATTATGGGGATGCTGGAGGTACTTCGGAACCATGTGGATGAGGAAGGGCTAAGATATCTTGATAAAGCCAATGTTTCTTCTGGCTATCTCATGCGCCTGATTAATGATGTTCTGGATATGTCTAAAATAGAAAGTGGAAAGATGGAACTGGATTATCAGTGGTTGTCCTCTGGTACCTTCATGGAGCATTTGGAAGCCATGATAAGACCCATGGCGGAAGAAAGAGGCATCGAACTTAGCTTTAAACTCCTGAGCGCTTATAAAAGAAGTATTTATACGGATGCCAGCAGATTGGAACAGATTATGGTAAACCTCTTATCAAATGCGATAAAATATACATCATCAGGTGGTAAAGTAGAATTTATCGTTTTTTCCGAACTGATTGGAGATGAGCACTTACGAGTGCGTTTTATGGTAAAAGACAATGGAATTGGCATGTCAGAGGAATTTGTAAGTAAAGCATTTAACTCCTTTGAACGGGAAAGCTTTAACAGTAATACGGAAAGCACCGGGCTGGGCTTATCCATTGTGGACCGCCTTACCCGACTTATGGGCGGGAACATACATCTGGAAAGCAAATGTGGGGAAGGGACTCAGATCGAACTGACCTTTGTTTTCCGGTATAAAGTAATGGAACCGTCTTCCGACATAGACATAAAGGGAGATATCGTTAATAAAAATATCCTACCGCCTCATTTTTCCAATAAAAGAGCCTTAATTGTGGAAGACAATGAAATTAATATGGAAATTGCCGACATTCGCCTGCGTAAGCTTGGGATGCTAACGGAATGGGCCAAGGATGGAGAAGAAGCCATTAAGATGTTTTACTCCTCACCGGAAGAATACTATGATGTTATTTTCATGGATATTATGATGCCACGAAAAGATGGCTTTGCGGCAACACGGGAAATCCGCCAGATGAACCGGAGAGATGCAGAGTCAATCCCCATAATAGCCATGACCGCTAATGCATTTTTGGAAGATGTCCATAAGTCATTAGCCAATGGTATGGATTATCATTTGTCCAAACCATTTGCCGATACGGCGGTTGTACATGTATTATCCCAAATTTTTTTGGAAAAGACATAAGATGCATAAAAAGGTCTATCTCAGAAAGTCTCTGCACCACCTAATCTGCCCCTTCTTGTGATAAAAGTCAAGGGAGTATATCAGGTTGATGGTGCAGGGACTTTTTTGTATATTATATATTTTGTATATTAAATATTTTGTGTGTTACAATAATTTGAGTGATTACATTATTACTGATACGGAAACCGTTCCGTTCCCTTTTATAATTGTGTCATTGCCTTTGATTTCCATAGAGGCCCCTGTTACATTGGCAGCGGTCCGATTTACCAAACGAATGGTATAGGATTCACTGGTATCTACAGAAATAGTAAGAACGTCATTTTTGTTCTCAGCGCTGATGGATAGTCGAACTTGGTTATCCATGCCGTAAACAACAGTATCAGCACTTTTACCGTCAGCAAGTTCGTAGATACGCAATTCGCAGCCTTTCTCATAATCATAATCGGGTCGGTCGTCCTGGGAACCTAAGGCAATGATGGCATTTTCCTTTACCATTAAAGGAAGGCTTAAGTAGTCATAGGTCTTTGACATCCAGGTGCCGCCATTTCTGACTTCGCCAGTGAAGAAATCAGTCCAGATGCCTTCTGGAAGATAACATTCACCCAGGCTTTCTTCGTTAAAGATAGGAGCGACCAATATATTATCACCAAGCATATATTGTTTATCCAGGTAAGCACAGTTCCGGTCATTTGTGTATTCAAGAACCATACTCCGCATGGTTGGGATTCCGGTTTTGGCAGTTTCCACAGCCGTTTTGTAAAGATATGGCATGATTTTGGCTTTCAGCCGAGTGAAGAAACGTACCACATCCACAGCCTCTTCATCGTATACCCATGGAACCCGGTAAGAAGAGCTGCCATGGAGACGGCTGTGGGAGGAGAGCAGACCGAAAGCTACCCAGCGCTTGTAAACATCGGCAGTGGAAGTGTGCTCAAAGCCGCCAATGTCATGTGCCCAATACCCGAAGCCGGACATCATCAAGGACAAACCGCCACGGATGCTCTCTTCCATGGATTCATAATCGGACCAGCAATCACCGCCCCAGTGAACCGGGAATTTTTGTCCGCCGACAGTGGCAGAACGGGCAAAGAGAACCGCATTTCCTTTTCCACGTTTCCGTTCTAAAAGTTCATATACACACTGATTGTATAGATAAGTATAGTAGTTGTGCATTTTCTTTGGATCAGAACCATCAAAGTAGACAGCATCGGTTGGGATTCTTTCACCAAAATCGGTTTTAAAGCAATCCACACCCATATCCATCAGTACTTCCAGTTTATCTTGAAACCACTTGTAAGCATCTGGGTTAGTGAAGTCAACCAGTGCCATTCCTGGCTGCCACATATCCCATTGCCATACATCACCATTTTTCCATTTTAAGAAATAGCCATTTTCTTTTCCTTCTTCAAATAGGCGGGATTCCTGACCGATGTAAGAATTAATCCAAACACAGATATTTAAGCCCTTTGCTTTGATTCGTCTTAGCATACCCTCTGGGTCTGGGAATACACGATCATCCCAAAGGAAATCGGACCAGTGAAACTCCTTCATCCAGAAACAGTCAAAATGGAAGGTGCGAAGTGGGATACCCCGGTCTAACATACCGTCAATAAAGCTCATAACCGTTCCTTCATCATAATTGGTAGTAAAGGAAGTGGAGAGCCACAGACCAAAGGTCCAAGGTGCTGGAAGTGATGGTTTGCCAGATAAATCGGTGTATCGGGTAAGAACTTCTTTCATAGTAGGGCCATTGATTAAAAAATAATCCAGATATCCTCCCTCTACAGAAAATTCCACTCGGGTAACCATTTCTGTTCCTACTTCAAAGGATACATTTTCCGGATGATTCACCAGGACACCGTAGCCCTGATTGGATACATAAAAAGGTATGTTTTTATAGGACTGTTCCGTGCTGGTGCCACCGTCAGCATTCCAGATATCCACCGATTGTCCGTTCTTTACAAAAGGAGAGAAGCGTTCACCCATACCATAAATTAATTCATTGACCGATAGAGAGAGCTGCTGGCGGATATAGGTGTTTTCATAGTCACCCTTATCATAGGCAAGGCCCTTCCAGTCGGTTTTCATAAGAGCCAGATCCCGGCCGCTGCTTTTGGTAATCACCTTTCCATCTCGTTTATAAATCATAGACCATGGATTTTTGGTGATTTCCAGGGATAAAGAGCCGCTTTTTACGATTACCATATCTTCTGTCTCTTCCGCGTTTAAAGGAAGAGAATTAGCCAGATCCAAATCGAACTGTGGTTCCTTTTTTAACATTCCGGCATGATGCCAGGTCTGCACCCGAAGAATTTCTGGCATCGGAGAGGTGATTTTTACCGTAAGGTTAATCCCGCCCAGAGTATCTCCTCTGTGCACAATGAGAGTGGTAGGAGCACAGATGGTCACTTCCTTTTCCTCCACTTTGGTAAAATAGGCCTGTTTTGGCGCAAAGCATTCACAGCCTTCCTTTTGCAGCCAGCATCCGTTACTGAATTTCATAAAATCTCCTTTCTGAACTCATTGCCTCATAATAAGTACATGCAATATAAGTTCATACCATTTTAATTTGCGTTCATGGCAGCTCCATAATGAGTTCGGAATACTGATTTGTTGTCCAAATCGATAGAATCGGATACGAGCTGACCTGTATACTTTTTTATATGATTTGATTATTATAATATAAGTATATTACTTAAAACAATATTTACAAGAAATGATATTAGCAGATTATATAATTATATTGCGCTTCTCTTTTGTTTGTTATATGATTAAAATAACATTTTACGCCTGCCAAGTGGGGAGATGAGAGCCATGAGCACGCAGATGGGAGCCAAGAGTGAAAGAAAACGTTCACTCCCCCTTATTAGTATGCACGCAGGGCGTGCAGATGGGAGCCAAAGATGGAAAATGCAAGAAAAAAGGGGAATGAGCAGGGACTGCAGGAAAAAATCAAGCATGGTTCTCTGCATTTTCCCATGGATGTATACTGGAATGATTTTACCAAATATGTGGCTGGTACGGTACCCTGGCACTGGCATGAGGAGTTGGAGTTTGTTGTAGCGGTAAAAGGCGGTGCCTCAGTCTGGTCGGGAAATGTCTGTCATGAGCTGGCAGTAGGAGAGGGGATTTTTCTCAACTCCAATGTGCTTCATCAGATGATACCCTGGGATGTGGAGGAAACCAAAATGTTTTCAGTAGTGATGCACCCAGGGATTTTGGGAATTGAAAAGGGGTATTTATTAGGGGCGCGTTATGTAACCCCCTATATCCAGAATGATATGGTGAAATATTTTGTCTTGTCCGAACAGGTATCCTGGCAGTCTCAGATTTTGGAAGAACTTCATGCTGTGTATAAAATAAGTGAAGAAAAAGGATATGCCTATGAATATGACCTTCATAATAAAATGTGTGGAATCTGGTTCCTGCTTCTTCAAAATCTTTGGAAAAATAATCGGGAGAAGCCATCGGTGCCTTCCACGGATGAGGCACGGATTTATCAAGCCCTTGCATATATTCACGAACACTATATCGAGGCCATTACCCTGGAGGAAATTGCAGAGCACATAAACGTTAGCAAGAGTGAATGCTGCCGTTGCTTTCAAAGAAATCTAAAAACCACCCCATTTGAATACCTTATGCTCCATCGCATCGGGGTGGCCGCCAGATTGCTGGAGGAAACCAATGAATCCGTTACCGCCATTTCCATGATGACCGGTTTTCGCAGCAACAGTTATTTTTGCAAACAGTTTCGCAAGTATATGAATGACACACCCAACGAGTACCGAAAAAAAGGAAAAGGGAAAGCGGAATGAAGACCCACATAAAAAAGCCTAAGAATTTCTTTAACCGGATGAAAATTAAAAAGCAGTTATATTCTATTTATGTCATAGCGATTCTTCTGCCAGTACTGGTCATTGGTGGATATCTATTAGGGAATACCTCCAAGCTGCTGCTAAATTATCACCATGATTTAATTGAATCTAATAACATGCGGATTCGGACCATATTATTCGAAATCACCTCCCAGATATACATCATTTCCGAAGCGATAGCTTTTGATAATGGGCTGCAGGAGATAATGACTTACCAATATGAATCACAGTCACAGTTTTTAGAAAAGAGCAGTAACTATCGGACGGTGGAAAACTATGTCTTCAATTACGCAGAAATTGATGATATATCCATTTATACCGACAACCCCAATGTAGTGGAATCCAAACGCTTTCATCCAGTTACCGATGAAGTCAGAGCGTATGACTGGTATCAGACGGCCAGTAACCAATCCAGCGTTGTTTGGTATCCCATGGAATACATTGACAAGTACGGGAATCATTATTGGAATTTGAGTTTGGTACGGAAGATTCCACTCACTGGCTCACCGTATCATGCAATAATGGTTATTAAAATCAGTGATAACAATTTGAAAAGTCGTATTGAAACCAATGATTACTACACCGAACTTTCCTTAAATCAGGAAGGCGTTTTTTATAGTGGAATTCGGGATAAGTATGGTCAACGAGCCGATATCCCCATTGACTATAAGGATGCGCATTACCAGTACACCGGACCATACCAACAAGGGGAGGTAAAGTATCTTTTGTCAACCACGACCTTATCGGTATACCAATCCACCGCTAAGATCTATATTTGCACGCTAAATAAAGAAGCTTATAAAAACCTCAATTCCATTTTGTTTACCTGTGGTCTTATTCTTTTGCTGGCCGTTTCTATTCCGGCTATTTTGATTCATTACTTTACCAAGTATTTTACCGGGCGTGTGGATGTACTTCGGGAAGAGATGCACAAAGCCAGTAAGGAAAACTACAATATAATCAACAATTTCTATGGTGAGGACGAGCTTTCCGAAGCATTTGCTGATTTAGAAGTCATGGTTCAAAAAATTAAGGAGAAGGACAAGCGGATGTATGAGGCTCGTATCACAGAGCAAAAATTTCAAAATGAACAGCAGGTTATGGAATTTAAAATGCTGGCCAGCCAGATTAATCCTCATTTCCTTTACAATACATTGGAGACCATCCGAATGAAGGCCCTTACTGCTGGCAATCGGGAAGTGGCAAACAGCATTAAACTGTTGGGAAAATCCATGCGCTATGTTTTGGAAAATACCGGAACGGCCTCAACCAGTTTGAAGAATGAACTTGATTATATTGAGATTTATTTGCAAATTCAAAGAATGCGTTTTGCAGATCGGGTTAATTACCAGTTGGAAATAGAGGAAGGATTGGAGACTGGAGAGTATGAAATTTTGCCGCTTCTCTTACAACCAATTGTGGAAAATGCTATTATCCATGGACTGGAGCAGGTAGAGCAAAATGGTATGATAACCATCCAGGTAGATACCAGGGGAAGTGGCTGCATCCTCATTCATATTCAAGATAACGGTCAGGGAATGAGTGAAGAAGAACTGGCAGCTTTGAAAAAGAAAATCGATACCCCCAACTCCAAGCTGCGGTCCAGCATAGGGCTTTATAATATTAACCAGAGAATTCGTCTATGTTATGGTGAGTCTTATGGTATGGACATAAAAAGTAAGCTGGGAGAAGGAACTACGGTTTCCCTTACCCTCCCTCTAAAAAATTTGGAAGAGGAAGCATGAGAAGCGTTACTAAGGCAGTCAACAAACTGCCTTAGTAACGCTTCTCACACTGGAACAATATAAAAGCTGAGTTCTTTATGGTTTTCCTATGCCCATAACTGGATGATTGAGAGAAATGTAAAATTTTTCAGGTATATCATGTGAAAAAGGAACGGTTTTTAATAAATGCCAAATCGAATAGACTCTTATTAGGGTAAAAAACCCAACACAAAGAGATTTGTGAATAATAGGAGGAAAAGGTATGAAAAAAACAATTAAAAAACTGTTCGCATCCTTTTGCGCAGTTGTATTGGCTGTTTCTGCCGCAAATGTGCCTTCCGCAGTGGTTAAGGCAGAGGGGGAAACAACGGCTTACTTGAGCTTTGCAGATAATAACTTTGCAGTCCAGTACTGGTTTGACGGAAATGATTATGCCCCAGTTGTGGCAAAAAATGCTGCGGTAAACGGATATGGTCAGTATACCGTAAGTCTTGATTTATCAGGCGTAGACGGTGGAGTAGCACCGGATATGGCATTTATGGATGTGGAAATTAAGGATGGAGAAACCCTATATCCAAACAGCTTTATGCAGATTGACTCTGTTAAAATCAATGGAAGTGAAGTGGAGCTGGGAAGAACCTATACATCATCTGACAACGGAACGGATACCAGAACCAACATTTACAATGCATGGGCAAATGATATACCAAGCGGACGTACCGCTGATGGTGATAAGACCGATTGTACAGCGACCCCATTAGCTGGTGATACCATAAAGGATATTAAGACCATTGAAGTAACCTTCACACTAGGAGATGGTATCGAAGCATTTGCTAATACGATTGCGGCTCCGGTAGCAGCAAAAGAGTTGCCGGCAGAAGGAACAACAAGCTACCTATCCATGGCAGACAGTGCCTTTCAAGTACAGTACTGGTTTGATGGAAATGATTACTCACCAGTAGCAGCCAACAACACCATGGTAACTGGATATGGACAGTACACCGTATCTCTTGATTTTTCCGGAGTTGATGGCGGCGTTTGCCCTGATATGGCATTTTTAGATGTAGAAATTGAAGGTGGAGAGCAATATTTCCCAGATGGTTATATGCAGATTGACTCTGTTAAGATTAACGGGGAAGAAGTAGCCTTAGGAAAGACCTATACAAACTCCGATGATGGCGTAGCGACCAGAACCAATCTTTATAATGCATGGGCAAATGAAGTAAAGGGACGTACGCTTGACGGTGATTTGACAGATTGTACGCCAACACCAGTAGCTGGTGATACTTTTAAAGATATTAAAACAGTAGAAGTAACCTATACCTTAATGCAGGGAGTCGGGGAAGCAGCAGCGGAAGAAGAATATGTTATGCCAGCAGACTTCAATGCTTTCATGATGTTTGCAGATGGTAGCGGCGCATGGGAAAATTATAATCCTGGCGTGGCTGGCGATGCTAAAATTCTGGGCGATGGACGTTGGGAAGTTACCACAACTGCAGCACAGATTGGTGCGACCGGACCTGCAGTACCAACCGAATCTGCCTTGGTATTCTTAGTAGATATTGAAGGTCTTGGTGATGCAATGAAACATCTGGGAACTTTAAGAGAAGCAGCAGATGGTTCATTCACGGATACGGACGCAAAAGCAACCGTAGAAGTGTATGTAGACGGAAATAAAGTAAGTACCAAAAATGATAATATTATTATGGGTGATTTGGAAGACAATGGAAGACTGCGTCTTGAGCTCTTTAATGCATATGGAAGCGGTACCAAGGACAATCCGGTGGTGATGGCAAACGCATTGAATCCTACGGATGAGATTAAGGTAATCTTTACCTTGGAGGGAACTGGATTAAATACGGGTGCAGATATCAGTGCCCCGGCAGAGGAAGCTCCTCCGGTAGAAGCAGAAGCTCCGGTAGTGGCAGAGCCAGAAGAAAGTAAGGGCGTGCCCCCAATTGTTGTGGTTGCTATTGTAGTGGTTGTGGCAGCAGCGGCAGCGGGTGGTTATGTATATATCTCCAAGAAAAAAGGAAGTAAATAGGTAGTAAATAAGCGGTAAAAACTGGCAGGCGTATAGCTCTCTTGGGAGTTGTGCGCCTGCTTTGTATTAGCGAAAACACGTTCATTTCCCAAAATCAAAAAGTGACTGTATTTTTTCTCAAGTAATGACCGTATTTTTTCAAGGATTCCACTTGTATAATAATATTAAGCTAAAACAACTGGGATAGGAATTCAGACATTGATTAAGTGATGTTGCCAAGAGCAGCATGATGTTATGCCTTCAAGTATGAGATTTGATTCCAGAAAAATGAGGAGGAAAGAGATGAATCGAGAAGCATCGAAAAAAGGAACGTTAGCAGCACTGACCTACATGCTGCTTAGAATTACGATCCTGTTATCAGCCGTTATGATGTTTTTTCCGGCCATTAATCCGGCCAGGGTCTGTGGATTAATCAGTAAAAATATGTCATTGTTCACATCCGGATTGTTTTATTCTAATCTGGTGGCAGAGTGCGGCAGAGCATTTATGAAAGGTTGGGTAGACCCATCTGCCTTTATGATTATATTTATATCCAGTCTGACTACCCTTTTGGGAATTGGAACGGCAGTTGCCTGTGGATGCTTGTCAGTTGGTAATTTAAAGTGTAAGCAATTGGGGAATCGCCTTGGTGTTTTGGGTGGCGTTCTTCAGTTAGCAGGACTTGGTGGTATCTACATAGGGTATCTTAACGTGGCTCAGACGACCAATCTTGAGAAAGTTGGCCCAGTTTTTCCAAGTGGCTTTGTTTTCTTTTTAGTGGTGGCTGCTCTTACTTTAATTACTTCTCTTATCGTTCTTCTGTTGACAGAAAAGCCGGAGAAGGATGCAAAATTTGAGATGGAATCAAAGTTCAAGTTGTTTCTTATGTTTTTACCTTTTGCAGCTTTGATTTTTGTCTTTTCTTATTTACCTTTATGGGGCTGGCGATATGCGTTTTTTGATTATACCTCTGGTTCGGAACTGAATAAGGATAATTTTGTGGGTCTCAAATGGTTTGTTTCTTTGTTCCAGAATGATGCAACTAAGCGGGATATTGTAAGGGTCCTGCGAAATACCCTGGCAATGAGCGGGCTTGGGATTGCTACCAGTTGGGTGGCCATGGCATTTGCCATTTTTCTTTCAGAGATTAAGAATTTAAGATTTCGCCGCTTTGTTCAGACATTTACCACGATTCCAAACTTTATCAGCTGGGTATTGGTATATGCGGTGGCTCTGGCTATTTTCTCGACAGATGGTTTTATTAACAGTTTTCTTGCCAGTGCAGGAATGACAGGAGACTCCGTGAACTATTTGATGGGTGATTCTCATACCTGGCTTAAGATGTTGGCCTGGGGCATGTGGAAGGGGCTGGGATGGAGTGCGATTATCTATATTGCAGCAATTTCCGGTATTGACCAACAGTTATATGAAGCGGCAACGGTGGACGGTGCAGGGAGATTTCAGAAGATGCGTCATGTAACCTTGCCGGGACTGGTTCCTACCTACTGTGTATTGTTATTAATGGCTGTGGCTGGTGTATTGAGTAATGGTATGGATCAGTACATGGTATTTGAAAATGCAACCAACACCAGTACGATTACGGTATTGGATCTGTATGTATACCAGTTAGGTATTAAGAGTGGAGTAATTCCACTGTCAACATTGATTGGTATGGTGAAATCCATTGTCAGTGTGGCATTGTTGTTTGCAGCTAATAATATTTCCAAAGTAATTCGTGGCGAAAGCATTGTATAGGAGGTGAAAATATGGCAAAGACAAAGCAGGAAAGATTAGACGCAAAAGCAGAACGTGAATATGAGAAAACTCATAAAAGCTCGTTTCGAATTACACCTGGGGATATTACCTTTAACATTTTAAATTATTTATTTTTTGGCATCTTTACCTTAAGCTGTATTTTCCCTTTTTACTATTTATTTATAAATACCATTTCTTCAAATGATTTGGTACGAAAGGGTCTAATCAATTTTGTACCGAGAGGACTTAATGTAAATAACTATATTGCCTTGGCTTCGGTAAATGACCTTTTTAGTTCTTTCATGGTATCACTGGGAAGAACCCTGATTGGGACAGCATTAATGGTATTGGCCTCAGCTTTTATCGGATATCTGATGACCAAGAAGGAAATGTGGCAAAGAAAGCTCTGGTATCGCTTTCTGGTGATTACCATGTATTTCAATGCGGGACTCATTCCCTGGTACCTCAATATGGCAATGCTGGGCTTGACCAACAACTTTATGGCCTATATTATTCCAGGTATTGTGGCACCGTATAACATTATTCTGGTAAAGACATATATCGAGTCAATTCCCGCAGAGCTGGAAGAAAGTGCATTTATTGACGGAGCCGGTTATTTGACGATTTTTCGCAAAATTATCTGGCCGCTCAGTAAGCCGATTTTAGCCACCATTGCTATTTTTGGAGCGGTAGGACATTGGAATTCCTTTACAGATTCGTTGATTCTGATGCAGAATGCACCGCTTTTACAGACCTTACAGCATAAGCTTTATACCTACCTGACCGCATCTAACAATCTGGCTGCGCTGATGCAGTCAGGCGGCAGCAGCAGTGCGGCAGCGGCAGCCCTGGCAGGAGCATCCAATGGAAAGGTAATCAAATACACCATTTCCATGGTTTCTATTATACCAATTCTGATGGTATATCCATTTATGCAACGGTATTTTGAAAAAGGTATTATGCTTGGAGCGGTAAAGGGTTAACCATAAAACGATTTATATAAAAACAAGGCGAAACGATAGAAATTCGCTTTAAATAAAAGGAATTAAATGATTCGATTGATTTAGGCGTAAATAACGCAGAGAGGAGTTTGGGAAAATGAAAAAAATGAAACGATTGGCAGCCTTATTACTAGTTGTCACAATGATGGGGTCAGTATTATCCGCATGTGGTGCAACTGGAGGAAACAATGGTCAAGGCGGGAAACCGATTAGCCTTACCGTCTACAGCCAGACTGCAAACTGGAATGGCGAGCTTACTGGATGGTTTGCTCAGGAATTGAAAGAAAAATTCAATGTAGTAATCAATGTAATTCCTGATGCAGACGGTGTATATGATACCCGAATGGAAGCAGGAGACCTGGGCGATATTGTAATTTGGGGAAGCAATGGTGATGATTACCTCAATGCAGTAAAAGCCGGATTGCTTTACGATTGGGAGGAAGAAGACCTGGTTAGTGAATATGGCCCATATATTAAGGAAAATATGTCCTATGCCCTGGAAAACAATAAACAGTTATCAGGAGGCACTTTATATGGATTTGGTCACAATGTAGCCACGACCAGCGAAGATCACGAAGCCTTTTTCTACACCTGGGATTTACGTTGGGATTTATATAAACAGCTAGGTTATCCCGCTATTAAAAATCTGGACGATTATATTGAAATGCTGACCAAGATGAAAGAAATCTGCCCAACCGATGACAATGGAAATCAGACCTATGCAGTATCCCTATGGCCAGATTGGGATGAAAACATGGTTATGTATGTAAAAGCAATGGTTACTGCATATTATGGATATGATGAACTGGGAATCGGCAATTACAATCCAGAGACCAGCGAATATTATGCCTGTCTGGATGACAACAGTCCATATTTGGAAATGCTGAAATTCTTCAATGAATTATACCGTAGAAATCTACTTGACCCAGATTCCATGACTCAAACCTATGATGAAATGATTGCCAAAGTTCAAAATGGCGGAACCTTCTTTTCCATCTTTAACTATTCCGGTTCTGCCGGATACAATACAGATGCTCACTTGAACGAAAACAAAATGATGTGTGCCTTCACACCAGAAGACGCAACTCCCATTGCCTATGGTATGAATGTTTATGGCGGCAACCGTATCTGGTCCATAGGAGCAAAGAGCCAATATCCAGAGCTTTGTATGGAAATCATCAACTGGCTGTGTACACCAGAAGGAAGACTAACCTCTGATTATGGTCCGAAAGGCGCATGCTGGGATTACGATGAACAGGGAAACACCTATGCAACCGAGCTTGGTAAAAAAGTTCACAGAGACCGTAATGCAGAAATGACAGATGGCTATTCTGGAAAATTCAATGATGGTGCAAATCAGTTAAACAACACCACCTGGTCCGTAGATGCTATGAATCCAGAATCAAATGGTGAACGCTACAATTGGGATTACTGGAAGAGCAATCAGGAAGACCCACTCTGTGAAACAGAAGCAGATTGGAGAGCCTACACAGGAGCCCTTAATACCCAGCAGTATATGGATACCAAACCATATAAACTAGCCGTTGGTACCACTTATGCAGAAAGTGCCAAGACTCCGGAATTTAAGGTGATTTGGGAACAGGTTATTAAAGAAATCAGAGATTCCTCCTGGAAAGCAATGTATGCAAAAACACCAGAAGAATTTAATGCAATTATAAAGCAGATGCAAGTAGTGACTAAAGGCTATGGCTATGACAAGTGCGTAGAATGGTCTATGAATGAGGCAGCTATCCGTAAGGCATTGGAAGATGAAGTAAAAGCAATGAAATAAAGCAATGAAATAAAAGTAATGAAATAAAAGCAATGAAGTGAAAAATGAAACAGTTAGAAGTTAAGCGATAATGTAAAGAAAATGGAAGAAAAAGGCTGTTCAATCAAGAGCAGCCTTTTTGAAAAGGAAATACTATATAAGCCGATATTTGGCGGCAGAATGGAGAATTTATGAAAATATTTGATGTGGAAGGTTCTCTGTACCGTTTTTTAACAAGGTTCTGGGATATGATAAAATTAAATTTTCTATGGCTGGTATTCAGCCTGCCAATTATAACCTGTGGAGCAGCCACGGTAGCAGCCTATTCCGTTACACTTAAAATGGTGGAAGAAAGGGAAGGCTATGTAGGACATAATTTTATAAAAGCCTTCCGGGAAAACCTGAAACAAGGAATTCCCTTGGGCCTAATCAGTCTGATAGCAGTCTATGCCGTTTACCTGGACATTCAGCTATTTATAAACGCAGCAGAAATGAACACACTGTTCCTGGTTATGGGAATCATAGGCGGTTTCGTTTTTGCCCTCTCCCTGATATATGCCTTTCCATTAAGCGCCAGGTATCAAAACACCCTATTTAAGACCATTCGTAACTCACTTGACATATCAGTACGCTATTTCCTACGAACCCTATTATTAGCAGCAATCCTGGCGATAGAAATAATATTGTTCCTGTTCAACAGCACCACCATGTTCTTCGGCCTTTTAATCGGCCCAGCCTGTCTTATTCTAACAGTAAGTGGCTTCGCAATAAATTTTTTCCGAGAAATTGAAAAAGAGCCCGGAGCTGTCAGGTAGCAAAGTCATTACTTTTTCATCAATTTTCATTAATATGAGAACCGTCCGTGTAGCCATTACATACACGCCCCCGTTAGTCATAGAACCAAACGTTTGAGAATACCAGCGGCCCAGGAAAGGTTCGGCGGGAAATTGGGAGATGGGATGGAAAAAAATCCATTCCGCAGCAAGGCTAGAAGGTCCTGGGCCGCGTCCGGATTTCCAACCCAACTCAATAACTAACCCCTTCCCCCTTATTTCCTCATCTGCATCGCAATAATCCCCTTCATCTTCTCAATCTGCGCCTTCTCCTGCACCGTCATATCCTTAGTCAGAATGTCCATAATCAGTCCCGTCTCATCCTCCGTAAAGGAAAGCCCTTCCGCCTGCAGCTTTTTATTTGCCTGCATCAGAACAGGAAGAGTCTGCATAATCGGCTTTCCCTCTACCTTTTCTATCAGCTCACTGATAATCTCCATTTTCTTTGGATGAATATTTTTTAAGGATGGATTATGTAGCCAAGACATATCCTGCATCCTAACACCTCCTTAGTTATTTAGTGAATTGAGTACCATACTAATGTTTTCAAAATTACTTTTTTGTTCCGGAGCCAGCTGAGACATAAGGAACTCCATTAAAGTATCCTGTGAGCCGCCAAAGCCGGAATGAGATTGATTTCCGAAATTTTGTGAATGTGTATTGTTCTGAGCACCGTCAGTTTTTCCCTCGGCAGCAGAAACCGTATTGGCCAGATTGGCAGCCTGCCTTGTTGCCATAAAGGAAGAATATCCCTGGAACAGCTTCTGCATTTTCATAACATTAACCATATTGTCAATGAGCTCTTGCTCTTGACGGTTACAGACTGGCTTAATCTGAGAGAGGATATCTTCCATGGAAGCATTTCCACTGGATAAACTCATTGCGGACAACTCAGGAGTCGGCTGGGGAGACTGGATGGTGCTGACCAGTTCTTCCGCTATTGACATGACATTTATGCTCTTTTGCATTCTGGGAGCCAGGTAAGGGAGTGCCGCTTTCATAAGATCCAGTTGGTGGTGATTCATAAAGGTAAAGTTTGGCATAAGAAACTCCATTGGTTTTTCTTATTCATTATATGTGCCACGAGATGTAAAATGCCTGTCACCAATTTAAAATAAAATGGAAAATAATGTTTGGATTGAAATAGACATCCTGTCGGAAATAGGTTAAAATAGAGACATTAGTGTAAATTACGTTTGAAATAAGGAGTTTAAAGTATGCTAGACGGAAAAAAAATCTTATATAGTGGTATGCAGGCTACTGGCACCCTGACACTGGGAAATTATCTGGGAGCGCTAAAAAACTGGGTGTCCTTAAATGAAGAATATGAATGTATTTATGGTGTAATGGATTTACATTCCCTGACGCTTCGTCAGACGCCGGCTGATTTCAGAAAGAGTGCCAGATCCATTTATGCTTTATATGTAGCAGCAGGACTTGATCCGGAAAAAAATTGTATTTATTATCAGTCTCATGTATCTGGTCATGCGGAACTTAGCTGGATTTTAGGCTGTTTTACGTATATGGGTGAATTAAGCCGGATGACTCAGTTTAAAGATAAATCAGCAAAACATGCAGACAATATTAATGCCGGACTGTTTACTTATCCGGTTTTGATGGCCGCGGATATTTTACTATATCAGGCAGATGTTGTGCCTGTGGGAGCTGACCAGAAGCAGCATTTGGAGATTACCAGGGATATTGCAGAGCGTTTTAATCATATTTATGGGGATGTCTTTACGATACCTGAACCATATATTGGAAAAGCTGGGGCGAAGATCATGAGCCTTCAGGAGCCAATAAAAAAAATGTCCAAATCGGATGAAAATGTTAATGCCACCATATACTTGCTGGATGATACAGACACGATTATCAGAAAGTTCAAACGAGCCATTACCGATTCTGACAGCCAGGTGGTTTATGGAGAAGAGAAGCCAGGAATCAGCAACTTAATTGATATTTATGGTTTGGCAGTTGGAAAGACAAAGGAAGAAGTAGAAAAAGAGTTTGAAGGAAAAGGCTATGGTGACTTTAAGCTGGCGGCTGGAGAGGCCGTTGCAGATATGCTGAAGCCGCTGCAGACCCGTTATCAGGAGCTGATGGCCGACAAGACATATCTGGATTCCATGATTAAAATGAATGATGAAAAAGCCCAATATATTTCCAATAAGACGCTTCGAAAAGTGCAGAAAAAAGTAGGACTTACGGAAAGAATTCGGAATTGATTTCATAGGCATTCCATTCCTTTGAGTATAAAAATATCCAATGAGCCTGCCCCTCGCCGCAGGCGACTTTAAATGGGCAGGCGATGTTACTGTCGCAGGCTTGCCTGGGAACAGTAACAAATAAGATGAAAGCAAAATAATATCCCCCCAGGGAGCTTGTGGCGGACGCTAATATGGAGTACCCTTTATTAAGAACACGAATTTCAGGCAAAAGGAGAGAGTACTATGCATATGTCAGACGCATTGGTTTCAGCAGCAGTGGGAGGAACGATGGCAGCTGTAACACTGGGAACCATGGGATATTCTATAAAAAAAATAAAGTTGGATTTTGATGAAAAGAAACTACCGCTGATGGGTGTAATGGGAGCCTTTGTTTTTGCGGGACAGATGATAAATTTTACCATCCCTGGAACTGGTTCAAGTGGTCATATTGGCGGTGCGATATTGTTAGCAGCGGTGCTTGGACAGTATCCTGCGTTTCTGACTTTGGCAGCGGTACTGCTGATTCAGGCCTTATTCTTTGCAGATGGTGGGCTGTTAGCCTATGGCTGCAATGTATTTAATATGGGCTTTTTTGCCTGCTTTTTAGCGTATCCTCTTATCTTCAAACCGATTTTAAAAAGGGGAATTACTAAGAAAAATATAACCGTTGCTTCTATTTTATCAGTAGTGGTTGGTCTTCAGTTTGGAGCGTTTGCGGTCGTGGTGGAGACCCTGGCGTCTGGTGTTACGGAACTCCCTTTTGGAGCCTTTGCGGCACTGATGCAACCGATTCATCTGGCCATTGGAATTGTGGAAGGACTGATTACTGCTTCAGTACTCTGCTTTGTGCATGAGGTGAAGCCGGAGATACTAAGAACAACCGTAGAAGAGGAAAATATTCAGAAGGATATTTCATTAAAGAAAATAATTGTAATGCTGGGTATTGCTACTCTTTTGATAGGAGGAGGTATTTCTCTTTTCGCATCCTCCAATCCAGACGGGCTGGAATGGTCCATGGAGGGAGTTGCTGGCACGACTGAGCTTGAGCAGGGGGGCCTGCTTCATGATGGAGTCGGAAAGATACAGGAATTACTGGCATTTTTACCAGATTACGGATTTAAGGACTCTGAAGGCAGTACCGGTGGAACGATGGTTTCCGGTTTGGTAGGAAGTGGTATAACCCTTCTGCTTTGTATTGCTTTAGGAGTGATTGTTGTTAAACGAAAAAAAGAACAGGTAAATATGCAGGAATAATTGAAAATGCTTACTTTTCATTGGAGTTTTGGTGTAAAATATGAAAATGATAAATATTAATTATGAACTGGGTAAAATCAACACACTGGAAGAATATGCACTGGGAACAACCAGCTTCCACCAGAAAAAGGCGGAGAGCAAATTAATTGTGACGGTGCTATATATCCTTTGTGTTGTTTCTTTTTCCCCTTATGATTTGGGAGGTCTTCTTTTGTTTGCCTGGTATCCATTGGCGGCCATGCTGTTGTCAGGAATAAGCTGGCAGCTTATGGGAAGACGACTAATGATTCCCATTCCATTTGCGCTTTTTGCCGGTGGGAGTAACTTGTTTTTCAATACTCAGGTTGTGGCAGTGGTGAGTGGCTTTGGGATTACCTATAGTATGATTTCTTTTATAAGTATATTAATAAAAACGGTATTTACCGTAACAGCCGTTCTCGTTTTAATTGGAACCACTCCCTTGGAAAAAATCAGCCATGGCCTTAAAAACCTTCACATGCCTGGAATATTTATTGCTATTTTAGAAATGATATACCGCTATCTGTCTTTACTGATGGAAGAAGCAGCTTCCATGTATGCAGCCTATTTACTCCGTAATCCCGGGCGGCGGGCATTACAGATGAAGGATATGGGAAATTTCCTGGGCCAGCTTCTGATACGCAGTGTGGAACGTTCCGAGCGGATATTTGAGGCAATGAAGCTGAGAGGGTATGTAGGCGTTTCCCAGACGAAGGAAAGTGTAAGAGGTATAAATTGGCGGGAAGTCTTTTGGGCTGCGGGCTATATCGGTGCGTTTATACTTGGAAAGCAGCTTAGTTTTTTTCTATGAGGATGAGGTTGCTTCGTAATAGTATACATAGCCGAAATTATACAGAGGAGCCAAGTGCAGGAGAAACATTTGCACCCCTGATTAGAAGGTGTGCTAAAGCACACAGATAGGAGCCAAGTGCAGGAGAAACATTTGCACCCCTTGAATAAAAGGTGTGCTAAAGCACACAGATAGGAGCCGGAAATGGTTAAGGTTGAAAAGATTGAGGTTATATATCCGGATGGATATGAGGCCGTGAAGGGGATAAACTTTCAAGTCGAAGAACATCAGTCGGTGGCAATTATTGGTTCCAATGGAGCAGGGAAATCAACTCTGCTGCGGGCTATGATGGGACTAATCCCTTTAAGGAGTGGGCAGATATGGATTAGCGATATCTTGGTGGAGAAGAAAAATTATCCGCAAATTCGAAAAGAAGCCGGGATGATTTTTCAGAATCCAGACGACCAGATTTTTAACACAAGAGTAATGGATGATATTATGTATGGGCCGAAAAATGCCGGAGTACCGGAGAAGGAAATTGAGGAACGAGTGAATTCACTGATAAAAGATCTAAAGATGGAAGAAATCAGTAAGAAGCTTACTCATAAGCTATCGGGAGGGGAAAAGCGGCTGGTTACCATTGCCGGAATCCTGGCCATGGAGCCTAAGGTATTGTTGATGGACGAACCAACCGGTTTTCTGGATCCAAGGGCCAGAAGGAGCTTCATTGAACTGATAGGTCAGATTGATTATACGAAGATAATGGTAACCCATGATTTGGATTTGGTGCTTGAATTATGTGATCGGGTTATACTAGTGGATAATGGCCAAATCGTGGCAGAAGGTATGCCGGATGAGTTATTAAGAAATCAGAATTTACTGGAAAAACACGGACTGGAGTTACCTCTTTGCTTTCAAACACCAAGGTCATATGGGATAAAAAAAGGGATTTAAAAGTTTTATTCGTAAAAAGTAAGATTTTCAGTGGCAAAAGTCTCACAATTGTAGTATAATTTAATGGAGAATAAAGAATTATAAGAAAATACAAGGATTAGTGATGTATGTTTATGGAGAAAATTTCAAAAGAGGATTTGGAAGTCTTCGAACGGATAGCACCTTTTCCAGTTGCCATTATAAATTGCCAAAGTGTTTTGTATCTTTCTAAAAGCTGCAAGAAGATGATGGGATATGACGAAGACGAGGATGTAAATGTACCCCTGGACCGGATATTTCAGGAAAAAAGTGTTATTTATGATATCAGGGAGATTTTAGACAATAATTTTGGATTTATGAAGCATGAGCTGATTATCTACAAAAAGGACCGCAGTCTAATGTGGGTAGAATATGTAGGAAAGCTTGTGGAATATCAATCCCAGACCTGTATTCTTGTTCAGGCTTATGATATAACTGAAAAAAAGCAAATAGAAAAAAGTCTGCGGCAGCTTTCCAATGTGCGATCTTTGATGCTAAAGGTCAGTCAGTCAATTTTGAATATTGACAATATTCAAGATATATTTCAGCTTATCTTGCGAAGTGCCTTAAATTCCATTAAAAACTCTCAGTTGGGATGCATTTTTTTGAAACAGGATGGAGAGTTTGTGGTTGTGGCGCAACAGGGCTTTGCCAAAGATATTGAAACATTTCGGATTCCGGTTGAGGATACTTTTCTCTACAAAGTAACTGAGGGCAGAATGGATGAGATTAAATATCTCACCAGTCTGGAGGAGATGGAGACGTTTCGTCCCGTGCGTACTGCATATGGGGAGGAGAGGATGATTGCATCATCTCTTACCGGTCCTATTTATGTGGATGGTGAACTGTTTGGTATGATTGATATTGATTCCTTAAAGTGTGATGCTTTTGATTCGGAAGATATTCAGATCATGACAATTATCCGTAATAATATAGAGATAGCCATTGCCAATCATCTTTTTTATGAAGAAAAGGCTCGGGCAGCTAAGTACGACAGACTTACTAATGTGTATAACCGCACTTATTTTGAAGAATATTTTGAAAAGTTCAGAGACCGTTTTTTAGGAGGCGCCGGTACCGTATCATTGGTTCTTTTCGACTTAAATGATTTAAAGAAAATCAATGATACGTTTGGTCATCTTGCTGGAGATATGGCAATTCGTATTTTTGCCGAGCAGATTAAGGAAGTATTAGGGCCAGAGGATGTTTTTGCAAGGATTGGCGGAGATGAATTCGCGGGATTGTTTTTTGACATTGATAAGGAAAAGCTTCGTGAAAAGATGAAACGATCCTTGGCTTCACTGGAAAAAAAGAAATTTTTATGGGAGCAAAAAGAGATAATGGCCTGTGGCGAGGCTGGAGTGCCCAAGGAATTGATTATTTCTTTCAGCTTTGGAATTGCTACCTTCGGAAGCGATGGAACCCAGCTTGAAATATTGCTTTGCGCTGCGGACGAGAAGATGTATAAGTTTAAACGAAAGTATAAGCAAAGGCTAATGGATAATAAAAGTTAATAAGATGCTTATGAAGCTTATTAGGTTTGCAAAGTCTATAAAGGCGTAAAGCCAACAAAGCTTAAAAAGTCAACAAAAAGACCTGTTCGAAATCTAAAAATTCGATACAGGTCTTTTATTTTATCGTTCCACCAGTTCTCTTAATTTCTTTGCCTCTTCCGCCAGGTTTTCAGAATTGGATTCACTGGTAACAGAAATCGCACTGTTCTTTTCAGTAACGCTTGAAATTCTTGTTAAATCAGCAACTGCCTCATTTATCGAACTGAACTGTTCGTTTACCATAGAGGTTAAGCGGTCAACATCTTCACCAGTCTTTTCAATTTCCAGTACAACCTTTAAAAACTCTTCTACCACCTGGTTGGCAATTATCTGTCCGTTCTTTACAGCTTTAATGGAATTTTCAATCAGCTGGTTGGTTTCCTTGGCAGCCTCAGTACTACGAAATGCCAGTTCGCCTACCTGAGAAGCAACCACCGCAAACCCTCGTCCGCTATCTCCGGCTCTTGCAGCTTCAATGGAAGCATTTAGCGAAAGCATATTAGTCTGAGACGCAATGGAATCAATTTCCTCAATGATTTTTTCAATCTGATTGGAGGTATTGGTAATCTCATCCATGGAGTCGGTTAACAGGAGCATTTTATTTTTAGTACCCATCATATTCTGGACCAGTGTAGCGGAGGCTTTTGACATATCTTGGGATACATTGGCGCTGTCTTTTAATTTGGCAGTAAGACGATCCATATTCTTACTTAATTCAGCCACTGCATTTTCCTGATCGGTGGTACCAGAATTGATGGTATGAGCAATTTTCAAGGTCTCACTGGATACATAATCAAGGTTTTCACAGGCCTTTCTGATATTATTAATTAAGGAAAGTGAGGATTCCATATCTTCTTTTTGTTTTTCCAGTAACTGCTGATTGTGGGTAAGATTATCTTTGGTTTCTTGAACCATTTGGTTAATTTTACTGCTTAAAAGCTCGAATTCAGGATTACCTTTTACATCAACCCTGGTTTCCAGGTTACCGCTTGCGATGAGCTCCAACTTGCCTGCTATTTCACGGATACCATCTACAATTTTTTTGCTTACCAGGTTGTTGATTAAGAAAATCAACGCCAGGAAAATGACTAGAAGAGTAATGGTGACTATCAGCATGAGAGTAGTACGTACTTGATAGTATTCCTTGGTTGGCAGCATGGTACCGATTAGCAAATTATCTTGAACCTGTGCAACATAGAAGCATTTTACACCGTCAATTTTCATTGTCCCCTCACCGCCAGAAAGAATAGAATCTGGAAAACCAGCTTCAGTATAATTGGTTCCGATAAGATTTTCATTTTTAGTATAAGCCACGGTCTGGTCGGTAATATTAAGGGCAAAAACATGACCGGTATTCATAAAGTCAAAATCCCTTAATACCTTGTCAATGGTGGTGCTGTCTACCATGTTTTGTAAAACATCAGGACTTAATCCGACTTGTACAATTCCGGTGCTATCCTGTCTTGGTACACTGATATACTGGAACAAAGCACCAGTTGCAGAATTAGGCTGAGGTTCCTGGGCAATTTCCAGGGCAGGGTCATCCAGGATTGCTAAAAGAGGACGCGTCTGGTCGCCAGTGGAGAAGTCAAAGCCATAAAAGCCTTCTACATTTCCCCACCATAAGATACCTTTTTCGTCGGTTACATGAACCTCATCCACGTCTAACAATTCGGCTACTTTTTGCATGGTAGCGGTAGACTCTATGATGGATGGATCCAGTTCAATCATATGGGCAAATGCCCGTGCTTTTGCCAGCGAGTTCTTGTCCAGAGTATCGGATAACTCCTGCTTCTCAGCTTCGTTGCTGATGAGCTTTTCTTTCACGCTGTTTAACTTTTCATAACTGGATGCGGTATTGCTGATGCGGCAAGAATAAGTTTGATAAGAAAAGATTGCGGTGATTGCAATTACCATGGCTAAGGCCATATAAATGCATAGATTTTTAGTAAAAAGCTTTTTCATATGTGTCCCCCTTAGATATACTATTTTATCCATTATATCTAATCTGTAAATAAATTACAATATGGAAAATAGGATGTATGGCTCATAAATGCATTAATATTTTGCTGTTTCGTACTGGTTATCTGATAATAATACCCTCACTCATAGAACGAATATAAAATGACGATATGATGCCCATGGAACCATTTTCATAAACGCTTTTGGGATCAAACCACTCAAATACTCATAAAAACACTTCTGAGAAAATATAATATGATAATTACATATATTAGGGGGTCTTTATGTTTAAAGACCAGGAAAAGGTAAAGTCATTAATAAAATCCGGATTAATTATCGTATCAGGGTTGGTATTATTGGGAATGGGATTTCATTTTCTGCCCGACTCTGTCAGTACTCTGAATCAGAGCATCCATGAGAAGAAGCTGCCCATATATTGCGTGGACAGACAGGATAAAAAAATTGCCATTAGCTTTGACGCTGCATGGGGGAATGAAGATACGGCCCAAATTTTAAAAATTCTTAAGAATAATGAAGTAAAAGCCACCTTCTTCATGACGGGCGGATGGATTGAAACTTATCCTGACGATGTGAAAGCAATTGCAGCGGCAGGGCATGATTTGGGTAACCACAGTGAGAACCATAAACAAATGTCTAAGCTTTCCAAACAACAGTGTATTGAAGAAATTATGAAGCCCGATGAGAAGGTAAAAGAACTTACTGGAAAGGGGATGTCTTTATTTCGACCACCATATGGTGACTACAACGATACCTTGCTGGAAGCTGCAAAAGACTCAAAATATCATGTGATTCAATGGGATGTGGATTCTCTTGATTGGAAGAACTATGGCATAGATTCTATTATAAATACCGTAGTGAATCACAAACACCTGGGAAATGGCTCTATCATTCTTATGCATAATGGTGCAACCTATACAAAGGATGCTTTAGATGCGGTAATCAAAGGTTTAAAAGAAAAAGGCTATGAATTGGTTCCGATCTCTCAGTTGATTTATACTGGTGAGTACCACATGGATCATGAAGGAAGGCAATTTGCAGATTAAGGCAGAGCAGCAGACCATTATAGCAGCAGACTTTATATAGAATAAACGGAACTATGTCAAATATGAATCAAATAGAAAAACCACTGTATTCAAATATAAGTCTCATAAGATTTATTTTTGAATACAGTGGTTTTTAATTAAACCTGCGAAGATAACTTAAAAAATCATTTGGTGGCAGGGGTTTACTATAATAATAGCCCTGTATGTAATTTACCCCAATACTCTTTACCATATTGGCCTGTTCCTCTGTTTCCACACCTTCTGCAATTACCTTCATACTCATCTGGCGGATCATATTGACTACATTTTGGTAAAGCACATAAGCTTTAGGATTCTCCTCACAGGACCAGAGCATTTCCTTGTCCAGCTTTATCGCATCAAAAGGAAATACAGTTAAATTTTTATTATTCGAAAAGCCGCTGCCATAGTCATCCATGGAGAATGAAATATGATTATCCAACAGTTCGTTCATCGTACTCAGTAATTGGTTCTGAGAAGCAATCGCTGCCGTTTCAGTAATTTCAAAATTCAGTATTCCGTCAGGAAGATTGAACTTTTCAATGGTGGATAGTATCTGCTCCGTCAGATGAATATCCATACATTGTACGGTAGATAAATTGATGTGAACCAACTGGATACCCCATTCCCATAAACGATTCTGGGAAAGAAAAGCACAGCTTTTTTCGATAACAATTTCACCAACGGTATTTATAAGGCCCTTTTGCTCGGCAATGATAATAAATTCATCTGGTGGAATGAAACCAAGTTCTGGGTCATTTAGTCTGAGGAGCGCCTCGGCAGAATAAGGAAGTCCCGTATCACAGGAAATAATTGGCTGAAAGTAAACCTCCAGAGTTTTATTGGCGATAGCATTCCGCAATGCACTTTCCACAGCAAAATCCCGGTGAATGACATCTACCGTTTTGGGATCAAGCTCCAGACACACATTGCCTCCTTTTTTCTTCAACAGAACAAAGGTACTTTCTACTAAGGTAAGGATTTCCTCAGGAGTAGAGGCATATTTACTGATTGGCATCTTACAGATGCGAAAGGCCAGTAGAATTTCTGCATCACCCGCAAAAAAGCCTTGATTAAGCCGTTTCTGTATCATTTGAATGATGTTCGAAGCATCCTTCATGACCAAGACGGCAAACTGGTCACCATTGATCCGAAATACATATTTGTGACTGCAAAGCTGTTCCAAAAAAGAAGCAATCTGAATGATTAAGCTATCACCGCTTTTTATGCCAAATACATTATTGACAAATTTTAAATTATTCAGGTCAATTAAGACCAGGTCAAACTCCGATTTTCCTTTTAATAAGGCGGTAACAGTTAATAAAAAGGCTTTACGGCCAAATAATCCAGTCATAATATCCAGATAGCTATCCGGATTTTGCAGGGTAAGATACATGGTCAATAAAAAGAGAGATGCGGATGCACCGGTCACCAGGTAAGTGGGAAAATGATATTGAATCCCCATCATTATAAAAAAAACAACTATGTAAGAAACAATAATGGCAAATTGCATTTTGCGAAGACGCTTTCGATAATAGATAACAAAAAACATGCCAACGAAGATAAAATAGGCAATAAAAAGATACAGGGCATTATATAACGGACCATGCTGATAGTTCATTTGTTCATCAAAATAAAAGATGCTATTATTAAAGGGTGAGGAAAAAACCAAATCCAGTGGTAACAACGCCGGAGCGGATAGAGCCAGAATTTTTTTGGAATTGTCACGATTAAAAAAGCCTACCAAAGCCATGCAATATATCATAAACATAAAAATTAATGAAAATTGCAACAGAAAATAAAGAATATTAACAACTAAATTAATCCAAAGCGGAATGCTGGAAGCGTAGGAAATCGTATAGACACTAATAATATCCAGAAGAACATCAAGTATGGCAACGATAAGAAAAACACCAAAAATTTTGCTGTTTAAATTTAATAAATTTGATTTGTAAAAATAGAAAATCGCAATAATTAAAAGTAATATGATTGCAGCAACGTCGTAGTCTATATTAAAAAGCAAAATTTATTCCCCCAAAAATACATTTTAGCCTTGGTAAACCAATGTAAAATTAAATGTTTTAAAAATTATAGCAATAGTAGGAAAGAAAAGCAATGGGCTACTTGTATTGTTTTTTTAAGGATGTTAAAATAGTATAAAATACGGTGAAGGAGAATTTAAATTGAAAAAAATAAACTGGAAAAAATACTTTTTGGTAGATCCAAAATACACGAAAGGTTCCTATTTGCTACGCCTGGTGGTAGGTGGTTATCTGGTGTACAACACTATGACCATGTTAGATAGTCCAACAACTCCATTATTAATTGCCAGTATACTAATGGGAATAGCGGGGATATATCTTTTAATCTCGGCTGGAATTGGTTTTTTGGTAAAAGATGAATCATAGAATGACAGTTTAATGAAAAACATAGAAGGACGGATGAATGATATTGACAATATGAGCCTGATGTACTATTATTTAAAGAAGATAAGGGATTTATTTTATGAAAATAGAAGAGGCAAAAACTATGAAACATATACTAGTTGTGGATGACTTTAATGCTAATGTGATTATGGTGCAAAAAGCCCTTGCAGGTAAATATGAGGTATCCACTGCAACATCAGGTGAAAATGCGCTGGTGTTTCTAAAAAACAAGATACCGGATTTGATTATATTGGACATTCAAATGCCAGAGATGACGGGGTTACAGGTTCTTGAAAACATTCGCAGAGAGCCTAAAACGAAGGATATCCCCGTTATTTTTCTTACCACCCAGGCAGACCGTGATAACATTACAAAAGGTTTTTCTTTAGGTGTTACGGATGTCATTGCTAAACCTATTATTATGCGGAACATAGAAAATAGAATTCAAGCTGCATTTGAAAAAATCAGAAAAAAACAAGAAGAAAAAGTGAAAGAGACCATAAAAGGAAATGGACAAACTAAGTCTTCTAAGACAGAGCAGATGGATGATTTTTTGATGGATGACTTTCTGATGAAGGATTTTTTAATGAGTGAAGATTGGAAAGATGTATTTTAAAATAGGCAAAATAAAAAATGCGGATTCAGCGATTGATTTGAGTGAGTATCGTAATACTGCAAATGGGAATAAAAGTGAGGGCTTAGGATGGAAATCCCGGGAATTGATACATCAATAGGACGGCAGAATTGCTGTGAAAGTCAGGAAATCTATTGTATCGTGCTAAAAAGTGTATATGACGAAGGCTTGGAAAAATTAGAGCTTTTCAGAGCATTCTATGAGGAGAAGAACTATCAAAAGTATGGAGTGTTGGCTCACGGTTTGAAGAGTGTTTGCCGTAGTGTTGGGGCAATGAAACTGGGACAACTGGCTGAAAATCATGAAAATGCAGTGAAAAATGGAGATTTTGCATATGTAGATGCCAATCATGAAGAATGGATGCAGGAATATCAAGAACTTATTGAAAATATTGGCAGAACGGAAGAAATAATGAGAAGCTAATGAACCATTAGCTTCTCATTTGTTGTAATTTGGCACCTTGTTTAAAACGGATGTATTTTCCCAGCTGTGGTTCGGGGTGAACCAGCTGGCAGCCATATAAATTAGTGCTTTTTTCTTCCAATGGGATACAACGAATAACCGATGCCCGCAAATCTAATTGAAATCCATTATCACTTAGCTGGATGCGCACCTTTTTATTGATGGGAAGCTCTTCATTTAACAAAAAGCCAAAGCCGCCTTCGCTAATATCTTTAAGCAAAATATCCCGGGTTTCAATACCCTGAGCTGTAGCAAACAAGAGCTGACAGTCCACACCTAAAAACAAGCGGAAGGTCTCTCTTCGGTTAAAAGGAGCACTGCTTCCGGTAATGGTTACGCAATGATAAATCTGATTCTTGTAACGAACCAGTTTGACCGTAACATATTTCCAGATATTTAATTTTTCTCCCATATGAATAAAATTGATTTCAGAAGCACCTGTAAAACCTACAGATTGATTCTCATGTTTAATCTCTTCAATTAAAATGCGGTTTCCCTCAAGTAATTCTAAGATTTCACTGGAAAATGATGTGGATTCAGAACCAAGGGTAACAGCAATTTCAACTTTGTCCCCAACTTGCAAATCTTCAAATTCCATATCTGGATAACGCCCCTTCCATTGATAAATCTAATGATACATTATTCTAGAGCCCTTTAACTCAATATAATAATATAACAAAATTGTCAAAAAGAAAATTGTGCAAAATTGACAGAAAAAGAGAGCGTTTTTTGGCCAAAGTTTCTAAAGAAAATTTTTTAAAAAAATTGACAAATGCATTATAGACTGTTAAATTTATTATATGAATGAAAAAGTTTGATTTATTAAAAGAAAACAGAGGGATGAGAGAGAATTATGTTTAAAATCAATAACAATTATTTGAAGTTACCAGGGAGTTATCTATTTTCTGACATAGGTAAGAAGGTGGCGGCCTTTTCCAATGCGAATCCGGATAAAACGATTATTCGTCTGGGGATAGGTGATGTGACCCAACCAATTGCACCGGCTATATTGGAGGCTATCAAAAAAGCCACTGATGAAATGGGTAAGGCAGAAACATTCCGTGGATACGCTCCAGAGCTTGGCTATGATTTTTTACGGGAAGTCATTGCCAGAGAAGATTATAAATCACGAGGCTGTATTATTTCTGAGGATGAGATTTTTGTAAGCGATGGAGCCAAAAGCGATTGTAGCAGTATACAGGAAATCTTCAGCCAGGATAATCGGATTGCCGTATGTGACCCGGTGTATCCGGTATATGTGGATTCTAATGTAATGGCAGGGCGAACAGGAACTTATAACCCGGCAACAGAAAGATGGAGTGACGTAGTTTATATGCCTTGTACCATGGATAATGATTTTGTACCGGAGTTACCGAAGGAGGCACCCGACCTGATTTATTTGTGCTACCCCAATAATCCAACGGGTTCTACTCTTACAAAGGAGCAGTTACAAGTATGGGTAGATTATGCAAATAAAGTGGGAGCGGTGATTTTGTATGATGCTGCATACGAAGCCTATATTTCAGAGGATAACGTTCCCCATAGTATCTATCAGTGTGAAGGTGCCAGAAGCTGTGCCATTGAGTTTAAGAGCTTTTCTAAAAATGCTGGATTTACGGGAGTACGCCTTGGCTATACGGTAGTTCCCAAAGAGATTAAAGCAGGGGAGACCACTCTTCATTCCCTCTGGGCAAGACGGCATGGTACCAAGTTTAACGGAGCACCTTATATCATTCAAAGAGCAGGAGAAGCCGTTTACTCTCCCGAAGGAAAGGTGCAGTTAAAGCAGCAGATTGGGTACTACATGAATAATGCAAGAATTATTAAAGACGGACTGATAAATGCCGGATATGATGTATTTGGAGGCGTAAACGCACCTTATATCTGGCTTAAGACACCTAATAAAATGACATCATGGGAATTTTTTGATTATTTGTTAGAACGAGGCAACATTGTAGGAACTCCAGGTTCCGGTTTTGGACCAAGCGGTGAAGGATATTTCCGACTGACTGCGTTTGGAACCCATGAAAATACAGTGAAAGCCATCGAACGAATTCAAAGATTGTAAAGATGTAGTGAGGAGCGGCTATGAACCTGCCTTTTAAAGTAGAATATGAGATAGCAGCCTTTTTTGTCTATTTTGTTACAATGTACTATACATACCTGGGAAAGAAGCTTCCCAATGCGGCGAACCGTATTTATAAAGTCTTGATTACCGTAGCTTTTGTTACCACCGGATTGAATATTATCACCGTTTTTACCATTGCATATAGTCAGATGGTTCCGGTGGGGCTTAATTATGTTTTGAATTACGGCTACCTTTTGTGCCAGAATTCCCTTACGTTAATTTGGTTTTTATATATTTATCTGTTGATAATGGGAGAAAATCGAACCAAATGGAAGGAAATGCTGTTAGGTATTCCAGGCGTATTGATTTTAATCGCCTTTTTGATTACACCATCAACTGGTTTTGTATTTTCCTTTAATCATGGGCATGAATACATCAGAGGGGTGGGAATGATACTTTTGTATGCATGTTCCTTCTTTTATCTGGTGGCATCCATTGGCTATACCACATATTATCGGAAAAAATTAACGAAGACGCAGCAGATTGCCATTGTGTCCTTTATTATGGCAACCGTAACGGCCATGGCCATACAGCTGATAATTCCAGAGCTTTTGATTACTGGATTTGCCAGCGCAATTTCCTGTATGATTATGTATTTTTCCCTGCAGAATCCAGAAGAAAGAATGGATCACACCACTGGTATATTTAATCGTACGGCAGCAATTACCATGTTGAATGATTACCTGAAACAGGGACAGGAATTTAATATAGTGGTTCTGGCAATTGATGATTTTAAAAAATTTAATGAGAAATATGGATTTGAAACGGGTGACGTACTTTTGCGTCACATTGCAAAATTTGTTTCGGCAATCAATCCGGATGGTGCATACCGTCTGGATGGTGACAATATTGCTTTGGTCTTTGATCCGGAAGAAATCAGTATGGAACTGGTAATCGAGGATATTCGGAGAAGGTTTTACAATGAGTGGCGGGCAGGCGATTTAAGCTTGAAGGTATCAACCTGTATCTGTTGTATGAAGTGCCCGGAAGATGCCGGTACCGTTACGGAGGTACTGGACACGATAAACAATACCATTTCGGATGCAAAGGAACTTGGACCAGGGACAGTTATATATGCCAGTGAGCATGTTGAGAACCGCGAGAAAAGAATTGGCGAACTGGAAGAACAGAAAAAGCTCCTGGAAATAATCAGCCGGGAGGCAGAGCTTGCCAGACAGGAGGCAGAACGTGCCGACCATACGAAGAGCATTTTCCTTGCCAATATGTCCCATGAAATCCGTACTCCCATGAATGCCATTCTGGGTATGACAGAGCTTGCTCTCAGGGAGGAAATATCCGACTCGGTCAGGGATAGTATTCAAAATATCCGGGCAGCAGGCAATTCTCTTTTGACCATCATCAATGAGATCCTGGATATTTCCAAGATTGAGTCAGGAAAGCTGGAAGTAATCAATGAACGCTACTATATGTCGTCCATCATCCATGATATCAGCAATATGATCTGTTCTCGATTGACGGATAAAGATGTGGAATTCTTCTTGGAAATTGATAATAATATTCCAGACGAGCTGTTGGGAGATGAGCTGCGGTTACGCCAGATTCTTCTTAATCTTTTAGGGAATGCAGTCAAATTTACCGTGAACGGATACATTCGCTTATCCGTGCGGGGAAGTGTAAATGACGACATACTGACCCTGAATATTGATGTTGAGGACACCGGGTTTGGCATCCGGGAAGAAGATATGGATGCTCTCTTCCAGAATTTTTCTCGTGTTGACACGGCCAAGACAAGACAGATAGAAGGAACCGGTCTGGGGCTTACGATTTGCAGGCAGCTCCTTACCCTGATGGGCGGTGAAATCTCTGTACGAAGCGAGTATGAAAAGGGAAGCGTTTTTTCGATTGAACTGAAACAAAAGGTTTTTAACAATCATCCAATGATTGAAGTAATAAATAAAGAGGTAATGAAGGCTCTGGTAATTTTTCAGGAGGAGCCGGTTGTTAATCCAATGATGTATGTCCTCAATAATCTGGGAGTCAAAACAAATTTTGAATTGGAATCAGATGCGGTATGGAAAGGCCTGGAGACCATAAATTATACCCATGTGTTCCTGCCACGGGAGGTATATGAAAAAAGGAATGATGCGATTGGTAAACTGGTTGCTAAGGGCACCAAGGTGGTGGTGATTACCAGATTTGGTGAGTATTTTGAAGGAGGTGGAAGTCTGCTTGCCATTCAGGAACCAATCTATTGTCTCAATGTGGGAGAAGCTCTGAACGGTATCGTAATTGATAAGGAAACCAAGGCATTCCAGGAGGCATTTGTAGCTCCAGAAGCAAAGGTTCTCATTGTAGATGATAATGCTGTTAATCTTAAGGTGGCGGAAGGGCTTTTGCGGCCATATGAGATGCAGATTACCAAAGCCCTTAGTGGAAAAGAATGTCTGGCACTTTTAGAGACAAAGAAATATCATCTCGTTTTCCTTGACCATATGATGCCCGAGATGGATGGAATCGAAACGCTGAAAAATATCCGAAGCAATAAGGATTTGTATTTTAAGAATTTGAAGGTGATTGCCCTGACGGCGAATGCCATTCGTGGTGTTCGGGAGATGTTTGTAGAATGTGGTTTTGATGATTATGTGTCAAAGCCCATTGATGTCAATCGTTTGGAAGAAGTACTCATTACTCACTTACCCAAGACACTGATTAAAAGTACAGAGCGGAAAAAGGCGGTGATACAGGAAGAATTCCCATATGATATCCCTAATGTGGATACGAAAAAAGGTGTGGCTAACTGTTCCGGTTCCGTTCGGATGTATTGGGAACTCTTAAATACAATTGTGATGGAGGGCCGAATAAAGTTCAGCCTAATGTTGGAATACATCAATACAAATAACATCCGAAGCTATATGGTAGAAGCTCATGCCCTGAAAAGTGTGGCGGCAAGTGTAGGTGCAGAAGAGCTGTCTGTGCTGGCAAAAGAACATGAAACAGAAGCGAAAGCGGAAAACTATTTATTTATTCAAAACCGAGCTTATGAACTGATGACGGCTTATGAAGAATTTTTGCAATCGATCGAGACCGTTCTTGAGCTACGGGGTGAGGTAGGTGAAACAATGGATAAAATCGAAATTAGTGCAGCTGAAGTAAAAGTACAGTTAGAAGAAATCTATGGTTATATTGTGGGGTATGATGATGAAGAAGCCATAAAAGTGATTAAGATGCTCCGAACCTCCAATGTTTCGGAATATATGAAGAGCCGGTTGAAAAACGCCGTTGAAGCGCTTCAGGTATTGGATTATAGCCGAGCAGGAGCCATTATCAAGGGCGAATTGGAAAATATTTAGATAAGGATAACAAGTACCATGACAAAACAGCAATTTTCAAAATTTATAAAAGATAAAATCACAATATTAGATGGAGCAACTGGTTCCAATCTGATTAATCGAGGAATGCCCATTGGAGTTTGCCCAGAGCAATGGATACTGGAAAACAAAGAAGTGCTCTGCTTACTTCAAAGAGAGTTTATAGAGGCAGGGACCAATATTTTATATGCTCCGACCTTTACCTCGAATCGAATAAAGCTAGGAGAGTATGGGCTGGAAGAGCGTTTGGATTCCATGAATCAGGAGCTGGTAAGCATCAGCAAGCGTGCGGTTGAACTGGAAAATCTAACAGGCAGTGTATTGATTGCCGGTGACATGACCATGACTGGAGAGCAGCTTTATCCCATGGGTACACTTCGATTGGAAGAACTGATTGATGTATATAAGGAGCAGGTAAAAAGCCTTGTGAAAGCTGGAGTAGACTTGATTGTAGTGGAGACTATGATGAGCCTTCAGGAATGCCGGGCAGCAGTTCTGGCAGTGAAAGAAACCTGTGATTTGCCGATTATGGTTACCCTTACTTTTAACGAGGATATGCGAACTCTTTATGGTACTGATCCAGAGACGGCAGCTACTGTAATGGAGGCACTGGGAGTGGATGCAGTAGGAGTAAACTGTTCTACCGGCCCGGAGAAAATGTGTGAAGTATTACGACGAATGAAGGAGTATGCAACAATACCTCTGATTGGAAAACCCAATGCTGGCCTTCCACGACTGGAAAGTGGACAGACCATATACGACATGGGACCGGAGGAATTTGGCATAGAATGCCAAAAATTGGTCGAAGCAGGAGCAACTATCGTCGGTGGTTGCTGTGGTACCACTCCAGAACATATCAGGCAGCTTAAGAAACAAGTGCAGGAGATGCCTTTGCCTGTGAGAAATACCTGTAAAAGAAGACTTCTCACCACGGAACGCAAAACGCTGGAAATATTACTGGATGGCAATTTTATGGTAGTAGGCGAGCGAATCAATCCAACCGGAAAAAAGGCCCTACAGGAAGAATTAAGACTGGGTAAGTTGGATTTGGTGGTGAAAATGGCAGAGGAGCAGGAAGAACAGGGTGCCAGCATTTTAGATGTAAATATGGGCATGAATGGAATTAATGAAAATGAAATGATGCAGAAGGTAATATATGAACTTATGAACGTAACCAGCCTTCCTTTATGTATTGATTCCAGCCATATTCCCGTCATTGAACAGGCACTCAGAGTTTATCCGGGAAGAGCTCTTATTAATTCCATTTCCATGGAATCTGAGAAGTTTGAGAAACTGATACCAATCGCGAAGAAATATGGCGCAATGTTTGTTTTGCTTCCCCTTTCGGATGAAGGTTTGCCAAGGGATATGGAAGAAAAGAAGGAGATTATTCATAAAATTCTGGAAAGAGCAGAGTCTTTTGGTCTTACCAGAGAGGATATGATTGTAGATGGTCTGGTGGCTACCGTTGGTGCTAATAAACGGGCCGCGATTGAGACGATGGAAACCATAAGTTATTGCAAGAATGTTCTGGGAGTGGCGACCATTTGTGGTTTATCCAACATTTCTTTTGGCTTACCAGAGCGGCAGTTTGTAAATAGTACCTTTTTAGCCTTTGCCATTAAAGAAGGTCTTACCATGGCGATAGCCAATCCTTCTCAGGACCTGCTTATGAATATAGCATTTGCTTCAGACCTGCTTTTGGATAAGGCAGAAAGTGCAGTTCGCTATATTGACCGGGTGTCTGGTCATCCTCTGGAGATTTCGGGAAAGAAGCAGGAACCTGCAAATAAGGGAGTGGATAATAGTGGCTCCAGTGGTAAGGAAAAATACACTGTAAAAGCTGAAATGAGCTCAAAGGAGGTTGAAAAAAACCTTAAGGAAGAACATAAAGTATATCAGGATGTATTGAAAGGTAATAGAAGAAATATTTTAGAGGATGTAAAAGAATGTGTAAGTCAGGGAGAGACTCCTTCAGAAATTATGGACCGGTATTTAATACCAGCGATAAATCAGACGGGAGTTCTGTTTGATAAGCAGGTATATTTTCTGCCTCAGCTTATAGCCAGTGCAGAGACTATGAAGGTGGCCATTGATTATTTAGAGCCATTGATGCAGAAGGATGGACCAAGGAAGAAGCTGGCAACGGTGGTTATGGCTACTGTAAAAGGAGATATTCATGATATTGGTAAGAATCTGGTGGTTCTTATGCTGAAGAATTATGGCTTTGATGTGATTGATTTGGGAAAAGATGTGCCGCCGGAGGAGATTATTAAGACGGCCAAGGAGAGAAATGCGGAGATTATTGGGTTGTCAGCGCTTATGACAACGACGATGATGGAGATGAAGCAGGTAATTGCCCTTGCTCAAGAAGAAGGAGTGAAGGCTGCCATCATTATTGGTGGGGCTGTAATTACTCAAAGCTTTGCGGATGAGATTAGAGCAGATGGGTATTCGAAGGATGCTCAAGAGGCTGTGGAGTTAGTTAGAAGGCTGCTGAGCCGCTGAAGCCTGGGCAGCCAAGAAAGTATTGACGATATAGTTAAAGTTTGGAGAGGCATCATGAATGATAAAGAATTCATTGATTTTTTATTGGAGCGATTTAAAATAGAACGAGGCAAGTTTGACCGTTCTGGCATTTATGCATTCACGCAGAGAATGTTGGCGTATAACTCCAATAAAATAGAAGGCAGCACACTTACAGAAGAACAAACGGCTTCTTTATTTGACAATGGGATTTTACCTAGATCCGATGATTATTACAGAGCAAAAGATGTAGAAGAAATGAATGGACATTTCTTAATGTTTAATAGAATGATAGAAACATTTGAAAAAGAATTGACGCAAGAGCTTATAAAATCCTTTCATTTTGAACTAAAGAGCGGTGTATTTGAAGATAGAGCAAATGGATATGCCATTGGGGATTACAAAAAAAGACCAAATATGATCGGAATTTATGAGACCACAAAGCCGGAATTTGTGGAAAATGAAATGCAGATGCTTCTGGAATGGTATCATGAACAGAGGGTAAGTGTTGGGGTGTTAGCTGAATTTCATGCTCGATATGAATGTATTCACCCATTTCAGGACGGCAATGGGAGAACAGGGCGATTGCTTCTATTTCGTGAATGTGTGAAAAATAGTATTGTTCCAATTGTGATAGAAGATTTTAACCGTAATGAATATTTGGAGGCATTAAAAGAATATAGAACGGACTGTGATTTGCATAAGATGGTGACGCTATTTGAAAAGGAACAAGAAATTTATTATGATAAGTGTAGGTATTTTATGTAATGATGAGTTTAGTGTTTTTTAACAAATGAAAATCATATAAAACATATAGCAACATATATGTACAGTAATATCAAGTATAGCAATATCACGTATAGTAATGTCAAGTATAGCAATATCACGTATAGTATAAGAAAAAACGCAATTTATAGAAAGTTGCGTTTTTTCTTATACTACATTTATGTTATATTGACTTATAATTGTTCGTTATCTATTTTTTCATTTTGGAGTTTGGCTGAATTTTCGCTTTAAGAATTCAAATCCTTTTTTTACCCAATTTTGAGACTCCATAAAGAGGACGTTGATTTCCTTGTAGGTGAGGGAATTGGCTTCGAGCCAGACGTCCAGGAGGCGCTCGCTTAAGAATCCGAAAACTCTTGCTTCATGTGGGGTATAGGTGGAGATGTCTAGTTTGGCTTCGACTTGGAAGAGGATGTCGAATAACCAGGTGATATAGGCATCAAAGTATTCTTTTTTCATGATGAACATGTTGAAAAGGTGGGTTGAGGTGCGGTTCATGGCGTTGTTCCAAGCGTCCAGGTAAGCAGGATAGTCTTTTTGGAGGATGATAGGAATCAGGTCCAGACCTTCTCGTTGGTGGGCATGAATGTATTGGGAATGAACGGTTTCGATGTAGTAGTTTCGTTTTTTGGGAAGGATAATGTCGTGGTCTTTTAAGAGAGACTGAGCTTCTTCGGTGGTTAGGATGCTGGCGAATTTGTCGCCTTTTCGATGAAGGGAAAAGTGACGGCGGTAGTGGGCCAGACCGATGTAGTCGGCTTCCAGGTTTTTGTGGGCCCAGTATAGGGCGGTGAGTTCACAGAAATTGGCGTTTTTTTTGGAAATATTTTCGCCGGTGTTGTCGCCAATAAAGCCCAGGTCAAGGTTTTTACCTTCTTTTCCGACGTGGATGGGAAGGTAGATGCTGTCTTTTGGCATGGGATATTGTTTGTGGGCGGCTATTAATATTTTTATATTCATGGGTTACCTCGTTTCTTAAGAAAAAGTAGATTGGCAAATCTTTGTCTATTAGGTATAATAACAAAAGTATGAAATAAAAACAACCGTTTCAAGTCAGGCTTTTTAAAGCATGGTATGGTGATAAAAGAATGCTTCAGCCACCCGGGACCAAGTGTGAGGAAGATTGAATCAGATTTTTATGTTTGAGCGGTAGATTGGAGTTGCAGTGGAGGAAAAGAATCATTTGGAAAAGCTTCACCAATATGAATTGGATGCTTTGAAGCATTTTATCCGTGTTTGTGAAGAAAACAATTTAAAATATTATGTGATTGGTGGTACTCTTTTAGGGGCTGTGCGGCATAAGGGATTTATTCCCTGGGATGATGATATTGATATTGCTATGCCACGAGACTCTTATGAAAGGTTTTTGAAGATTGGACCAGAGTGTATGCCGGAGCATCTTTTGGTGGAATCCCCTCATAATCGAGAGGATTATCGGAGTTATTTTGGGAAGATACGAAATAAATATGTGGATATATATGATAATCTGGAGGAAAATAAGGAGGATGGGAGGATCGGATACATGATTGACCTGATTCCGCTGGATGGGACTCCGGATAATAGCTTGCTAAGAAAGATATATGTTTATAAGGTGTTGGTGTACCGATTTTTATGTGGAGCAGCCAATGTAACTACAGGAATACTGGCGACCCGGCCGAAAAAGGAGAGAATGCTTCTTCGGGTCTGCCAGGTATTAAGGCTTTACAAATTTTTGGATATACGGAAATTGTATCGGGGGATGGATCGACTTTTTCGGAAACAGAAGTTTCCAGAGTCTTTATTTTCAGGGACTATAATGGGGGCTTATAATAAGCGGGAGATTGTTCCGACCAGATACTGGGGAAGCTATGAAGAGGCCTCCATTTGGGAATTTGAAGGAATTTTGGTGAAAGGTCCTAAGCTGTGTCATGAGTATCTTACCCATATGTACGGGGATTATATGGAGCTTCCGCCGGAGAATCAGCGAAGAATCCATTTCCAGGGGAGACTTGTAGAAAGAAAAGAGGAAATGTAATTGAAACGTTTATTGTGGATACTGGTTTTTTTGGGTGCACTTTTTGCCGGGCATGAGGTGGCAAAGCTTCAATACGAAATAAATGAAACCTTGTCCTTAATGGATCGGGAAGCAGGATTGGATTTACAGGATGTGGCACTTAATAATGACAGTCTTCTCTCACAGGATAAAATTATTAATATCCTATTGGTAGGAGCAGACAAGCGAGAAAGTTGGAGTGAAGCTGGTCGTTCTGATTCCGTTATGATTGCCACAATGGATTTGAAGCATAAAAAACTGAAGCTGACTTCTCTTATGAGGGATATGTATGTAAGCATTCCCGGACATGGAGAAACGAAGTTTAATGCGGCATATTCGTATGGGGGGCTTAGCCTATTGTACCAGACCATAGCAGAAAATTTCGGCATTAAGCTGGATGGCTATGTGGTTGTGGATTTTGCTGCCTTTAAGGAAGTTATAAATAATATTGGCGGTGTGGAGATTGAATTGACGCAAAAGGAATATGAATATTTAATTACCACTTATGCCAATAAGAATAATTCTATAAAAAATGTAAAGGCAGGAAAACAAGTTCTGAATGGCACTCAGGCTCTTGCATACACCCGTATCCGTCAAGATGCCGCTGGTGATTTTGGCAGAACGCAGAGACAGCGAAATGTATTAAGTGCAATTTTTAAAGAAATGAAGACCATGTCTTTCTCGGAAATCCGGAAAATGGCGGAAGCCATTCTTCCAAGTGTGGTAACAGATCTGTCCAATGATGAGGTGGTCTCTTATCTGATGTCCATGGTCATGATGGGAACTACGGAAATTAATCAGTTGCGGATTCCGGTGGATGATGGATATTATCAGGACCGTATTAATGGACAAGCCGTTTTGGTATTGGACTGGGATATGAACCGAAAGGCACTTACGGACTTTATCTTTGAAAACAGCAATTGACAAACCAGTCATCACTTGCTACAATTAGTTTTGCATATACCCTTTAACACATTATAGCAGTGGAGTGTGATAAGGTAAATCAGGATAAGACCAGAATAGAAGAACCAAATAGAAGGGAGAAGAATGCATGCGTAGAATGATGCTATCCATTCTTGTTGATAATACAGCAGGAGTTTTAAGCCGTGTATCCGGCCTGTTCAGCCGTCGCGGTTATAATATTGACAGCCTTACGGTTGGGGAAACAGAAAATCCAGCTTTTTCTCGAATGACGGTATTAGCCACTGGAGATGATTTGATTTTAGAGCAGATTGAAAAGCAGTTGGCCAAGCTGGAGGATGTTAGAGAGATTATTGAATTAAAAGACGGTGAATCCGTATGTCGGGAGCTGATACTTTTAAAGGTAATGGCAGGACAGAATAACCGTCAGGCTATTATTGCAGTAGCCGATATTTTCAGGGCTAAGATCGTAGATGTTTCCATGGAGTCCATGATGATTGAACTTACTGGAAACCAGGCTAAGCTGGATGCCTTTATCAAGCTTTTAGATGGATTTGAGATAAAGGAGTTGGTACGTACCGGCCTTACCGGACTTGTACGTGGTGGTGCAGGAGATATAACAACGGGTATTGATGACTAGTCTTTTCAGACACAGGTAGAGTTATGATGGCGGTTGCTATTAATCAGCTAGTGTGCTGTATCATTCATCTTTAGCTAATTATGAATGATACAGTACACTAGCAGCGTCCTAACTAGTTTATTTTGACAGACTATCGTTTCTACCAAGTAGTCTTAAAGGTTTCAGCCATAGAAAATAAAATGAAAAAATTAAACGGAGGAAAGTAAGATGGCAAAGATTTACTACCAGGAAGATTGTAACTTATCATTATTAGAAGGAAAAACCATCGCAGTGATTGGTTACGGAAGTCAGGGACATGCACATGCCCTTAACGCAAAAGAATCAGGATGCAATGTTATCATTGGTCTTTATGAAGGTTCCAGATCATGGAAGAGAGCAGAAGAGCAGGGATTTAAAGTATATACTGCAGCAGAAGCAGCGAAAATGGCAGATATCATCATGATTCTCATCAATGATGAAAAGCAGGCTCAGCTTTACAGAGAATCCATCGAACCAAATCTGGAAGAAGGAAACATGTTAATGTTTGCTCATGGATTTTCCATCCATTTTGGACAGATTGTTGCACCAAAGGGTGTAGACGTTACCATGATTGCGCCAAAGGGACCTGGACATACAGTAAGAGGACAGTATCAGGAAGGAAAAGGTGTTCCATGTCTGATTGCTGTTCATCAGGATGCAACCGGTCAGGCTCATGATAAAGCGTTGGCTTACGCACTGGCTATTGGTGGAGCAAGAGCAGGTGTTCTCCAGACAACCTTCCGTGAAGAAACGGAAACGGATCTTTTCGGTGAGCAGGCAGTACTTTGTGGCGGTGTTACCGCTTTAATGCAGGCTGGTTTTGAAACTCTGGTAGAAGCTGGATATGAACCAGAAAGTGCTTACTTCGAATGTATCCACGAGATGAAATTAATCGTTGACCTGATTTTCGAAAGCGGATTTGCAGGTATGAGATACTCCGTTTCCAATACAGCAGAGTACGGTGATTATATTACCGGACCAAAGATTATTACAGATGAAACCAAAAAAGCTATGAAACAGGTATTAACTGACATCCAGGATGGTACCTTTGCAAGAAACTGGCTGGTTGAAAACTCTGTAAACTGTCCTAACTTCCATGCAATGAGAAGAAGAGGAGCAGATCATTCCAGTGAAAAGGTTGGAGCTGAGCTTCGTAAATTATATAGCTGGAACGATGGAAATAAATTGATCGATAACTAGACCAATCATCCTCAGCGAATGTATCCGTTATTTATTATTTGGTGTACCAAGATTAATACGCAGGCTGTCCTTACACTTTTAGGAGTTGGAGGGACAGTCTTTTTATATCTAAACCGAGAAGCCGCCTAAGGTTTGAAGGAAAGAACGGGAAAGAATGTTTAGGCGCATGACGGGGAATTCATGGATACTTATTGGAAATTTTGTGGTATAATATAAATATGTTTGAAGTTTTCACTAATGAAAAGCAATGAAGAGTGCGCACACTGATGTGCAGATAGGAGCCGAAGATGAATGATGTAATAAAATGTATGAAGGAAAGAAGAAGTATTCGAAAATTTAAGCCAGAGCAGATTAAGGAAGAGGAGCTGCAGGCAATTTTAGAGGCAGGAAAGTATGCACCATGTGGTATGGGTGTTCAATCAGCGGTTATGGTAGTAATTCAGGAGAAGGAGCTTCGCGATAAAATTGCAAAGCTGAATGGACAGGTTATGGGAAGCGATAGTGATCCATTTTATGGTGCTCCAACTGTGGTGGTTGTATTTGTAGAGAAGAATAAGCGGATTTGTGTGGAAGATGGAAGCGTTATTATGGCCAATCTTTTAAATGCTGCTCATAGTGTGGGTGTGGATTCTTGCTGGATTCATCGGGCGAAGGAAGTATTTGAAGGGGATGAAGGAGCGGAATTGTTAAAACAATGGGGATTGGAAGGTTATGTGGGAATTGCCAACTGCATTTTAGGATATGGGGATTGTGAGTATCCAGAAGCAAAACCTAGAAAAGAAAATTTTGTAATCAGGGCATAAAGTGAATAAAATAATCTTAAAAGGAGCAACTTAATTGATATGAAAGCATATGAAAGATTATTAAAATATATTGAAATACACACAGCAAGTGATCCTGAAAGCGAGACGGTTCCTACAACAGAGCGGCAATTTGATTTAGGAAAGCTTCTGGTAGAGGAATTAAAAGTCTTGGGAGTTGAGGATGCAAGAATAGACGATAAATGTTATGTATATGGAACTCTCCAAGCAACAGCCGGGTATGAGGATAAAACCAGATTAGGTTTCATTGCCCATATGGATACGGCACCTGATTTTTCAGGAGAGAATGTAAAACCTCAAATAATTGAAAATTATGACGGCAATGATGTGGCATTAGGAAGCAGTGGAAGAATACTAAGCGTAAAAGATTTCCCGCATCTTCCAACCCTCAAAGGAAGAACGTTAATAACCACAGATGGAACGACTCTTCTTGGTTCCGATGATAAGTCGGGAATTGCAGAAATTATGACTATGATAGAATATCTAAAGAAAGAGAACATTCCTCATGGAAAGATTTCAATCGGCTTTACTCCGGATGAGGAAGTAGGAGCTGGAGCAGACCATTTTGATGTACCAGGATTTGGTGCACAGTTTGCATATACGGTTGATGGTGGTGTGGAAGGTGAAATTGTATATGAAAATTTTAATGCTTGTAGTGCCAAATTTTATGTAAATGGTTTTAATGTTCATCCAGGCAGTGCCAAGGATACAATGGTCAATGCCCAGCTATTAGCGATGGAAATTAACAGTATGCTGCCCTCAGGGGAAACACCAAGAGATACAGAAGAGTATGAAGGCTTCTATCATCTTTGTGATATGAATGGAACGGTAGAAAAAGCTTATCTGGATTATATTGTTCGGGATCACAGCGCAGAATTTTTCCAATGTCGGAAGAAAACCCTTCAACACATAGAAAAGCTTATGAATGAAAAATATGGAACTGGCACCGTAAAATTGGAAATCAAAGACCAGTATCAAAATATGGCAGAGAAGGTAGCTACTTGTATGCATCTTATTGAAAATGCAGTTGAAGCAGCAAAAAATGTCGGAATCGATCCCCTGGTAATCCCAGAACGAGGTGGTACAGACGGAGCCCGCCTTAGCTTTATGGGACTTCCTTGCCCTAACTTGGGAACGGGTGGCTTTGCTTTCCACGGACCTTATGAGCATGTGACAGTGGAAGGGATGGAAGCTGCAGTGAATCACATGTTGGAAATCGTGAAGTTATATAGAGAAAAAACTTTGTAAAAAGTTTTTTGTGAATCTCTATTTTAAATACTGAAGATATATAAAAAAACTTTGTATTGTTAAAATAACATAAAAAATTAAGAGAAATACTTGCATTTTATTCGAGTATCGTATATACTTTAGCGATATAAAGGAATAACTTTGCGAAAGGGAGAGAAGTGTTATGGCAAGAAGTAAAAAAACTGAAAAAGCACCTTTAGAAGCAGCAGGTGTTATCGCTCCAGCTGAAGCTAAAAAAGCGGAAAACAAAGTAGAGGTAAAAGCAGAAGCAGCAACAACTGAAGCACCAGCAAAAATTGAAGACAAAAAACCAGTTGTAGAAAAAATCGAAGACAAAAAACCAGAAACCAAAAAAATTGCTGATAAAAAACCTGCAACTAAAAAAATTGCTGACAAAAAAGCCAACACCAAGAAAATCGAAGATAAAAAGGCAACTGAAAAATCAGCAGCTAAAAAAGCAGAAAAAGCAACTGAAAAGAAGTCTACAACAAAGAAATCCGCAACCAAGAAGGTAGCAGAGGAAAAGCCAGTTGAAAAGAAAACAGCAACAAGGAAGACAGCAGTAAAAACGAACCTTAATCTGGAATTTGAAGGAAGAAGTGCAAATACAGATGAGTTAGTGAAGATTGCAAGGGATATCTGGGAGTTTGATTTGAATCGGAATCCAAAAGACTTTAAGGAAGTTGATTTTTACGTAAAATTAGAGGAAAAAGCTGTTTATTATGTAATTAATAAAGAAGTTTCCGGAAGATTTACTATTTAATCAATAGCAAGCATTCAAACAATAAAGTGTGTAAGTGCCAGGTTTGGTCAGCTTACACACTTTTTTTATCAATATTCTTGATTGTTGTTAAATTGGCTGTATATTTTGTCACTGACAATCTGCCCAACTTCTTCGGTGAGTCCAAGGTCAAACAAGAGCTGTAAAAGACCATAACGATTGCGAATATCTTTTGCATAAAGCAGGCTGTTATTAAAATCTTTTCGATCAATCATAACCTCATAAGGAAATACTGGGGCGCCCGATTCTCTAAGGAGACGGCAAAGGGTTTCCACCGTGGGAAGCGATTTTTCTAATAAAGCAAGTAAGGAGGACCATTTTTTCTCAAGAATATCCAACCGTGGCAATACATTTTCCGAAGCATTTTTATGTACCGTTTGTTCAAATGCAATGACCGTTTCACTGGCAGAAAGATATGCTTTTCTAATTTCAATCTCCCAGGCTTTGGATTCAAAATCAGCGGCCTTTTTTCTGGCAGCTTCAAAGTCAGGGGTTTTGCTTTTCAATTCCTGATACATCAAGGCAGTGGTAACCGTTCCAATTCCAACCTTAATTCCATGGAGAACCGCTGGCTTACCCTGAAACAAAAACATCATTTCCCAGAAGTGGGATAGATGATGTTCACTTCCCGAGGCTGGTCTTGAATTTCCGATATAACTCATGGCAATGCCGGAGAGAATTAACCCCTCCATAATAGCAGCGATAGCCTCTTCATCTCGCTGTTTGATTTTATCAATATTGCTCACGATGGCTTCAATGGACTGCTTTACCAAATCAGCAACATATGGACAATAATATTCTTCCTGAATGAGGTTTGCCACCTTCCAGTCAATTAGGCAGATGTATTTACCCAGAATATCACCCACACCTGCCCCTATCATAATCATGGGAGCCTCTTTTAAAATATCCAGGTCGCCGATAACTGCCGTAGGAATGTGGGTTACATAAGTTGTTTTCAAATGGTTTACGATTAAAGGAGACACATTGGAAGCATATCCATCCATTGAAGGAGCCGTACCGACCACAAAAAAATCCAGCTTTAATTTATGACTGATAAATTTGCCCAAATCATTTAAAGTACCTGAGCCGACACTGATCACCAAATCGCAATCTTCTTCAATCGCGACCAAAAGCTTTCCTAAAGCTGTTTCATCTGGAATCAAGTCTTTATCAGGAAAAACAAAATTACATACAGAAATCTGATTTTCTTCCAAATAATTTTTGACATCCCTACCAGCTATTTCAAAGGTATTTATATCAGAAATGAGAAAGACCTTTTGGTGATTATATTTTTTAGCAAGCTCTGGAACTCGGGCCAGAGCACCTTTTCCAATGACGATATCATTTAAAGAAGTGGTATGCTCTCGTCCACAGGAACAGGATATATTACCTCCCAGATACTGATTTAAGTTAAGTGTCTTTGTTGCCATAAATTCCTCCTACCATTCAATTACCAGCGGTCGTGGATTACACCACCACTGTTCAAAATCAGCACTGTAGGTGGACAAAATAGCACTGAAATCCTGAGTATGAGGATAAGTAGTCCAATCCAGATAAGATTTTACTATTCTATCACAAAGAGTATCATCCAAAGTGGTACAGAACTCTTTACAAAGAGCAACAAAATTTTCGGGTTTATTGGGTGCTTTTTCTACTGTCTCTTCTAATCTGCGATTACAAGGAAATAAAATTCTATTTTCCTGGAGAATCATACGGTAACAGCTATAGATAATATCATTTGCCGTGTGAAGCCGCATGAATCCATCAGGCTTACAGGTCTTCCAGAAATAATCGTAATTCAGCCTCAGATTACTGTAAAACGAAAGCATCTTGGCATCCATTTCCTCTTCTTGAAAAACTGGAATCGCATTGACAATGGATTCAATCTCTGGATCTGAGCTGAACAAAACCTGTGCACACAAAAAAGAATTCCGAGTCGGCTCGCTGGCCTTGGTGGCCGCCATCTTAATATAATCCTTAGTCATATACTTTATATCAAAATAACCACCTTCATAAGTGCACATACCATCTACCGTTTCTGTAATGGAATTGGTTGCTTTTTTTTCAGCATAGCACTCATCCGTTACTATTACCATTGCATCCAGATCCGAATCCGGTCGTTCCATACCCTTTGCAACAGATCCACCAAAGACCAGAGCAATCACACCCTCTTTTTCTTTAAAATAATCAATCAAAATTTTAAGTGACTCTTCGTGATGCTTGTACATCGCTTCAGTCCTCCTTCTTTACATTGAACTAAAATATTTTATAAAATATTTTACCATAAGAAAGAAAGGAGGAATAGCCCCTAAATATTATTTTTCCTGTGGACAGGTTAGAAGAACAAAGTTATGATATTAGACGGGAGCCAAGTGAAAGGAAAGGTGTGCTAAGGCGCACAGATGGGAGCGAAGAATGGGATATGAATATTCAAAAATAATAGATGATTTACTTACCTGGTACGAAGCAGAAAAGAGAACCCTTTCCTGGCGAAGCAATCCAGAGCCGTATTATGTATGGCTATCAGAAATCATGTTACAACAGACCCGGGTAGAGGCAGTGAAAGCATATTTTGCCCGCTTTATTGAATCACTTCCCCAAATCAGTGATTTAGCTCATGCGGAAGAAGATAAATTAATGAAGTTGTGGGAAGGACTTGGTTATTATTCCAGGGTCAGGAACCTGAAGAAAGCTGCCGTAATTGTGGAGGAGGATTATGCAGGTCACCTGCCGAAGGATTACGAAGCTCTTTTGACCTTGCCTGGTATCGGTTCATACACAGCTGGAGCGATTGCCTCGATTGCCTATGGAATCCCGGTTCCAGCCGTAGATGGAAATGTATTACGAGTGACAAAGCGTCTTGCAGGTAGCTATGATGATATTACTCAGGCTTCAGTAAAAAAACAATTGGAAAAAGATTTAAAAGAAGTGCTGGAGCAGCATTGCGGGGAAAATCCAGGAGCATTTAATCAAGCGCTTATGGAGCTGGGAGCCATAGTTTGTATTCCAAACGGAAAACCCCTCTGCGAAAAATGTCCAGTAAAGAACTACTGCAAGGCAAAACAAGATAACCTATGGATGAAAATTCCCGTAAAGCCATCCAAGAAACCCAGGCGTATAGAAGAAAAAACGGTATTTGTCCTGGAGTATCAAAGTAAATATGCACTACATAGAAGAGGGGAAAAAGGATTACTGGCAAAACTTTGGGAATACCCTAACGTAGATGGAAAAATGTCAATTCCGCGGGTGGAAGAGCTATTAGAGCGAAATGGGATAGAGGATTACGAGATGGAGCTGCTTGGAGAGGCAAAGCATATATTTAGCCATGTTGAGTGGCATATGCTGGGGTATCATATAAAAACACATAAAAAGGAGAAAGAGGATTGGCTGGAAAGTCCTTTGATGCAGGAACTTGTGTGGGTATCAAAGCAAGAAATCGAGACAACATATGCGCTGCCATCCGCATTTGAGGCCTTTAGAAACTAAACTAACATTCACTTTCTTGGGAGTTAGGTGACACAATGGGTGATGGAACCCGTACGCTGGATGAGGGGCAATGGAAAGGGCGCAGAAAAGAGACTTGGTGGTGGAAAACACTCCAGTTCCGCAGGTTAAGGGGTTCTAAGACGAATCCACTAGACAGTGGCCCTTTGCGGGTCGA
>JAVBLX010000124.1:0-17847 GCA_031553075.1 Acetivibrio sp.
CTCTTACTATTCCTCTTACTATTCCTCTTACTATTCCTCTCTAGTACATCGAAGAATAAATAATCGACATCTTCGCTGGTCTGATTTCCCGATAGCACAAATGAAAAAGCCTCAGCGTAGCCCGCTACGCCTACGTTTTTGCATTTGCACTCTCGAAAAATCATCCTCAACGAATATATCAACTATTTATTCCTCGATGTACTAGATTCCTACATTACACTTTCTTACCCTAACTTTCTTACCTTCACTTTCTTGCCTTCACTTTCTTATCTTGCAACTCCCTACCTTGCAACATTCCTACCTTGTAACATTCTCATCTTACCTTTCTTACCTTGCAACTCCCTACCTTACAACATTCTTACCCTGCACTTTTTTACCTTACCCTCTTTTACAGGGAACTCTTTTACAATTCAAAAAATTTCAAATCCCTCTTATATAAGTACACCTTATCTGATAAAATGTCCTCATCTGGGACCTGGGTTCGATTTATGTCGTAAACCATGGCACATAATTCTTCACGCATGTAATTTTCCTGATACGGAATTAAGATTACCTCATGTATACTGCTGGGCAGTACATAGAAATCGGATTGATATATTTCTGCAATCTGCTGAATTGCATCCTCATATAGAATTGCAGCGGCACCGTTGATCCCGCTGCGATTAGTTAAGATATACATTTCTGTATGTAAAAAATCTCCATCAAAATATTCTTTTGCAGCTTCCTGCATTTCTCTTGATAATTCTTTTTTTATGATTTCTCGAATCACATCCGCCATCGCACGAATTTGAACCGGAAAAAGATTTGGTGTGTTTTTCTTTGCCAAATACCACAACTCCTGGACTGTGATTTCCCAATCCTCTATCATCAGATTTGTCACCCGAATTGTCCCAATTTCTCCTTCATCAATTCGCACGAGACAATGAAATGTAATAGCCAAATCCAAAAACCGAATATGTGGGACTTTCCTCAACTCATTCTGGTTTTTCTCATAATTAACCAGTCGATATACGATTCGCTCACTGGCCTTGTCATAAGACATGTCTATCTCCTCACTGGTTGAATCATTTTTTATTCGTTCTTTTTCATAAATTTTTAAAAGCATCTCCACAATTTTCTCCAGCGGAACACCCTTTAAATAAGACTTGTAATATTCATCCACATACAATACCGGCATACACTGCTCATTTTTCTTTAATATGGAAATTCCATCCAGCTCCGTTCCATTGTTCTTTACTACATGGTTATGTTCTACAAGATAATCCTCCCCCAATTGTTCTTTCATTTTTAACATTAAATTCTCTAAAAAATCTTTTGTCATCCATTTTCCCCCTTGTTTTAATAATACTTCTTCATAAATAGTTTTACTAATGATTATCTGCTTAGAAATTAGCGGATGTTTCATATAGAATAAGATAGAATAGTATAAAATATAAGACTTACCAACATTGATTTTACCAAATTTTTACTTTGATTACAACTAAAAATTAATTTTTCTTTTATAATTTTTTATGTCCTTATTTTTATGTCATTATTTTTATGTCCTTATTTTTATATCTTATTTCCCTTATGCCTTTTACGTTACATTTTTAATTCCCTCACCATCCCCTTCTTAACATCCCACTTAGTGCAATCAGCACTTGACCAGGCAAATAAAAAAACCACATGGCAAAGGAGGAAACATCGGTCAAGAAAGACAACATCCCGCTTTCGTTTTCCCAATAAAGAGACAGGTTATAAATACCAACATTAATATCACATAAGAAAAACAAAATCAGTCCCAGCATCAAAATAAAATCCATTCCAATCACCTTTTTCTTTTCTGCCCCGTAAATCCCAAGTACCACATTGCAGGCAAAAGCAGTAATATAAAAACATACCGCAATCAAAAGGGCATCTACTAAAAAATCCCCCAAAAACAGCAGACCCAATATGACCAGAGCCAAGCCCACACGGATACCAATTTGTCTATTCAGAGAGACATTATGAATCTGAGCCAAATAAATCATTAAAAAGCTTTGGACCACTAAAAACGAAATCACTCCTGGAAGAAAAAAGGGAGTGAAAAGTAAAAACACATCTGCAAACACAGAGAAGAGTAACGCCAACAAAATCCAGCTTTCCCGCTTTTCCTTTTCTCTTCTGTAAAAAAGCGAAAAACCTAAAAAGCAAATTAGAATGCTCACAAACTTCACAACATTGCTTACATTTCTGTTACCCATAAAATCCAAACATAAAAACAAAAGGTAAAGGGCTGTTTCCAGCCCTAACCAAATAAATATCCCTGTCCGATTTTTCTTATGTTTGCAAAGCTTTATCTGCTTAAAAATTATCTGCTTAAAAAAATTCATCCAGTTTGCCACCATTCTTAATCAACTCCAGCAGCTGCTCCACACTTTCCTTGGAAATAGGCTGACTGTATAAAAATCCCTGTACACGGTTACAGGACAAGTCCTTCAGAAACTTTTCCTGGGTACTGCTTTCCACACCCTCGGCAACCACCTCAATATTAAGCGCTTTGGCAAGCATGATAATAGCCGAAATAATCGCCCGATTGCTTTCATTTTCCCCAAGAGTATCCAAAAAGCTCTTGTCAATCTTCAAGTTATTCACTGGCAGAAGCTTCAAATAATTCATGGACGAATAGCCAGTTCCAAAGTCATCCAGAGCAAATCGAATCCCGACTTCCTTTAAGGCCTGAATGGTCTGAATCGAGTAGTCCAGATTTTCCAAGGCAACCAGCTCTGTTACTTCCAGTTCCAGACAAGCTGGGCTAATCTGGATTTCTTCTATCATCCGCTTAACCATGGAAACCAGTTCTTTATCCCGAAACTGCCTTGGAGAAAGATTTACCGAAATCGTAATATTATTAAATCCTAATTTTTCCAAACATTTTAAATGCTCGCAAGCTTCTCTTAATACAATTTCCCCAATTGGTACAATCAATCCGGTTTCTTCTGCCAAGGGAATAAACTCCGTTGGGTTCACCAGACCCTTCGTCGGATGATTCCAGCGAATCAGGGCTTCAAAGCCAACGATTGTATCATGCTCTAAATCCACCTGAGGCTGATAATACACCACAAACTCCTCATTTTCAATGGCATTTCGAAGCTTGGACTGTAGCTCGATTTTCTCCATTAAATCATTGTTAATGGATTCATCAAAATAACAGAAGGTATTTTTTCCACTGTTTTTCGCTGCATATAGGGCCGAGTCCAGATTTTTGAGCAAAATTGGAGTTGTCTTTCCATCCTTAGGGGCCATGCAGATACCAATGCTGACCGTAATAAAGATTTCCTTAGCTGCCAGGGTAAATGGGTAAGAAAATACATTTTGTATCTTTTTCAGCTTTTCGTCATAGACTCCGATATCCTCAATATTTTGCGTAATTACCGTAAATTCATCACCACCGAAGCAGGCCAGATAATCATTTTCATCCATCACCTGTTTAATCCGGTCTGTTACGTCAATCAGCAGCTCATCACCATAGGAATGTCCCAAGCTTTCATTAATTAATTTGAAATTATCCAGATCTATGTACATTAATGCAAACTGCTCTTCCTTGCGCAGGGTTTTCAATACGCTATCCATCACCTCTTTAAAAGCCACCCGGTTGGGAAGTCCGGTGATATGATCCAAATAGGCAATTTTGCGGTTTTTTTCATCGCTTTTCTTAACTTCTTCCAGTTTTTCTGTCAAAAGCTCTTCGTTTGTTTTCAGTTCTACATATTCTTGGCGGAGCTTTTCATATTCTTTCGTTAGTTCTTCATTTATATTTGTTAATTTCTTTTTGTCTCTGGTTCGAATAAATAGAATCAAGGATACTGTAAGTAATAAAAATGCCAATGTAACTGCCACATAACCAGCAACCTCAGGCTCTATCACTCCGTATATCGCAATCTGTTCCAACGCAACAAAGTTCATAAATTGTCCCCAATCTCTTTACATTGATAATGACTAATTTTTCACCAAACCTCATTATACTGCATTTCATCAAAAGAATCAACCATGGCCAGATGATTGTTGCTATATCGTTTATCAAAAGTAACATCCTCGCCAAACCAGTCTGGCGGAATAAATGCTTTTGCTTCCGCTTCATCCTTAAATTCTACTTCTGTAAAAACAAGCCCTTCCAGTTTCCCATGAAATACATCCAGCTCGGCTGTAAGCCCATTGGAAAGGGGAATCAGGTAACGGACTTTTTCAATCAGATTGCCATCTATTTTGGTTTTTAAATGCTCATATCCCTCCTGATTTAAGGGTACCTCCACCTCGTTAGAAACCTGGGCTTCTCTTCCCTCCTCTTTCCCCAATCCAAACTTTGATTTGTATGTTAAAATATAATCCTCATTGCTTTTACGGATACGCACCACCGGATTCTTGCAAAGATATCCCTGCTCAATCCGCTTCTGGGAATAACTCAACAGGTTTCCCGGAATTTCTTTTATTTTATATTTCTTTTCAATCTCCATTTGATACTTTTACCTCTTTTTCTTCCCGAAAAATCAACCATTTACTCAAGATATAGTTTATGATAATGACAATTACGTTCATTGATACCTTCGCAATCAGGTTGTGAATAAACACCAGGTCTACCAGGATATACATTCCGATTTCATCAACCAGCAGGCTTAACAGTCTGGCAAAGATAAACTGATAGAACCGGGTCAAAAGATTGTTTTTCTTGGATTTCCCGTTAAATACCACCGTGTCATTTGCGGCAAAGGCAAATAACACGGCGATAACCCAGGCCCCGCCATTTGCAATGAGGTTGGGAATCCCCATTTCATTGCAGAAACCATTATAGGCAATAATATTAATAACCGTGGTGAGAACACCTACCACTAAGTAGGCGATCATCTCACGGTTAAAAAACAGGTGCATTATGCGATTAATAAAATCCTTCACTTTGGTTCTCCAAATCTTTCTTTTTTCGGCTTAATCCAATGGGAACAAGCCTCTTATCCGTACATTGGCCACTGTATCACCACTTAGTTCCTTATCGTTTACCTTATTAACTACATTAAAAAGAGCCTTGCCATTTTTTGTTTCATTTAAATCCATTTTAGGATATTTTAAAACATAGGTCTCTCCATTCATCAGAATATACTCTAACCCATTCACCGTTGTGGTATAAGAAAGTGCTGTGGCCGAAGAATTGGTCTCTGGATTCTGATTCACCTTATATACCTCTATTTGATCCGTAATGCTCTTTTTCTTGCTTTCGTTATCAAACAGACCAATGGTTACATAAAGCTCTGGTCGGGTAAAGTTGTTGTCTTTTGGCGAAAATAAAATATATTCATAATCCTCTGCCCCAAAATCCTCTGTCGCTCCCAATTGATAATCATTATTTACATAAACATTATATTCACTCTTACTCAGCTTAACCGCAAGGGTATCCTGGATTTCAACTGTTGGCAGCTCCAACGCATTTTTATAGGCTCCAACCATGGTATTAACAAAAAGCTTTACTTCATATTCACTATTTACCTTGGAGTGTCCTACGCCGGAGTAAGTAATATTTCCCTTATTGTAAATATAATAGTTATTCGAAGCATCGTTATAAGCACACTGATACCACATACTTTTGTTGGCCGTATCCTTGGCTAGACAATACCACACAACAACCTCTTCATCCTCTAAATCAAGTTGAAAATACTGGGAATGAGTGGTTGCTACGTTGATGGAATCTGGTATGTAGTATGGATACTGGGTAATCTGTCCGTCATTCAGTTTACTAACCTTCGTTGTTTCGTTGTTCGCCCGGCCTGACAATTCACTTATACCCGAGCTATTGGTTGCGTAAATCGGATTGGAGCAATTAGTATTATTACCAGAAGGAGCTTTCGTCACGCCATTCCTTATATTCTTAATCGCCCAATTTGTATAACCATGAATGGATGAATGAGTCCCTCCATCCGGTTTTGTTGCTGTATCCCGCGGTATTGCTCCGGTCAAATTACTTCTGGCGCCAAAGCGATCCATACTTAAAACATCACGATAATATAGGTTAAAGCTGTATCCTGAGCATTGATTTCCCCCTCCAACGCCACCTTGTGATGCCACGTTATTATATGAGGTAACATCATGAGTAAATAATACGCTCTTACCCTTTTCAATAAAGTACATCGTATTATCCACTACACCTTTTGCATTAGAAATGGTATCCATATAATCAGCAAATCCAAATATCAGCATATCATAGTTCTTATACAATACATCATCTTCTGTTTTAGCGGCGGCTGAACCGTTTTTATCGAAAAAGTAATCATTCCCAATACCTGCAACTACTTTTCCTTTTTCAAAATCTTCCATTGAAACCGTTTTTATTTCAACACTATAATCATTTAAGTTTTTTAAATATTTATGAAACAGACTGGTGCTGTTTGCATATTCATTTTGCAAATTAAGATTTGAAGAGCTGCTTCCACTACGGGTAGCGTTTCTATTGCCACTATCTGTATTATAATAATGATTGCTCTGATTAATTTGCAAAATCCGAATTAACTCTTTCTGTTCCTTCGTGCGTTTAATTGCAGAATATCCCGTTTCTGACATAGTGATATCCGAATTTTCGGCATCAATAATTTCCAGCTTCCAGGGAATAACGCCAACATAATCGGTAGACAATGCTCTTTGGATGCTCTGCTCTATTCCGTCCAGATAAAAATTTTCACGAATAAAAATTAATTCTGTCTTTTCATCAAAACGTCCGTCTGCATTTGTGTCCACATAAATTTTTGCAGTATATTGCTTCCCAGTACTTTTTCCTTTTGTCCCAATGGTAAACTTAAATTCCAGTAACCTTCCCTTCAGATAGTTTGAATCTGGTACCACTCCATTGCTGTCCACTCCCAAGTACCGAATTGGTGTATTGCTCTGCAAATCCAGATTGGGCTTTTGTATGGAAAGTCCCTTCTTCAGCTTCATCTTCAAATCGCTATCATTCGTTTTCATAAAAATCTGGTTATAATTAGTAATCTGAGATGTCAGCTTATATATATTCGAACTGGCATCAATCAAGGGCTTACTTACCGTATTACTGGCAACAGGTGAATAAAATTCACTGGTTGCAAGAATGGGATAACCAGCTTTCAGATAGGATTCCAATTGTTCCCTCTTGCGCTCAGTAATGTCATTTCCAGATGTCCGCATCATATATCGGTTGCTTGGTGTATCTCCCAGCCAGTCAGCGGAGTAAAAGGTAGAAAATTCTCCGCCCCCTTTGGTTTCACTACTTGGGATCATGTCACCCACATGAAGATATATCTTACCATTTAAGCTGGTGTCATTATATACTGTTTTTCCTCCAGATTTATTCATCATGGAAAAATTCAGCCCCAAATAGATCAAATCATAGTTTTCACTTAATGACTCTATCTTCCCATTAAATTCGGCAGATGATTGCCTAACAATATTAATATCACCTGCATACTGTCCACTTAATATCTTACGAAAATCTCCTGCTGTAATAATGCGGGAGGTATCCTTTGTAATCCCCAGCTTAGTGTAATCTGCATCACTTTGAATGGTACATGGCTCTAAGTCAAGGATATTAAGTTCTTTTTTATATATGGTTGTATTTCTCTGGTAATATTTTACAATATAATTTACAATTTGAGGAACATCTACCGAAGCTGTGCCATAATAATTAATAACCTCTTCAAACCCCGTCGACCACTGATTATATAACTTTTTATCAAGTATGTCTTCTGATGCGAAAACAAATACATTTCCTCTAGCACTTCTTTCCATAATATATTCTGCGCCATACATTCCTAATGCTGCCCAGTATGCTGTATGACTACTATACCCTTCAATCTTTGTTCCATCTAAAAATACTACATAAGGCTTTATAAAAGTAACATCATTCCAATATATTTGTGTATCAGTTGTTTCGCCTTTTTTTAGACTAACATTAAATTTTCCTGTGGTCACTTTATATCCTTCGGGTGTAGTAAACTGTGTTGGTATAATTATTGCTTCTCCAGTAGTTACATCAGGCTCCATATATAAAGTATAGAACATTCCAGGATCCATAAAATTACACATTATATGTAATTTTGCAACATTATTGTAATACCCCTTACGCAAAATGTAATCGAAAGTATCACCACTACTTTTCTCATTAATCCAATGGGCTTTTTTGGGTCCTGCTATGGTAACATTTTTTTCATTAACTGTGTCTAAATAAACACTGCTATCAAAAATAATTGGCAGCCGTTCATCTAGTGCAACTCTTTTAAATATTTTTTCTACTGTAGACCATGAAAGATCATTGTTCTTTTTTACATTCTTTTGAGAATATGTCTCATAAAAGGAAGGAAATACCGTTCCATTACTCAATGCTTGACCTGGAAGCTGATCTGTGTATTTAACTGGTTCTGCTTTTCCATATTGAGAAAAATTTTCATATAGCCATGAATATGTTGGATCATGTTGCATTGAACTAATGTAAACCAAGTCTGCAATTTCCGTATAGTCCAAGGTTTTTTCCGTGTCATTTTCAACACTTGAATTAATTTCTTCAGGTGTAACTGTAATAACCTTTAAATGAAATTTATTAATTATTTCCTCGTCATCTGTCTGAAGAATAGCTCTCTTCATCATTTCCCTATTACTATAACCACTCTTATATACATATCCTCTGGTTATGGTCTGATTATTCATCCATATCTTATCACCAATTGAAATCTCTTCTATATTCTGAACATTTTCTGGCTGGTTAGAATCTTTTGTCCAAATATATTCACCTTTTCCTTCTCCTACAAAAGAGAATATAACTGACTCACCTTCAAGTGACATTGTATATAAACCTGTATTTTCCTCAACTTTCGTATAATAACCATTCTCTTTGATTTGCTTTGCTCCAGAGTCACTCCATAACTTCAGTTCTTTATTTAAGGTTGATGCATCATGTTCAAAAACTGCCCTATATTTTTCTTCTCCAAACATTTTCTCAAATTCATTACAAAATGCCAATGTTTCTTTAAAAACTTTTCCATCTACACCCTCATAGTATATTTTCCAATAATCCTTTACCAGTTCTAAATGGTTATTTAAAAAACTAAGCTTGCCAATCCAGTCTTTATAATTATCCAAAAAATATTGCAAATCAATAGGTTCACTTCCACCTGCCCAGTATCCCAGCTCCCCATATCCTCGATAAGCTACAATTTCCAGTACAACAAAAGGATTTTCTTCACTTCCCAAAGGCTTAGATAAATCTTTTTTAATGTCGCCAGTAGCATGTGCATCTGTATAAGCAGAATTTACAGCTTCATTTTCTTTTCTCTCACTTCCACTCCAACCCAACTGACCAGTTAGCAGAAGTGCAACAAAAAGCACACCAAAACAAAACAGTCCGGCGGCTCCTGCAATCAATATTTTTTTTGTCCTCCCTCGCTTCTTCATCCTTAGGCTCCCATCTGCCCGCTTCTTCGGGCGTACATATCAAGGTGGTGAATAAAATAATCTCTATCTTTATAATATATTTTCTTCCTTTTTACGGTAGTTCTACATAGCGATTACGCATTTTTACCAGATTTTCCGTAGAATAGTCTTTCTTCCCTTTTTCCAGAGTCACACTGACCTTTACCTCTTCTTCTGATACCTGTGCAGAAAAGCTTTTCACATGTTCACCAAACAGGTAGCGACTATCCATGCTCAAATCGGGGATATCAGTTCCAAGCAGAGAAAATAAGTACAAATGCCCCGCCCCATCAAACCAGATAATCTCTTTTCTTGAAATGGTATTACTTTCTTCATCAATGTGATAAATCGTTAACGTTCTTTTCTCTTCATCATAGTCTGCATGGTTACCTTCCAGAATCAAATCACCAATCTGCCCCATCAGCAGCTGTGTCTCCGTCTGAATATCCACCTCATCCTGCACCGCCTGAAAATTTGTCGTTCCGGCATTCATAAAAGCTGTGATTCCGCCAATCAATATAGCCGCTATCGCTATGGCAATCACCACTTCAATCAGTGTAAACCCTTCATCCTTCAATTCCTTCACCTTCCAGTCAGTCTCCAATCTACCAATCTATTCATCGATATAGTGCTTCCCTGTTGCCTTCACAAAATGTATCGTATATTCATTTCCTCCATTTAAGCGAATAGTGTCTCAGTACGGATCATTCCGAAATGCCCCTGAACGTTTCTCATATCCAAGCTTTATTATATCACCATCCTGCATTTCGTCCGCTGAGTTACCCTTATATATATGAATATTTCCATTGGCAATTTGCTTGGAATTAGTCAGTTCATCCACAATTAGTGTATTCTGTGTGGATGCTTCCATATAGTACTTCCCGTCCTTCCGATACAGGTAGAGTATAGGTGCAAAATCCTTGCTCATGGAATCCATACGCACCCGGTTTAACCCATCTTCAATTTCCCTCACACACCGTTTGCTGTTTCCATAATTAATATACTGTGTCATTCCCACTGCGCCTACTGTAAAAATCATCATTATTGCCAGAACAATTATGATTTCTACAAGAGAAAAACCCTGATTTTTTTCATCATGCACTAATTCTTTCTCCAATTCTCATAATAAATATAATCATTATAATTTACACTTTCACTACCGCTACCACTGTCATTTTTGGAAAAGTCCAGAAAATAATCGGAAAAGCTGCCTTCTGTATCCCGGTTAAACAGTCCCTTAACATAAAGCTGACCGTCCTTCAATGTAATCCCATCTCCGTTATCGCCCACCAGATTAATATCTCCAGCCGCAATAATCAGACCTTCAAAGCTCTTCTTCAAGGTTACATCACCAGAGGACACGATGATTCCCTTGCCCCCATCCTCTTCCCAGACCACATCACAATCTGCAATCCAGACATTTTCCTTATCACTATTAATGGCATAGCTAACCCTTCCACCATGCAAAGCATCCAGCTTATTAACATCAATAAGTCTTTCAAACAATGGATTTTCTTTCTTGTTCTCAAGTCTTGCTGTTGCTCCGCCAAACTGAGCCGCCGATTTCTCCAAAACAAGCTGTCTGGATCTGTATTCCCTTGCCTTTGACAGAGCATAGGATTTGAGTAATTCTATTGGTATTTCTGTCGGATCAGCATCTGTGATTTTAATTGACAGCTCCTTGGTACCTTTATCCTTATGAAGAATTTTTCCCGATAACCAGAAAATAGCATTTTTATTAATCTGAATACCAGCGTCGGACAAATACCGCGCACCGCTTCTATCTACCTCTTCTTTATGGAGATTGTAATAATTCTCATAAAATTTATTGGCCTTTTCTTCATTTATAAAATTGAGATAATAGTATTTTTGCCCACCTGTCAGGTAATACGGAGTAACTGGAGCATCTGTCACCAGATAATCACTTAAGGTATCTTCCTCATTCACTCCTTCAAAGTTTTTAAAACCTACATACTCTTCATACTCTGTTACCAAGAATTGAGATGTATCATCCACAAATTTGCCAGGTACATAATATGCCATCTGATCACTTCGAACTGCCAATGATTCACCCATCATAATATCCTTGTTGGTACCAAAGGACTCACCAGAAGAATTCGCACCCTTTCTGGATATAAAGGTACGTCCGGATAAAATCAGCTTATTCAGCTTTTCCATATTTAATGTAGCTTTTTTTCCGTTTATCAAAATAGAGCTGCTATAACCTGCCGTTCGTTCCACCGTATCCACGGATTCCTCTTTACTATAGTGATATCCGTAGTATTCTCCCATTAAAGTAACAGAATCGTTCGTTCCATTTATCTCCAGGTCGTCCTCCACGTTGCAGATACCATATATCTCAATGTTGGAGCCTAAATTATCTTTTCCGGTTCTGATGTTTTCCACCCAGATATTCGCTGCATGATTACTTACTTCATTCCCGGCAATCAATTTGCCCTTTTGGCTGACCAGGATATCACCACGGGAAATAAGATACTTTCCATTAAAGATAAGCTTCCCATTTTTTATATCTACCCCCGCCAGCGAATCCTCCTGAGAACTGCCATAGTACATACCACTTTCATCCCGTTTTACCGTTCCCGAGTAGATACTTCCGTTTACCGTCACATTATTACTTACATTTATTTTATTATCGGCAATCAAACTATATGACGTAAGCTCCGAGTGAATTCCAAAGTTCGTTTGAAGATAAATGGTTGGCGCATACATTTTTATATCCGTTTGTATTTTTGTCGAATAAGAATTTTGATTTACCTCAATCACAATCTCTTTGAGTGTTAAATATCCTTTTTCTTCATTAATTACCATGACAGGGCTAACAGGCTCCCTATAGCAGATTGACAAATCAGGTAAACTCCCATCAGCAGATGCCTTCAGCAAGCCTTTTATTACTTTTGTATCATATTGAAACCCAATTCCACTCTGTACCACGTCACCGCAGAGCACCACCCCAAGCTTATTTAAAAATATCCGTGCAAACTCTTTTTGAGCCTCTTCCGCATCACTATAGGTGCCATAATTTTCCAAATACTCCTTATAAGCATTCTTTGCCGCATCGGAGGCTTGTTTTCCCAATCCCGATTTAATTCGGTCTATTACCGCATCAGCATCATAAAAGTTTTTCTGAGCCTCTGCTGCTACCTGCTTCATTTGAATATTGGTCATCGTTCCTGTAACCACCGTCATTCCTAGCACTCCAATAAAAACCACGGCAATGATAACCAGCAAGAGGGAGGATCCCCTATTATCTCGAAATAATTTTTTCATAGGTTACTCTCCTTTCACCGATTTCAACTGGATATACTTTTCGTCCTCATGAAAACGTTCTGCTTCTACCTCATGATGAGGGTATACCGAAACCGTAACATCCGAACAGCTGACTACTTCCTTTTCATCAATCAGACCTGACCGCCAATGAGCCACTCCCTCCAGCTGTGCATTGGATACAACTGTGTTGTCGTCCATGTTACTAAGACCGGATACATTAAGATGAAAGCCAGGGCTTGCTGCTGTTTTATTCTTGCAAACCAGGTAAACTCGTTCAATCTGGCTGAAATTTGCATTCGTTACAACAAGAGTCTCCTCATCCCTTCCATAAGCAGCACCTTCATCTAAAAAGAAAAGGTAAACATAACGAAGCTCACTGATTGGTATCGTAAGGTTACGCAGTGTATTGGGAGCTGTCTCCTGAACACCATATGTGTATATACTATATGCATGAATCACCATATTTTCATCTACGGTGTTAAAATCCAAATAAAGAGTTTTGCTCATATTTTGGCTGATATCATCGATCAAAGCAGAATCTCCTGAGTCTTCCCCAGCGAAGTAATTAATTGCTTCCATCCTCTCCAAACCACTTTCTACGGCAATAAAATCTCCATTCAGACTCATGGGAATAATCTCCGCTCGTTTTTCAGTTCTGGCCTTTACCTCTACCTTTACATCATAGCGGCTTCCGTCCATTTCCTCCATTCCATAATAAACACAATCCATTCCATCGGTTGCTTCCGCTACTGTCGGTTTTGCTTCCCATCTGAGATTGCCTTCATATTTACTGAAAATTGCCTGAACACTGGCCTCATTTTTCAAATCCTCCATGGTATTTTGAGCCAGAAGAGTTGCTTTTTGCTTTATTTTGGACATATTGTTATATTTTATTGAGTCAGTAAAATAATTCATCAAAGGAACAAAGACTATAGCCAAAATGGCCATCGCCAAAAGCACTTCCAATAGAGAAAATCCCTGATTATTCCTTTTCAGTTGCTTTATTCCTTCCCTTTTCATCGTTTCACATCCTCATTTTCTCAGAACCCCTTTAATATAAGTACATCGTACGCAAGGAGTACAAACATTCCTACCATTTACACTCTAATCAACGGAAAATATTACCACCTTTGCCATCCACTCCATCAATTACCGGTGGTACATATTCCTTTCTGGAGCCAGTCATGGAATAAATACCAAGCTGCATCGTTCCGACCAGCAAATTGTTCTCTTGATCCGCAATCGTGCTAATCGTCTGCAGGCTCATCTTATCATCATAAAAATAAATGTAATCTATGGCATCTTTAACTTCCTTATAGGTTCCTTCAAAGGTAATCTGAACAAAAGAAACCAAACCTACATATGCACCAGTATCGGGAACACTTTCAGAAGAAGCCGCCTCATCCGCAGAGGTAAGTCCGGTATCCTCAATGCTATTTCCTGTGGTTTCCAGAATATCATTCACCGTATCAAAATATTCCGTAAGAGGGTCATTCGATTGAATTAACACCTCTTGAGCAAGTAAAGATTGATTCATATCAAATGCAATGGAGCCAATATGGACACCTGATGTTTTTTCCATCTGATCCAGAATCATAATAATTTTTTCCTGTGTCATTTGTTCCGGGAGCTGTTCCATAATAAAATCAACTCGATCCTGCTTGGCCTTGGTATCCGCCAGAACATCTTCCTGTTTAGACATTTTTTCATTCAAAATAGTAATTCGGTTTTCTAAAGTCTCGTTTTCCTGTTTTAATACATTTGTTTTTTCTGTATTTTTTAAGTAAACCAAAAAATATGCGCCTGCAAAAACTACTAATGCAATGAGAAGCAATAACAGTCGCAATTCTCTTTCTGATATCTTAAGCTTCAACTGGCTGTCCTCCTATTCCGTAGTTTCATTCGATGTCTCTCCTGTGTAAATACAATTAAGGGAAAATGTATAATCCACACTTCCACTTTCTTCGTCATTGCTCTCGCTGATGGAAGGAATGAACAGATTGTCTATCAAAGGAATCCTCTTCAAATTCATCAGCAATCTTCCCACATGTGGTTTGGTTAAGCTACGCATGTTAAAAGTAATATTCGCCCCTTCCGTTACAAAGGACTCCACCCAGGTATCCGTAGGTAACTTCACCTCCAACTCTTTAAGCAAGTTGGTCAATTCCCTGTTATACGTTTCTGTCCTAATATAAATCTCATTTAAACTATTGTATTCATCTGTAACTGCGACATTCTGTGAATATATATCATTGACTGCCTCAAGCTGAGTTATTTTGTTCTTAAAGCTCTCGTTATCCAAAAGTGCAGTTTTATATCCCAGATTGGATACCACCACCAATGCAATGCCAGATACCACGGCCAGTGCAAAAATCATATAGGTAGATGACAGCGTGCTTTTCTTGCTTTCTTTATTCACTGCTTCTTTAGAATAAAATCCAATCGGACTAATGGTTGCACCAATTACCGAGATAAACTCCGACTGTTCAATTCCTGTATCCAATAGCTTTTTAGGAAATCCCACATTTTCCAGAGTGGTTATCCTCTGACTTTGAATATCCAGTTCATGCTGAAAAAGTTCGGCTATATTTTCAATTCTGGACCCATGACCAGTAATCAGAACCGTTTCAATTGATAAATCAGGATACTTGGAATGAAAATAATCAATCACTCGAGTAATGTTACTAATCAGATATGAAAAGGTCTCTGTTACTTCACGGCGGACAAATCGTCGATTTCGCTCTTCAGGAGTTTTATCCGCACCAAATGCCAGCGTTGCTGCCGCCTCTTCCTCATAATCCAAAGCCGGATAAAGGATTTCCTCCTCCATTAACACCTGATGGAGTTCCTTTTCATTTTTATCCTGATAAGCCGGATTTTCCTGCATAGTTTCAATAGCTGACATCGTACCAAACAAGATTGTCCGCTGAAGTATTAATTCTTCTTCCTTAATAATATTAATCAAGGTGGTCTGCTCATTCATCTGAACCGTCATATTCACCCCGGTCCCAATCTGATGCTTTAAAATCTGTAATGCGCTGTTTCCCACATAATCCATCGCCACTATGTGAAAACCCATCTCCTGAGAAAAACTGTAATAATTTTTAATAAGGTTATCCGGTGCTGCCAAAAGTAAAAGATGAATCCCCTTCTCCTCACCTTTTTCGATCCGTTTCAATATCTGATAAGATATGGTATATTCTGATACATCAACTGGAAAATAATCCTGTGCCGATGCGTCAATAACCGCCTGAATCCGTTTATCCTTTACCAGCGGAATGGTAACCTCCCGGTTGGCAATTTTGGTGGATGCAATGGTATACACTACATTTTTTTCCTTGATTCCCTCCGCTTTTAATTGCTCCTGAAGGGCGGCTGCAAAAGCAACCTTGTTTCGAATATAGCCATCTTCAATGGTATCCTCTGGTGTGTCAAAGATAAACGCCTTGTATACCTTGGGTGTTTTCTTTCCAAACTCAATCTCACAGACCTTTGTTGTCTGCAACCCAATTTCAATACTCAATACTCGTTTTGCCATAAGTTATCAATCTCCAAAAATTATTTTAGACCCTGTAACAAAGTCAAGGGTCTGTGACATTTTCCCATTCCAAAAGGCTAAAGCTTTCAGCCCTTTGGGACAGGAAAATTCCTATCCTACATCCCAATTATCCCTAAATACCACTGAATCATGGAATCTCCAAAAAGTGCTCCAATCCAAATCCCCACGGAAAGATATGGCCCCATGGCTAATACATGAGACTCTTTCGTCAGCTTCATTCGGATAAGATGAATCACTGAGCCCATGATACAGCTTAGAAAGAAAGCAAGTAATATCTTCTCCCAGCCAAGGACAAGTCCTGCCGAGCACATCAGCTTAATATCTCCACCACCAATTCCATTTCCTTTGGTGAGCCAGAATATAAGCAAAAGCAATCCACTGACTGAAATCCCACCTAACAAATAACGATGCCAATGGGTATAGTCCATTATAACTCTTACAACACCCAGACCAAGGATAAACCAGTTAATCCCTGGGGGGATGGTAAAAGTGCATAAATCAATTATACTTAGTACCAGAAGTGCCGATGTTAACAGACAATATATAACACTACTCCACTGAAAACCGTTTGCCAAGAAAACGACTACATAAAGGATTCCATTTAGTCCCTCCACTAGCGGATATTGAAGAGGGATTTTTGCTCGACACTCCCTGCATTTTCCTTTTAAAAAAAGAAAACTAAATATGGGAATTAAATCATACCACTTTAACTCATACCCACACTGCATACAATGGGAAGATATAACGACAATATTTTCGTTTTTTGGTATGCGGTAAATACATACGTTTAAAAAACTTCCGATTATGATTCCGTAAAGGAATATAATTATGTAGGTGGGTATGAGTAAATCATGCATTTTCCTTAACTCCTATGTACTACATTGGATTATCTATTACTGCAAAAACACCACTAGAACTACCAGTTACTGTGATTTTTATGTTTCTATTAGGTGGATCAATATTAACTACAATATCAGTAATATTGCCGCCTTCTGTTGACTTCAGTGCCGCTTTCAATTTGCTTAAATCAGCATATGTTAATGTCTTTATCATCTTAACAACCTCATCAGTCGATGTATTATCTGTAGTATATAGTTTGAATTCTTTTGCAACACTTCCAAAAGTGCTTACATTACTAGTATATGCCGTCATAGCCGCTGTAGCATAACTACTTATCACTTGATAATCTTTGGCTTCTCTTGCCTTATTCATATAAGGAATTGCCTGTGTACCAACTACACCTACCAATATTGCCATAATTGCCATTACAATGATTAATTCTACAAGAGAAAATCCCTTATTTCCAAGTCTCTTTTGATTGTTATTTTCCTGTTTCATAATAATGTCTCTCCTTTTACAAATTATTTATTGTTAAATGATTATTTCTTGGCAATAATCATATTTAACCCTTTTTATTCCAAACTACATTCCTTCTACACCACTGTAGATATTCATCATCGGAAGCATAATTGCTAAAATTATTGGAACCACCACAACTGCCATCACAATAATTATCATCGGTTCCATAACTGCAGTCAAGGCTTGTGTTGCTATCTCCACTTCTT
>JAVBLX010000178.1:0-15884 GCA_031553075.1 Acetivibrio sp.
TTTATCCCCTAATGCTTATGAAGAAAAATATATAGAAAAAATGGAGGTGGAAATGAGGTCAGCAAGTTAGAGTTAGCCGTCGCTAATCAAAAGGGATAAATTTTCCGATTTAACTTGTACTTTTTCTTGACATAGTACCAAATCACCAAATCATCTGAGTCCATACTTATGTTGAATAAGTCATTTGTAATAAACATGATTTTAATTCCTTTACTCAATGCAATACGATATTTTTGATTTAATACAGCATTGGCCAAAGCATGGTTTGTATCAATCACATTTAATTCACTGGTAAGTTTTCCCGTTAGCTCCGAAATGTCACATCTATTCATATACTTCAAACAAAGTACCTGAATATTCAGCTATAAAGTACTTATCACCAACTGTTAATTTTATAAACTCTAACCTCCCACTAAAGGTTCGTAAATATTCGCTACTATACTCGGAATGATTTAGATAATGAGGAATACTTATTTTAGAATCAGCTTGATAATCATAAAAAGTTTTCCTGATTTTTTGTTCGTATGATAATATTTCATCAAAATTTTTGTATGTTACAATATAAATATTATTTTTCTTAATTAATGAATAAAAAGGTATTTTTTTCTTTCCATCAATAATATACTTCTCTATTTCCTCTTTATTGTTGTATTCTTTAACTATTTCAATTTTTTCGTCTATTCTGTTATCATTGTATTTGCTTCCCACATATAAAATCCCAGAAAAACATACAACTGCGCCAATTAATATTAGTAGAACTAATTTATTAACTTTTTTCATTTTTGACTCCCCTAAAGAATAAAATTTACTTTTTTCATTTTATCTTATTGCTAAGTAGAACACAAGCCTTTGGAATATAAGTGCGGTAAAAGGCACAAAAAGGCGGCATCATCCGAATAATAGCGTTTGTACATTCTAGCTTTAATTCATCTAAGGAAATTAAAACCCCTTGTAGTTTGCCGCTATAATTTAAGGCTCTACAAGGGGTTTCATTCATTTCTTATTTATCTCTCCAGATAATTCTACCTTTTGTCAAGTCATATGGAGAAAGCTCCAATGTTACTTTGTCTCCTGGTAAAATACGGATAAAATTCATTCTCAGTTTTCCGCTGATATGAGCAAGTACGATATGACCGTTTTCTAATTCCACACGAAACATGGCGTTAGGTAATTTTTCTACTACGGTTCCTTCGATTTCTACTACATCTGTTTTTGACATTTCTAACCTCCTAAAATATGTTTTGGTAATATTGTTCTGTTTTCTTACCTTTTTATTAAAGAGCAATAATATTTGCCGCCCTTATACTTTATAGCCCGGTAAAGAGAACAGTTCCGGTTCGCCTTCGGTAATTAATATGGTATTTTCGTAATGAGCAGACATACTTCCGTCTCGGGATACTACGGTCCAGTCATCTTCCAGCCACCATACGTCAAATTTCCCTGCATTCACCATTGGTTCGATGGCGAGGGTCATGCCTGGTCGAAGTAAGAGACCGCGACCGGCTGGTTTGAAGTTTGGTATCTGGGGTTCTTCGTGAAGTTCAGTGCCGATTCCGTGTCCGACTAAATCACGAACTACAGAAAAGCCATTACCTTCCACGTACTTTTGGATGGCTTTAGAAATCTCATATAGATGATTTCCGGCTTTGGCATATTTGATTCCTTCGAAGAAGCTTTCCCTCGTTACCTGTATCAATCGTTTGGCATCGCTGCTGATTTCACCGATTCCATGGGTTCTGGCTGCATCGGAATGATAGCCTTGATATATAACGCCTGCATCCAAGCTAACAATATCGCCTTCCTGAATAATGCGTTTTTTGGTGGGAATTCCATGGACTACTTCGTCATTAACAGATACGCATATGGATGCGGGGTAGCCATTGTAATTGAGGAAAGAAGGGATACAGCCGTAGCTACGGATTAACTCTTCTCCTAAGTGGTCGATTTCCCAGGTTGACATGCCGGGTCTTAAGGCTTTTTCCAGTTCGTTGTGAACTTCGTAAAGGATCCGGCCTGCTTCACGCATTATTTCTATTTCTTTGCTAGATTTTATTGTCACAGACATTTTGCTCACCCTAAAATATTGGTTATAGCTGTAAATACATCAGCTACATCTACGGTTCCATCAACTTCTTTTAAAATGCCCTGTTTGCTGTAATAGTCAATTAATGGCTGGGTCTGGGCATGATATACATCAAGGCGCTTCTGAACCGTTTCCGGCTTGTCGTCATCTCTTAAGATGAGCTCGCCGTTACACGCATCACAAATACCTTCTACTTTGGTTGGATTGTATTGGATGTGATAGGTTCCGCCGCAGGCTACACAAGCTCTTCTGCCTGACATTCTGTCCACGATAACGCTATCTGGTACTTCCACGTTAATAGCATAATCCATTTTTTCTTCTCTTGCAGTAAGCGCTTTATCTAAAGCTTCTGCCTGAGGAATGGTTCTTGGGAAACCATCTAATACATAACCATTTTTTGCATCGTCTTTTGCAACACGATCAATTACTAAATCTACGGTTAATTCGTCAGGAACTAACAGCCCCTGATCCATATATGTTTTTGCTTTTATACCAAGCTCAGTTCCTTCTTTAATGTTGGCACGGAAAATATCTCCGGTTGAGATGTGGGGAATCTGATACTTTTCAGCAATTTTCTTTGCCTGGGTGCCTTTTCCAGCCCCTGGTCCACCTAACATAACAATTTTCATAATTTGCTCCCATCCGCTGCATGTCATACTTGAGCCAAAATGTTCTATCTCATTTCTTCCCTCTTGCCGCTCCTGCGTTTTTTAAATAAAGGGAAAATGAAATATAGTGTCTCACTTTGTCTTCCAGTATCACGTTAGCAGCACATAAATAAAGTGAACAGTACTTTCAAATAATTGCGTATATGCATAGAGGGACGATAAACCACGGTTCACCGTCCCTCTTCAAAAAGCATTTAATTACTAATCGTTTAAGAATCCTTTATAATGACGAACTAACATCTGGGATTCAATCTGCTTCAAGGTTTCAAGGATAACACCCACAATAATGATGAGGGATGTTCCACTGAATGAAACATGGGCGCCAAATGCACCTGAGAAGAAGATAGGTACTACTGCAATAAATGTTAATCCTAATGCTCCGATGAAGATTACGTTATTTACTACTTTGGTTAAATAGTCTGTGGTTGGTTTTCCAGGTCTGATACCTGGGATAAATCCACCCTGTTTCTTCATATTGTTGGATACTTCAATTGGGTTGAAGGTAATTGAAGTATAAAAATATGCAAAGAATATCACTAAAACAATATATACTAATAATCCCAATGTGTATTTAAATTCCCCAAAACTGGTGAAGTTGCACCATGAACTCTGGTTACATACTTTCAGCAACTTCTGAAGCAATGATGTGCCTGCTCCGGAACCCGGAGTAACACCTGCGAACTGACCAATTACAATCGGGAAGGACATCAGGGAACTGGCAAAAATAACAGGGATAACTCCTGCTGTGTTAACCTTTAATGGAATATGAGAGGATTGTCCTCCAACCATTTTTCTTCCTTGTACCTTCTTTGCATACTGCACTGGAATCTTTCTCTGTCCGTTCTGAAGAATGATGATGAAAATAATCATACCAACGATTACGGCCAGAATAATTACAGCGGCAATAATTGCATTTACAACAGTTGCACTTCCAATAAACTTGTTATAGAGTCCCACTAAATCGTTTGGTACTCTGGAAACGATGTTTACTAAAAGGATAATGGAAATACCATTTCCAATACCATTGGTTGTAATTCTTTCACCCATCCACATGAGGAATGCAGAACCTGCCGTCAGAGCTACTACAACTACCGCTACATTGGTAAAAGTAACTCCTCCCTGTAACAATCCCTGGTTACCAAAGCCGATTGCCATAGCGGCACTTTCAACTACGGCCAGAACAATGGTTCCATAACGGGTATATTCCGCAATCTTCTTTCTTCCATCTTCGCCTTCTTTTTGCATTTCCTCTAATTTAGGAATGGCAATGGTCAAAAGCTGCATAATAATGGAAGATGTGATATATGGGGTAATGTTAAGTGCAAAGATGGACATTGAAGTAAAAGATCCACCTGTCATTGCATCAAAAAAGCTAAGTGCTGTCTGTTGCTCAAACCAACTTGCAAAATAATCTCTGTTAACACCAGGTATCGGAAGTTGAGAACCAATTCTTACTACAATCAGTATGAGTAGGGTAAATATCAACTTTTCTCTGATATCCTTGATCTTAAAAGCATTTCGGAGTGTTTTAAACATTTCCTACATCACCTCTGCTTTTCCACCAAGAGCTTCAATTTTCGTTACAGCACCTGCACTATAAGCATCTACTTTAACATCGAGCTTCTTAGTTAATTCTCCATTTCCAAGAATTTTAACGCCATCTCTTGGGTTTTTAACAATACCAGCTTCAATCAATGTTGCAACGGTTACTTCTGTTCCGTCCTCAAAACGATTGAGAGCATCTACATTGATACCAACGATTTCTTTTGTATTTCTACAAGTGAAACCTCTCTTAGGTATTCTTCTGTATAATGGCATCTGTCCACCTTCGAAACCTGGTCTAGGAGCTCCTGAACGAGCTTTCTGTCCCTTGTGACCTTTTCCGGCAGTTTTACCATTTCCTGAACCATGACCACGGCCTTTTCTGAAATTGTCATTATGCTTCGAGCCGTCAGCAGGTCTTAATTCTGATAAATTCATCCTGCGCACCTCCTTAATATATTTCGTTGCGTCTTATTTAATTTTGCAGCGACTTTGGTCGCTTGTAACTATTAGTTACTTTTGATTGATCGTCACTTTTGACTAAAGTCATTTTGACCTTAGTCACTTGTGACTTCTCAATCACTGTAAGTTTTAAATCTCTTCAACTTTAACTAAATGCTTTACGTGCCAAATCATACCTCTTACGGCTTCGTTATCCGGCATTTCAACCGATTTGTTTAATTTCTTTAAGCCTAATGCTTCCACTGTAGCTCTATGCTTAGGGATAGCACCGATTGGAGACTTAACTAATGTGATTTTTAATGTATTAGCCATTTATCTTCCCTCCTATTATCCTAAAAGCTGTTCTACAGAGATACCACGAAGTTTTGCAACTTCTTCTGGAGTCTTTAACTGGCTTAAACCTTGAATCGTTGCAAGAACAACGTTCTGCTTGTTGTTTGAGCCTAAAGACTTGGTACGAATATTTTTGAATCCCGCTAATTCAAGTACGGAACGTGCAGGACCACCTGCAATAACTCCAGTACCGTCTGGGGAACGTTTCAGCATTACAGATGCACTGCCAAATTTTCCTATAAAATCGTGTGGTACACTTCCATTTTCATCGATTGGTAAGGAAATTAACTTTTTGATTGCATCTTCTTTACCTTTACGAATTGCTTCTGGAATTTCAGTAGCTTTGCCTAAACCTGCACCAACGTGTCCGTTTTTGTCACCAACAACAACCAATGCAGTAAATCTGAAGTTACGTCCACCTTTTACTACTTTGGTAACACGTTTGATTGATACTACTTTATCTTCTAATTCCAATTGACTAGCATCAACTAATTGACGTCTCATGTATGTTTTTTCCTCCTTACCTAGAATTGTAATCCAGCTTCTCTGGCAGCTTCTGCCAACGCTTTGACTTTACCCTGATATATAAATCCGCCTCTATCAAAGACAACGCTTGTAATACCTTTTTCCAATGCTTTTTTTGCAATTACTTCGCCTAACTTAGAAGCTGCATCCACATTGTTTGTTTTCTCTAATTCTGCTTTCACGTCTTTTTGAAGAGTAGAAGCTGAAACTAAGGTATTTCCAACGGTATCGTCAATAATTTGAGCGTACATGTGATTATTACTTCTAAACACTGCTAAACGTGGTCTTTCTGCAGTACCTGCAAAACGATTACGAATTCTTAAGTGTTTCTTCTCGCGAACTTTAGTTCTAGATTCTTTACTAACCATCGTTTTTTCACTCCTTTAATTATTTCTTACCAGTCTTACCAACTTTACGTCTGATAACTTCATCAGCATATTTAATACCTTTTCCTTTATAAGGTTCAGGTCCTCTCTTCTCTCTGATTTCAGCAGCGTATTGGCCAACTTTTTCTTTGTCGATTCCACTTACGGTGATTTTGTTTTGTCCTTCAAGTACAGATTCGATACCTTCTGGATCTTCCATTACAACCGGGTGAGAATATCCTAAGGATAAGGTTAAGGTTTTTCCCTGTTTTGCAGCTCTGTAACCTACACCGTTGATTTCAAGAACTTTCTTGTATCCTTCGGTTACACCAACTACCATGTTGTTAATTAAGGTTCTGGTAAGACCATGTAATGATTTCATTTTCTTTAAATCATTTGGTCTGGTAACAATAATTTCAGAACCTTCCATTTTGATTTCCATTTCAGAAGGTAATACTCTTTCAAGTGTACCCTTTGGACCTGTTACAGTCACTTTATTATTTTCTGCAATAACAACAGTTACGCCTGCTGGTACCGCGATTGGCATTCTTCCTATACGTGACATGCCCGTACCTCCTAATTTTAGTTGTGAAGAGCTTCACTCTCCAACATTATTTTGCATTCTTCCGATGTGAGACACTGTATTTTAGTGTCCTTCACATATTACCATATAAATGCTAATACTTCTCCGCCAACATTCTGCTTTCTAGCGTCTTTATCAGTGATAACTCCCTGATTAGTAGAGATAATAGCAGTTCCTAAACCACCAAGAACCTTTGGAAGATCCTGAGCATTTGCATAAACTCTAAGACCTGGTTTGGAAATTCTCTTAAGACCGGAAATGATCTTAACATTTTTGTCTTTTCCATATTTTAATGTCATATGGATTGTATTAAATCCGCCAACTTCTTCCACTGTATAACCTTTTACATAACCTTCTTTTACAAGGATATCTGCAATGGCAATTTTCATTTTAGAAGCAGGAATATCTACGGTATCGTGTTTTGCAGTATTGGCATTACGGATTCTTGTAAGCATATCTGCAATTGGATCGCTCATTGTCATTTGGTTGTTCCTCCTTATATACTTTTTACCAACTTGCTTTTTTAACGCCAGGAATCTGACCCTTGTAAGCTAACTCACGGAAGCAAATTCTGCATATTCCGTATTTTCTTAAGTAAGCATGTGGTCTTCCACAAATTCTGCAACGATTGTATTCTCTGGAAGAGAATTTTGCTGGACGTTGCTGTTTTACTTTCATTGCCGTCTTAGCCATGAATTTAACCTCCTAATTATTTCTGAAAAGGCATTCCGAACTGAGTTAACAGCTCTCTTGCTTCTTCGTCAGTATTTGCTGTTGTTACAAATATAATGTCCATTCCTCTTACCTTATCGATTTTATCATATTCGATTTCCGGGAAGATTAACTGTTCTTTAATACCAAGTGCATAGTTTCCTCTACCGTCAAATGCGTTAGGATTTACACCTCTAAAGTCACGTACACGTGGTAAGGATAAGTTGATCAAACGATCAGCGAACTCATACATTCTTTCGCCTCTCAGTGTTACCTTACATCCGATTGCCATACCTTCTCTGATTTTGAAGTTAGCAACTGATTTTTTTGCTTTGGTCAGAACTGCTTTCTGTCCGGAGATGGTTTCCAAATCCTTAACTGCAGACTCTAATACCTTTGCATTATCTTTCGCTTCGCCAACGCCCATGTTAATAACGATTTTTTCAAGTCTTGGTACCTGCATAACGTTTTTATAACTGAATTTCTTCATCATAGCGTCAACGATTTCATTTTTATAATTATCTTTTAATCGAGCCAACGTGAATATCCTCCTCTCTTAATTAGTCGATAACGTTACCAGTTGCTTTAGCTACACGTACTTTTTTGTCGCCGTCCATTTTAAAGCCAACTCTTGTAACTTTACCTTTATTTACATACATAACGTTTGAAATATCAATTGCTGCTTCCTGGTGGATGATTCCACCGTTAGGATTTTTCTGGTTTGGTTTTGAATGTTTAGAAACGGTATTTACTCCTTCTACAGTAACCTTACCGTCTTTAACAGAGATAACCTTGCCTTCTTTTCCTTTATCTTTACCAGTGATGACTTTAACGGTATCACCTTTTTTAATTTTGCTGGTTGCCACTGTCCGACACCTCCTTATAATACTTCTGGTGCTAATGAAACGATTTTCATGAACTGTTTTTCTCTCAATTCTCTTGCAACTGGTCCAAAGATACGAGTTCCTTTTGGATTCTTGTCATCTTTAATGATAACTGCTGCATTTTCGTCAAAACGAATATAAGAACCATCTTTACGACGGGTTTCTTTTTTAGTACGAACAACGACTGCTTTAACAACATCACCTTTTTTAACAACACCACCTGGTGTTGCATCTTTAACCGAAGCAACGATGATATCACCAATAGCCGCATATCTTCTGGTTGAGCCGCCTAATACTCTGATGCAAAGTAATTCTTTTGCGCCGGTATTATCAGCAACCCTAAGTCTTGATTCCTGTTGGATCATAGGTCATATTCTCCTTTCAAAATTTATCGAATTATTTCGCTTTTTCGATAATTTCCACAAGTCTCCATCTCTTATCTTTTGAAAGAGGTCTTGTTTCCATAACTTTTACTCTGTCGCCGATTTTGCATTCATTATTTTCGTCATGAGCTTTTAATTTATAAGTTCTCTTAACGATTTTGTTGTAAAGAGGATGCTTTACGTTGTCTACTACTGCTACAACGATTGTTTTATCCATTTTATCACTTACTACTTTACCAGTACGTGTTTTTCTTAAATTTCTATCCACAACAAATGCTCCTTTCTATTTCCTATGAATTCTTTACAGAATTCATAGAAGAAATAACTGTTTGAATTCTTGCAATATTTTTTCTAACGTCTTTGATTCTGCTTGTATTATCTAACTGATTTGTTGCGTTCTGGAATCTTAAATTAAAAAGTTCCTTTTTAGCAGCTACTAATTCTTCATTTAACTCTGCAACTGATTTTGCCTTTAAATCTTTCACGAAATTATTACTCTTCACTGCCCGCACCTCCTTCTAAGTCTGCGCGAGAAACTACTTTACATTTTACCGGTAATTTATGTGTCGCAAGACGTAATGCTTCTCTGGCAGTTTCTTCTGCAACTCCTGAGATTTCAAACATTACACGTCCTGGCTTAACAACTGCTACCCAGTATTCCAGGGAGCCTTTACCGGAACCCATACGAGTTTCAGCTGGTTTTGTTGTTACAGGTTTATCTGGGAATATTTTAATCCAAACTTTACCACCACGTTTGATATAACGGGTCATAGCGATACGTGCTGCTTCAATCTGGTTTGATTTAATCCACGCCGGTTCCATAGCCACGATACCAAATTCTCCATGGCTGATTGTATTTCCTCTGGAAGCTTTACCCTTCATTGAGCCGCGGAATTGCTTACGACGTTTTACTCTTTTAGGCATTAACATTATTTATCGCTCCCTTCCTTTTTGTTTTCTTTATTTCCTTTCGTAGGAAGAACTTCGCCTTGGTAAATCCATACCTTAACACCAAGTTTTCCAAAGGTTGTGTCTGCTTCTGCGAATCCATAATCGATATCAGCACGTAATGTCTGAAGTGGAATGGTTCCTTCGCTGTAGAATTCGGTACGAGCCATATCTGCTCCACCAAGACGACCTGATACAGAAGTCTTGATTCCCAATGCTCCGGCTTTCATGGTTCTTGACATGGTAGATTTCATAGCTCTACGGAAAGAGATACGGTTTTCAAGCTGTGCAGCAATGTTCTCAGCAACCAACTGTGCATTTGCATCCGGTCTCTTGATTTCCTTAATGTCAACCAATACCTTGCTTGTAGAAAATTTACCTAATTCGGCTTTTAATTTTTCAATTTCTGCTCCGCCTTTTCCAATTACAACTCCAGGCTTAGCGGTGAAAATAATTACTTTTACTCTATCTGCAGATCTTTCAATTTCGATCTTAGCAATACCAGCACTGTATAATTTTTCTTTCAGGAATTTTCTGATATTGTAATCTTCAACTAAGTAATCGGCGAAATCAGCTTCTGCATACCATCTGGAATCCCAGTCGTTAATTACTCCGACTCTCAGACCATGAGGATTAACTTTTTGTCCCATGCTTTACCTCCTATCTTTCATCAAGCACAACTGTAATGTGGCTCATTCTTTTTTCAATTCTATAAGCTCTACCCTGTGCTCTTGGTTTAATTCTTTTCATTGTAGGTCCTTTGTTTGCATAACATGCTGCAACATAAAGGTTTTCCGGATTCATTCCGTTGTTATTTTCAGCATTTGCAATTGCTGATTTTAATAACTTCTCTATTAATGATGAAGCATATCTTGGATTGTAAGCCAAAATACCAAGTGCTGTGTTTACATCTTTGCCTCTGATGGCGTCTAAAACGAAACAAGCTTTTTGTACAGAAACTCTCGCATAAGATAACTTTGCGGAAGGTCTTGTATCTCTCTGGTTTTCGTTTCTTTCTCTTTTTATCTGAGATCTATGTCCCTTTGCCATGGTTGAAGCCTCCTTTCAAATTCTATAAAAAGTTACGAATATTTGTCTAAAGAATTACCGGGAAGAAAATTGTTTTTATCTTCTTCCTTTTTTCTCATCTTTACCATGTCCTCTGTAAGTTCTTGTAGCAACGAACTCACCGAGCTTGTGTCCAACCATATCTTCTGTTACATATACAGGTACATGTCTTCTTCCATCATGTACTGCAAATGTGTGACCAACAAAAGTTGGGAAGATTGTAGAGCGACGTGACCATGTTTTGATAACTGTCTTATCGCCGCTTGCGTTAAGAGCATCTACTTTTTTCAATAAATGTCCATCTGCGAATGGTCCCTTCTTTAATGAACGTGCCATGCGAATACCTCCTATTTAATCATGTAAAGCTTATTTCGGTAAAGCTTTACCATCTCTTCTTCTCACGATCAACTTGTTAGATTGTTTCTTTTTCTTTCTGGTCTTTAATCCAAGTGCAGGTTTGCCCCAAGGAGTACTTGGACCTGGACGTCCGATACCAGTCTTACCTTCACCACCGCCGTGTGGATGGTCATTCGGGTTCATAACAGAACCACGAACGGTAGGACGGAATCCCATGTGACGCTTACGACCAGCTTTACCAACGTTAATCAGCTCGTGATCGCCATTTCCAACCTGACCTACAGTTGCTCTACAGATGATTGGTACCATTCTCATTTCGCCGGAAGGAAGACGAAGTGTTGCATACTTTCCTTCTTTTGCCATTAACTGAGCGCTGTTTCCTGCAGAACGAACCATCTGGCCTCCTCTGCCTGGATATAACTCAACATTGTGTACTGTTGTACCAACTGGCATGTTCTCAAGTGGCAAGCAGTTTCCTACTCTTACTTCGGCTTCTACTCCGCTCATAACCTTCTGTCCTACTTTTAATCCGGCAGGAGCAAGGATATATGCTTTTTCGCCATCTGCATAGCAGATTAATGCGATGTTTGCGGTTCTGTTTGGATCGTATTCGATTGATTTAACAACTGCTGGAATACCATCTTTGCTGTTTCTCTTGAAATCGATAATTCTATATTTTCTTTTTGCACCGCCGCCGCGATGTCTAACCGTAATTTTTCCCTGATTGTTACGACCAGCGTTTTTCTTATTAAAAGAAACAACTAATGATTTTTCTGGAACACTTGCTGTGATTTCAGAAAAGTCAGAGCCAGTCATATGTCTTCTGGAAGGTGTATATGGGTTAAATGTCTTAATTCCCATTGTTATTCTCCTTTCGCTGTTTTTCTACTTATAGTCCTTCGAAAATTTCGATATCTGCGCTATCTTCTGTTAACTGAACGATGGCTTTCTTCACTTTGGAAGTCTTGCCGGAAGTAGCTCCACGTCTGCGGGTCTTTCCTTCCAGGTTCATGGTGTTAACTTTTGCTACCTTTGTTCCTGCGAACATTTTTTCAACTGCTTCTTTAATCTGAGTCTTGGTCGCATCGGTGTGAACAGAAAAGGTATATTTTTTTTCGTTCATTGCATTCATACTCTTCTCAGTAACGATTGGAGCAAGAATCACGTCATAATATTTTAAATCTGCCATTATGCGTACACCTCCTCAAGTTTTGCTACTGCATCTTTGGTGATTACAACAGAATCATATTTCAAGATGTCGTATACGTTGATTGTGTTTGTAAATGCAGCTCTTACTGTAGGAATGTTTCTTGCAGAAAGTACAACATTTTCATTCATGTCAGCAGTTACAACCAAAGCTTTGTTTACTTTTAAGTTATTAAGAACTGCTACCATTTTTTTTGTTTTAACTTCATCAAGAGTTAAATCTTCTAATACATAGAATTTGTTCTCATTTACTTTTGATGTTAATGCAGAGCGAAGAGCTGCTGCTTTTTCTTTCTTGTTCATTTTGAAAGAATAATCTCTTGGCTTCGGAGCAAATACCACTCCACCGCCAGTCCACTGTGGGGATCTGGTTGAACCCTGTCTTGCATGACCGGTTCCTTTCTGTCTCCAAGGTTTTCTTCCACCACCACGTACTTCTGCACGGGTCTTAGCACTTTGTGTGCCCTGACGTTTATTAGCAAGCTGTGATACAACTGCCATATGAATCAAGTGTTCATTTATTGGAGCTGCAAATACGTTGTCATTTAATTCTAATGTTCCAACTTCTTTGCCATCCATATTGTAAACAGATACGTTTGCCATCTGTGTAGTCCTCCTTCCTTAAAGCTTAGTTTGCCTTTACTGTTTCTTTTAACATTACGGTTGCTTTCTTAGGTCCTGGAACTGCTCCCTTTACTAAGATCAAGTTGTTTTCCACATCCACTTTTACGATTTCGAGATTCTGGATAGTTACTTTTACTGCACCCATCTGTCCTGGCATCTTTTTGCCTTTGAATACTTTACCTGGGTCAGTTGCCGCACCGTTAGAGCCGGCATGTCTGTGGAATTTAGAACCGTGAGCCATAGGTCCTCTGGATTGATTGTGACGTTTAATTGCGCCCTGGAATCCCTTACCTTTTGACTTTGCAGTTGCATCAATCTTGTCGCCTTCTGCGAAGATATCTGCTTTGATTTCCTGTCCAACTGCATATTCTTCAGCATTGTCAAACTTAAATTCTTTAAGATATCTCTTATTTGCAACACCTGCTTTTGCGAAGTGTCCCTTGCGTGGCTTGTTAACCAGTTTTTCTCTGATGTCACCATAACCAACCTGTACTGCTTTGTAACCATCGTTTTCTACGGTCTTAATCTGTGTCACTACACATGGACCAGCCTGTAATACGGTTACAGGAGTTAAAACTCCATCTTCATTGAAGATCTGTGTCATTCCGACTTTTGTTGCTAAAATCGCTTTTTGCATATTGCACCTCCTATTTGATCTACAGCGGAGCGAATGTCCCATGTACCAGTCCTATCGCTCATCCTAGATGGTCTATCCGTGAGTGCTTGGTATCTTCCCATGCCAGGTGAAGCTTTATTACGCCTTACCCTCGCACCTGTTTTCGTTGCTTGGACTCTATATAAACCCTAAGGATTCTTACCTAATTAATTTGAAAGATTTATTTATCTTTCATCTTGATGTCAATGCTTACACCTGCTGGCATTTCCAATCTGGATAATGCATCTACAGTCTTCTGTGATGGTGTAAGAATGTCAATCAATCTCTTGTGTGTTCTCTGTTCGAACTGCTCTCTAGAATCTTTGTACTTATGAACTGCTCTTAAGATTGTTACTACTTCTTTCTTTGTTGGGAGAGGTACGGGTCCACTCACCTTTGATCCTGTTTTCTTTACAGTTTCGATAATTTTCCCAGCAGACTGATCGATTAATTGATGATCGTATGCTTTCAGGATGATTCTCATTACTTGATTTGCCATAAAAAAAGCCGCCTCCTTTTCGCACTTAATTTCAGTACGACAAGTGGTGACTGTACACTCATCCGTGTGTATCATGTGGATAAAACCACATAAAGACGCACGTTATCCGCAAGAAGAGCCCTAAAAATAAGGTCCGCGGAATATTTTAATTTGTACAGTGACTTGTCGCCAGTTTCCTAACTTGACATTCGCTCCACGGAAAACCCGCCTTACAGACGGCAACCTCACGCTTCAACGCTATCAATGTCACAGCATTATGTATTATACACGGGTTTTTAACCAATTGCAAGAACTTTTTTTATATTTTTTTACATTTTTTTAAGACCATTTTTTTAAGACCCCTTTTTTGGGGACGACCTTTTTGGAACTTCCTTTTTGAGACGACCTTTTTGGAACAACCTTTTGGGGACAACCTTTTGGGGACAAGTCTATATCTTGTACTTTGAAGAATAAATAATAAACGTTTTTGCTGAGGATGTTTTTTGAGAGTGCAAATGAAAAACACTGGTGTAACGGGCTATCCAAGTCTTTTTCATTTGTGCTATCGAAAAATCATCCTCACGATTGGTCCACCTATTCAGAATCTAGTACATCGAGGAATAAATAGTTGATATATTCGCTGAGGATGATTTTTCGAGAGTGCAAATGCAAAAACGTAGGCGTAGCGGGCTACGCTGAGGCTTTTTCATTTGTGCTCTCGGGAAATCAGACCAGCGAAGATGTCAATTATTTATTCCTCGATGTACTAGTGTATTAGCACATCATATTTGAAAATTCTGGTGTATATTTCTGGTCTATTTTTCTGAGATTACAAACGATTTACTTACTCCAACGTCCGCTTGCCCCGCAAGGAAGGACAAGTCCATTCCCCGATACTGGTAGACCGATTTCATCTGCCTCCACCTTACCGCCAAATTTTGTTACGATTTCAGTTCCTATCATATAAGAAAGAACTGCTGGCTGTAATCCGGTGGTATAGGAATTAATCAGGAAGAACAGCGCATCTTCGGATAAAAGCCCTGCGCACAATTGAATGAACGGATAAATTTGCTCTTCAATTTTCCAGATCTCCCCTTTCGGTCCTCTTCCATAAGAAGGGGGATCCATGATGATACCATCATATTTATTGCCACGGCGGATTTCCCGCTCTACAAACTTCACACAGTCATCCACAATCCAGCGAACTGGTGCTTCGGCCAAACCGGAAGATGCTGCATTCTCTTTTGCCCAGGTAACCATCCCTTTGGATGCATCTACATGGGTAACCGCGGCTCCCGCTTTCGCTGCTGCCACTGTAGCCCCACCAGTATAGGCAAACAAATTTAATACTTTTGTCGGTCGACCTGCTTTTTTTATCTTCTCACCAAACCAGTCCCAATTAGCTGCCTGCTCTGGAAACAGACCGGTGTGCTTAAAGCTAAAGGGCTGAAGATTAAAAGTCAAATCCTTATAATGAATCTGCCATTGCTGAGGCAAATCAAAGAATTCCCACTCACCCCCGCCTTTATTACTTCTATGGTAATGGCCATTAGGTTTCTTCCAGCCATTCGCTTTTTTAGGCGTGTCCCAAATCACCTGCGGATCCGGACGCACCAACATATAGTCCCCCCAACGTTCCAACTTTTCTCCATTTGAGCAATCAATTACTTCATAGTCTTTCCAACCATCTGCTACCCACATACACTTACCTGACCTTTTCTCTTTTCTTCTATAATAATGTAGTAATTATTTCTTGATATATTAATTATTCTTTATTCAAAATACTATAGTATAGAATCCCTGTCAAGCAAACTAAATAAGTTGGAGGAATAACTTTGTGTTTGGGTGGCGAGGACGCTCCTGAGATATAGACTTCGAACGCCTGAACCAGCGTCTTTCCAATCCCTCCCAGTGCCCACGCTCCACCCACTCCATTGAGCCTCTATGCGGGGAAGGGTCTCGGGCAGTGGCCCACCACAATACCCCAGAGTCTCAATTCCTTTTCACTA
>JAVBLX010000096.1:0-8285 GCA_031553075.1 Acetivibrio sp.
ATCCTTCTTTTACACATATCATTTACTTTCCTCGCATACTATAGTAATATTCAGAATTAATACTATAGTATTTTAGGAGGTAAACCCGTTGTTCAGATTTATCAAAGCAAGATCCCAATTCCTATATATCATTCTTGTCTGCACTGCCCTGTTGTTCACCAGCTGCAGCCTTCCCACCATGGGCAAAAGTTATGGACAAAAGGACTTTGACCAGTTCCTCAATAATGTCTTTGTCAATGAAGTCACGTCCGACAGTATCACCCTCAACTATACTCTCGCCCATCCGGAGAACTTTGGTATTACAAATATTACTCCTACATTAGGGGATTACTCTGTTTCTTATATGAAAACTCATCTCGCTCTCCTGGAAAATTATCAGAAAGATATGAAACAGTTTGATTATAAAAGCTTAAGCGACAAGCAGAAAGCCACCTATGATGTTTTAAGGGAATACATCAAAACCGGCCTTTCTATGGGTGATTTTATGCTGTATTCGGAGACCCTTGGTCCCACCACAGGTATTCAGGCCCAGCTTCCAGTCTTGCTTTCCGAGTACAAATTTAATGACTCAGAAGATATTGAGCTTTATTTAAAGCTTTTGCCTTGTGTCAAAGATTATTTCAAGCAAATCATTACCTTTGAAAAACAGAAATCAGATGCTGGCCTTTTTATGAGTGACCGCACCGTCGACGAAATTATAAAGCAATGCGAAAATTTCATTTCCTCCAAGCAGGATAACTGCATGATTGAGGTCTTCAATGATCGAATTGACTCTTTTGACTGGCTTACAGAAGACCAGAAGGATGCCTATAAGGAAATTAATCAGGAAAATGTTCTTGATGAGGTCATTCCCGCCTATGAACTGTTGATTCAGGGACTGACAAAATTAAAGGGCACTGGAACCAATGAAGGCGGGCTCGCTCATTTTCCAAAAGGGAAGCAATATTATGAGGTTTTACTGCGTTATAATACTGGCTCAGATAAATCCCCTGATGAGATGCGTAAGGCTCTGGAAACTCTCATTGATAAAAACATTTTGAAAATACAGAAAATCGTTAAGGCAAACCCCGATATTATAGATAAGGTTACCACCTCCTCCTATTCCCTGACTGACCCTATGAAAATCCTGGCCTTTTTGTCAGAGGATATTAAAAAGGATTATCCTGCATTAAAACCAGTGAATTATTCGGTAAAATATGTCCACAAATCCCTGGAGGAATACTTGAGCCCGGCATTTTATCTTTCTCCGCCAATTGATGATTATAAGGATAATTGCATTTACATAAACGGATATGCCTCCTATGATTTATCGAATATCTTTACCACCCTGGCCCACGAGGGTTACCCCGGACACTTATATCAAACTGTTTACTTTAATCAGCAGAATCCTGCACCGATTCGGACTATCCTGAATTTCAGCGGATATTCTGAGGGTTGGGCCACATATGGTGAATTTGACAGCTATGCCAGGGGCGGCCTGGACCCTCTGGTCGCTGAACTGATGGAAGCAAATCAAATTGCCACACTCTGCATGTATGGGGTCATCGACCTGGGAGTAAACTACTTTGGATGGTCTCTTAGCGATACGGAACAATATTTAAAGAAATTTGGTGTTACTAATACAGAGGATATCCGCCGCATTTACTTTGCTATGATTGAAGAACCTGCTTCTTATCAGAAATATGCCGGTGGCTATTGTGAAATTCAAGAATTGGAAGATAAAGCCAGAGAAAAATTGGGTGACCGCTTCTCCGAACTGGATTTTCGTGAGTTCCTTTTATCTTTTGGTCCAGCTCAGTTTGATGTTATTGGCAAGCATCTGAATCAGTGGTTAAAAACTCGCTAAGATCCCCCAAAAGGGCTTTAACAGCTGGAAATATATGCTAAAATTATGATAAGCAATTTTTGATTCTTATAAGAATTACACAAAAATTTAATATTTTGGAGGGAATTCTAATGTTAAACGCTGAAAGTCTATTTATTTTCGCCCCCATTGGGTCCATTTTAGCACTGCTTTTTGCTTATTATATGGGGCGCCGCGTTCTAAAATCTGATGAGGGTACAGATGTTATGCGGAATATTTCCAAGTCGATTCGAGAAGGTGCATCTGCTTATCTGAAACGCCAGTATACAGGTGTTTCCATGTTCTTCCTGGCGATGTTTGTCATTCTTGGTATTATGGCAATCGCCGGTTTCCTGACACCTTTTGTTCCATTCGCTTTTATTACTGGCGGTTTCTTCTCAGGTCTTTCCGGCTTTATCGGTATGAAGATTGCCACTCTGGCCAATGCCAGAACCGCTTACGCTTCTTCCAAAAGCCTGAATAGTGGTCTGCGGGTCGCTTTTTCCGCTGGTTCCGTTATGGGCTTTGTGGTTGTAGGCTTGGGACTTCTCGACTTATCCATCTGGTTTGCTTTACTGAAATTTGTTTTCTATACCAATGATGCAAAGGCAGTTGTAGATTTGGCTGCATCATCTGGTTTATCCATTGCCGATACACAGATTCAGCTGATTTCATCGGCTATGTTAACCTTTGGTATGGGTGCTTCTTCCATGGCACTTTTTGCCCGTGTTGGCGGTGGTATTTTTACCAAAGCAGCAGACGTTGGTGCCGACCTTGTTGGTAAGGTAGAAGCTGGAATCCCGGAAGATGATCCGCGTAACCCGGCTGTTATCGCTGACAACGTTGGCGACAACGTAGGTGACGTTGCTGGTATGGGTGCTGACTTATATGAATCTTATGTAGGCTCCATCGTTGCTACCATTGCCCTGGCCGTTGCTGCCGGACTTGGATTTGGCGGTGCTGTTATTCCGATGATTTTAGCATCAGTTGGGACCATTGCTTCCATCATTGGCTCATTCTTTGTACGTACGGATGAAAATACAAGCCAACGCAATTTATTAAAGGCACTACGTACCGGAACTATCAGTGCTTCGATTATTGTTGCTGTTGTTTCCGGGATTGCTATTTACACCATACTGGGTGCTGACCATATGGGCGTTTATGTGGCCGTATTAGCTGGTCTGCTTGCTGGTGTTATTATTGGTATGGTAACTGAATATTATACTTCCGATACATATAAACCGACTCAGGACCTAGCTAAAGCTTCTCTTACCGGGCCTGCTACCATTATTATTTCCGGACTATCTCTGGGAATGCTTTCTACTGCAATTCCTGTTATCGTAGTTGGCGCTTCCGTTATGATCAGTTTCTTCGCCTGTGGCGGATTAGCTGATTACAACTTAGGACTTTACGGCGTTGGTATTTCTGCTGTTGGTATGCTTTCTACCTTAGGAATCACCCTGGCTACGGATGCGTATGGCCCAATTGCGGACAACGCTGGTGGTATTGCTCAGATGGCTGGCTGTGACCCAATTGTCAGAGAGCGTACGGATGCGCTTGACTCTCTTGGCAATACAACGGCAGCTACTGGTAAAGGATTTGCAATTGGTTCTGCTGCACTCACTGCACTGGCACTGATTGTTGCTTATGTAGAAGAGGTCAAACTAATTGCACCTGATTTTGATTTTAATTTATCTATTACCAATCCACCTGTTTTAATCGGATTGTTCATTGGCGGAGCAATCCCATTTATCTTTGCTTCCTTAACCATGAGTGCGGTTGGTCGTGCTGCGCAGAGTATCGTTGTAGAAGTACGACGTCAGTTTAAAGAGATTACCGGATTGATGGAAGGAAAAGCGGAACCAGATTACAAGACCTGCGTTGACCTTTGTGCACGTTCTGCACAAAAAGAAATGATTGCTCCTGCTCTGCTGGCTGTTATTATTCCGATCGTGACTGGTTTACTCCTTGGCGTAAATGGTGTTGCTGGATTACTTGCTGGTTCTACCGTAACCGGATTTGTTTTGGCTATTATGATGGCTAATGCTGGCGGTTCATGGGATAATGCAAAGAAATACATTGAAGCTGGAAATCTTGGCGGAAAAGGTAGTGACCCACATAAAGCCGCCGTTGTTGGCGACACCATCGGAGATCCATTTAAGGATACTTCCGGACCAGCCATCAATATTTTAATCAAACTTACCAGCATGGTATCCATCGTATTTGCCAGTCTGATCGTTACGTTCCACTTGTTCTGATTTAACAAATAATTTTTAAATTTATTCCTAAGGGTTGTCATAAAATAACGAACAAAATGTTATTTTGCGGCAACCCTTTTGTGATTTTTTTACATTTTCTATTGACCAAACCACTAAGATATTATATAGTATTTTACTAATATGATATTTTTTTATCAAAACTAACTAGATTGAAAAGTTATCATTTGATATTACAATCAGTAAAAAAGGAGAATATTTATGGGACAACTTACCAGTAATCTTAATGTATTAGAATGGGTAGAGGAAATGCAGGCGCTCACCAAACCGGACAAGATAGTTTGGATTGACGGCAGCAAAGAACAGTTAGATGCCCTTCGTCAGGAATCTGTAGCAAATGGTGAACTGATTCCCCTCAATCAGGAAAAGCTTCCTGGATGCTACTATCATCACACCGCAGTTAACGACGTTGCCCGTGTGGAGGACAGAACTTTTATCTGTTCGAAAAAGAAAGAAGACGCCGGCCCAACCAATAACTGGTGCGCCCCAGAGGAAATGTATGCTAAATTAACCCCTATGTTTGATGGTGTCATGACGGGCAGAACCATGTATGTGATTCCATATTCTATGGGACCTATTGGTTCCCCTCTGGCGAAAGTAGGTGTTGAACTTACCGATTCTATTTACGTAGTTCTTAACATGGAAGTTATGACTCGTATCGGGGCAGATGCTTTCCAAAACCTTGGGGATACCTCCAACGACTTTGTTCGGGGACTTCATTCCAAAGCCGATATTGATGAAGAAAAGCGTTACATTGTACACTTCCCAGAAGACAATACCATCTGGTCCATTAACTCTGGATACGGCGGAAATGTTCTTTTAGGCAAAAAATGCTTTGCTCTTCGTATTGCTTCCTTTCAGGGCAAGAATGAAGGCTGGATGGCTGAACACATGCTTATCTTGGGCATCGAAAAGCCAAACGGCGAGGTAAAATATGTCACCGCTGCTTTCCCATCTGCTTGCGGAAAGACCAACCTGGCAATGCTTATTCCACCAGAAGGATATCGTTCCAAAGGATATAAGGTATGGACTGTTGGCGATGATATTGCATGGCTGAAAAAAGGAGAAGACGGACGTCTTTATGCAATCAATCCAGAAAATGGCTTCTTCGGTGTAGCACCAGGAACCAATGCCAAGTCCAACTTTAACGCTTTGGAAAGCACCAGGCAAAATACCATTTTTACCAATGTGGCATTAAATAATGATGATATGACCGTTTGGTGGGAAGGTCTTGATAAAAATCCGCCAGAAAATGCAACTGAGTGGAAGGGAGCAAAGGTAAATGGCAAGGAGTATACAGCAGAAGGCAACAAACTTGCTCATCCTAACTCCCGTTTTACCGCTCCAGCCCGGAACTGCCCATGCATTTCCAAAGAATTTGACAACCCTGCTGGCGTTCCGATTTCCGCTATGATTTTCGGTGGTCGTCGGGCAAAGACCGCACCTTTAGTATATCAGGCATTTGACTGGAATCATGGTGTGTTTGTAGGCTCCATTATGGCCAGTGAAACCACCGCCGCTGCCGCTGGTGCAGTTGGTGTCGTTCGTCGTGATCCTATGGCCATGCTTCCATTCTGTGGTTACAATATGGGTGACTACTGGCAGCATTGGATTAATATGGGCACAGAATTGGGTGATAAAGCGCCAAAGATTTTTAATGTAAACTGGTTCAGAACCGACGATGAAGGCAATTTTATCTGGCCTGGATTTGGTGATAACATGAGAGTTCTTGACTGGATTATTGAACGTGCCGATGGTAATGCCGAAGCAGTGGAAACTGCCATAGGTTATGAACCAAAAGCGGAAGATATTAACCTGGAAGGTTTGGAGGAAGACGGCGTCACTCTGGAAGTAGTGAAAGGGTTATTGAATGTAGATCATGACCTTTGGAAAGAAGACGTTGTCAGCATCAAGGAATTCTACGAAAAATTTGGTGACAAGCTGCCAGAAGCCTTGAGAGAACAATTGGCTGCATTGGAAGGAAGACTTTCTTAAATACACAAAATATATTTTTTACAGACTGTATAACGGATTAAATATCTTTAAGGACGTTTAAAATAGAAAAAGAAGATATCAAAATGACTAAAAAGGAAGCTTTGGTATCTTCTTTTTTGTTGACATTTTTTGTTTATTCCTGTTGACATTTGACAGCCACAAGACTATACTAGAAACTGGCGGACGATTTGAACTTGCAAATCTTCGCCTTTTCAATAAATTTAGCACTTTGTTCTGCTAATACTGTAAATAATGATAAGCCAACTTCAGACTTTAGCAGACATAGAAAATAAAACTTTAAGGAGGATAATCATGTCAACAAAAGCAAACTTTAAAAGAAGCGAAATAGGCGCAGCAAATCCTATTTTCAATGCAACAAGAGTTATTATCGAAACACCATTTTACGGTAACAACGTAATTAAGGTAAGTACATTAAGAGAAGCGTACGAATTAGCGAAAAATTCACCTGGAACTGTAGTGACAGATATGCCCGTATATAGAGCAGAAGAAATTGGTCTGGACCCAGATGCAAAGGTTTTATTATTTAATGATGGTAACGTAAGCGGCCGTGCTGCTGCTGCAAGAAAGATTTCCGGAGAACCGGGAGTAAATACCACCGACCTTGACGCAAAAGTAAAAGAAGCCATCTATCAGACAAGAAACCAGGTATTATATCATGCTGAAGTTTACATTGGTTTACATGAAGACTTCATGGTAAAAGCTCACCTCTGTATTCCAGAAGGCGAAGAGAACATTATGTACTCCTGGATGCTTAACTTCCAGTATATGTCCGACGAATATGTAAAGATGTACAAAAACTCCAAGCCTATCGCAGATGGAAAAGAAGCTGATATCTACATATTCTCCAACCCACAGTGGTCACATCCAGAACACGAAATGGGCCTTGCATACTTTGATACCGCACACAACTGTGCTGCTATCTTAGGTATGAGATACTTCGGAGAGCACAAAAAAGGAACCTTAACCATCGCTTGGGCGATTGCCAACAGAAATGGTTATGCTTCTTGCCACGCTGGTCAGAAGAGATACAACCTGGCTGACGGACGTAAATTCGTTGCTGGTGTATTTGGATTATCCGGTTCCGGAAAATCTACCATTACCCATGCAGCTCACGGCGGAAAATATGACATCACTGTATTACATGATGACGCTTTCATTATTTCTTCCGAAGATGGTTCTTCCATCGCTTTAGAGCCAGCTTACTTTGACAAGACCCAGGATTATCCTCTGGACTGCGAAGACAACAAATACTTAATCACAGCACAAAACTGTGCTGCTACCGTAGATGAAGACGGCAAGATTGTATTAGTAACCGAAGACATCCGTAATGGTAATGGACGTGCGGTTAAGTCCAAATTATGGTCACCAAACCGTGTTGACAAGTTTGGCGAACCAGTAAATGCAATCTTCTGGTTAATGAAAGACCCTACCATTCCTCCCGTTGTAAAATTAACTGGTGCTTCTTTAGCATCTGTTATGGGTGCAACCCTTGCAACCAAGAGAACAACTGCAGAGAGACTGGCACCAGGTGTTGACCCTAACGCACTGGTTGTAGAACCATATGCAAACCCATTCAGAACTTACCCATTAACAAATGACTATGAGAAGTTCAAAGCTTTGGTTGAAAATAACAACGTAGCCTGCTACATTTTAAATACCGGAGACTTCATGGGCAAAAAGGTTCAGCCAAAGGATACCTTAGGTATTCTGGAAGCTATCGTAGAAGGAAATACCAGCTTCAAGAAATGGGCTAATTTCTCTGATATTGAAATCATGGAATGGGAAGGCTTTGTTCCTGATATGAATGATGCAGAATACAAGCATCAGTTAGTTGAAAGAATGAAGGATCGTGTGAAATTTGTTGAATCCAGAGAATCTGAATTCAAGGGTGGCTTTGACAAGTTACCAGCAGATGCTTTAGAGGCACTTCAGAAAGTTGTGGAAGAGGCATCCAAATAAATGAAAGAGTAACTTTGTGTATAGTGGCTGCGAGGACGCTCCTAATGTAGACTTCGAACGCCTGAACCAGCGTCTTTCCAATCCCTCCCAGTGCCCACGCTCCACCCACTCCATTGAGCCTCTAAGCGGGGAATTCTCTCGCCTTGCGGCTCCAGAATACCCCAGAGTCTCAATTCCGTTTCGCTAAGGCA
>JAVBLX010000191.1:0-17313 GCA_031553075.1 Acetivibrio sp.
TCCGTTGCTCTGAATCCCGCTGATATATGCCCCTTCCATTTTTCGAGACAGATATGTATCTTCAGATAAATATTCAAACTTACGACCGCATACGGGACTCCGTTTGATATTAAGCCCTGGCCCTAGTAACACATTTACTTCCAGTGCAGCGGCCTCTTCGCCTAAATATTCACCTATCTTTTCTCCCAGTGCAGTATCCCAGCTGTTGGCAATGGTGGCTGCCGTTGGAAAACAGGTGGCAGGCACTCCGGCATTTAGTCCCAGATGGTCTGATGCGGCAAGCTGCTTCCGGATTCCATGAGGTCCATCGGCCAGGAACATGGCTGGTACGCCCAGACGTTCCACCGTTTTGGTCTGCCAGAAATCCTTTCCTGAAAGGAGGGAAGCCTTTTCTTCTAATGTCATTTTATTGATTAAATCCTGATATTTCATGCAAGCTCCTGTCTATGCGCTTGGGCGCATCCTTCCATTTCTGCACACCTTTATTGGGTAATTATTGGGTATTGGGTATTTTCGATATGCGATTCGCCCGCCCCTCTTTTTCGGGACGGGCGACTATCCATTCACATTTTGTATTATTCTTCAGATGCCTTGCTCACCTTTATTACTGGTTCTTTTTTTGATTTTTTAGGTTTTCTTTTTTTTGTACATCCAATCGCACCAAGGGTCAGCAGACTAAGCAGTACAATGTCGACGATTACGAATACAAATATCCAAGTAGGTACACCGACCTTAACCAAATCCAGTGCATTACTGTTTGCCACAATGTATAAAATATTATGAGATGCATTTCGCATATTCTGTCTGCCGGTTGCTGTGTTCGCATAATCGAATTCTGTTCCCAGAGAACTGAGCATTAAATCGTTTCCAGCAGCAACGGCCTGATCGCCATCCATAAATACTCCCATCATGGAATTATCTGTGATAACCACTCCGGTAAAGCCCCATTCATTTCTCAACACCTCGGTAAGTAACGACTTACTTGCACCAGTCCATTTGGTTCCAATTCGGTTCCAAGAGGACATAACTGCTTTTGCGCCGCCTTCTTTTACGGTGATTTCAAATGGTTTTAAATAAATCTCACGAATTGCCTGTTCATTTGACCATACACATTGACCTACGGTATTTGTCTCCTGATCATCAAGAGCAAAGTGCTTGATATAGGCATAGGTATTGGTGCTATTCAATCCCCGAACCATTGCTGCACCGAGCTTTCCAGCCAAAAGTCCGTCTTCTGAGTAATATTCAAAGTTACGTCCACTGAAAGGTGTCCGGTGGGTATTCATAGCGGGTCCATAGACTCCTGATACATTTTTTGCGGCAGCTTCCTCACCAAAAGTCATACCAAATTCTTCCGCAAGATCGGTATTCCAAGTTGCCGCTATCACTACTTCCGTTGGATACTGATTTCCTGTTGTTCCATTGATAAGACCATTTAATCCAGCCGGTCCATCAATATCAATTACCTGTGGTTTACCTACGGAAGGAATGGCAACGGTCTGCCAGCCACCAGTACCAATGAGATAGCTCATATCTTTTACAGAGAGCTGTTCTAAAAGCTGATCCCATTTTGGATCATCATATGCCAAGCCCTTCATGTCTGCAAGGGTTAAGCCGTGATTTTTTGTTACAATATCCGTTGCGTTTGGATCAATCTCAATGGAAAGGTCCTCAATTTGTGCCATTAATTCAGGGGTTATCTGAATGTCCTTCGTTCTTTCTGTTGGCATGGTTCCAGCCCAGTCAGCGCGACTGATATATACAATATCACTTGCGGCATAGTCAAACTGATTGGTTGCAGCAGCAATATCACTGCTTCTGCCAGTTACTTTAGCGTCTACCGTATAATTTCTGCTATCAATAACCTCATGGCTGTTTTTCATCAGCTTGATTTCATATTGACCTGGTTCTAAAACGTATGCCTTGTCTGTTTTGTAATCATAGCTTGCCATATCTTCTTCTTTAAACGTAAGAGTCAGAGTTTCACTTTCCCCTGGAGCAAGGAGCTGTGTTTTATCAAATGCAGCCAGAACTACATGAGATTTCTCGATTCCACCCTTTGTGTATGGTGCAGTATAGTATAACTGAGCAACTTCCTTACCAGCTATATCTCCAGTATTGGTTACTGTAACGTTAACGGCTATTTCTCCGCCATTAACCTGTAAATCGCCCATCTCCTGTGTAAATTCAGTATAAGATAATCCATATCCAAATGGATATTGAACGGTTTTATCGTAGTCAATAAATCCATCCACTGCTGCTGTTTCATAATAACGGTAGCCAATATAAATACCTTCCTGATAGTTAAGGAATGTATAGGTTGGCATTGAGCCACCACCAAACATTCCAGCTAATCCGCTAGCCTTATGCTCAGATCCAAGGTAGTTGAATGAACCGGCATTAAAATAGGCTGGACTGGACATTGAATCATAAGCATAAATATCAGGAAGACGTCCGGATGGATTTGTCTCACCTGTAAGGATCTTTGCCAGTGCAGTAAGTCCTACGGAACCTGGGCCGCCGATCCATAATGCACCATCTACTTTTTCATCATCAATAAAGCCTAATTCCATTGGTGTTGATGAGTTGATAACTACGATAACATTTTTAAAATTTTCTTTTACCTTATTTAAAAGGTCAATTTCATTTTGGGTTAATTCCAGGTAATGCTTCCCTGTTTCTCCGGACACTTCTGTCATATCAAAAGGCATGTCCGCACCTTCACCGCCATTTCGGCTAAATACGATAAGGGCATTTTCTGAAAAGCTTTTTGCCTCTGAGATTAAACTATCACTATATTCTGTAATGGCCGGCTCTGGTATTGAGATATCTCCACCCAGCATTTCCAGTACATTTGTTGCTTTTTTCTTCTGAAATCTATCTTCATAAAATTGATATAAATTGGCATTTAACTCAAGCCCCTGACTTTCCATAGCGGTCCTCAAGCTAACATTCTTGCTTTCATCTGCAGAACCAGAACCAGCTCCACCAAAGATAATTCTTTGTGATGCATAACCGAACACATTTACCTTTGTATCCGCAAATGGCAGGGCTGCCGTGTCATTCTTTAAAAGTACGATACCTTCTGCTTCGATTCGCTCAGTAAGATCCTTTGCACGGGCAGTGATGTCTGGGATGTCCTCTGCTGTTACTTTGTTTCTGTCAAGTAACTGATTTGCCATAACGTTAAAATTTCCCAACACAAGATTAATGCCGACTACCAAAATAAAGGCCAGACACAGAAATATGGTGGAAATAATTTTAACACGTTTGTTTTTAACTGCGCGGTAAATAAAGAGTACTATAATACCCAGTGCCCAGATTATGACAGCTGGTGTAATAAAAGCAAAGATTCTCCGCACGCTTGGGCCAGTTGGACTTGGGAATAAAATCGCACCTAACATGGCAATTAAGATTACCGCTGCCAGTCCAATCAGGCAAATTTTTGTAATTTTTTTGGTATCATACTTTTTTTCCATAATTTTTCTCACTCTCTTAAATTTGAATTATAGATTTTTTGTGGTACTTTTGTTCCATGAATCACATTATAGCATTTATATTTTGGTCATCCCAAATTCCGCACAAATTGTCATTTTGAATGCATAGATTGTCATTTGTACGCCTGAAGAGCATAAAACCCCCAACCCAATTGCAACAAAATGCAATTAAGTTGGAGGTTTCTCAATGCCATAGGTTCCCCCTTTGACCAATTGTCTCAGCACCGCCTTGAAACGGAATCAGCACCCGAAGACTGAACCAATTATCCTTAGCATGAACGGTCATGGAGCCATTATACTTCTCCGCAATCAACCGGATGCTCTTAATCCCATAGCCATGGTTCCCGGAATCCTTCTTTGTGGTAAGGGGAAGTCCCCCTTCCATCTTAATTTTACTTTCATAATAATTTTCTATCTTTAGAATCACAAAATTATTTTGCGATGCTACCGTTAATGTAATTAAACGCTTTTCCGGGTCCTTCAGTTTTTCCACACTCTCAATTGCATTATCCAAAGCATTCCCAAAAATCGTACAGATATCCATAGTATCCATAAAATTCAGGCGCTTTCCATCGGCAATGCAGGTAAAATTTATTTTATGCTCCGTACAATACATGGATTTTGTAAACAATATGGAATCCAGCACCCCATTTCCCGTCCGATTCTCTGCTTCATGCTTCTTTATGGCAGCATCCATTTCCTGAAGATATACCTCTCTCTTTTCGGGATCGCTTTCGGCTCGTATTACGGCTATCTGATGCTTCAAGTCATGGTATTTTCGGCTGATTAGTTCATCGTTTTCCTTAGACATACGATAGCGTTCATACTGAGTCTGTAAGATATTATCCATAACACTTAATTCCAAACGCAGATCCATTTCCCGTCGCTGCTCCAGCTGAGCATACAGCATAACAATTCCGGCAAAATCAACCAGCGTCCGAATGTACAAAATCTCTCTTACGGCCTGACTGCTAAACGGCGTATTGGGATACACAAAGCTGATATTACTTGCCAGAAAAACACCAACGCCTATGAGTATGGCACTCCAAAGCTCTCTCGGCTGGATGTGCAGGCGACCGTTTGGCGGCAGATGACGCCGCTCGGAAAAATAAATCAGACAGAATACTCCTGCATAAATAAGCGCCAGCCAGAAAAGTGAAATCCATACACTCTCTTTCATCCCCTGACTGATTAGAAAATAGTAAATCTGCCATTCTAAGGATGCAGTAAATTCCGCTGCAATAATCGCCCGAATGACATAATATCCTACATCCCTAATCGGTAGTTTGCAGCAAATATAAATCAAACCAAACATTCCGGAAAATGCGGTTAGCATCCATCCTAACCAGAAGAAAGGATGAACCAGTCCGGCCAGATAGTTGACCCCACATTGAAAAAAGAGGCCGCCCGCCAATGCCGCCACCAACCGACCACCCTTCAATCGCTTCTTCATGGGTAAAATGTACATCAGACATCCGAGCCACTGTGCCAGTGCGGTATATAACTTGGGTATATCCGGTATGACCTGCATCGTCATGTTGCAATCCCTCCCATATAATTTGTCAACGCCGCCATAAAGGCTTTTCGTTTTGGACGGCTGATTTGTAAGCTTTGACCACCAACAATTACTTCGGTTCCGATCACCCGCTCAACCTGAGTCAGATTAACCAGATAGCAATTGTTACACCGAAAAAAGTTCTCGCCAAGCAACCGTTCTTCCATATCCTTCATCGTCCCCACCAGAGAATATTCCGAACTCTCCCCGTGGACAATCACTCGGTGCTTCATGCTTTCAACATAATAAATCTGGTTCAGGGCAAGCTTTGCCACCCCCCCATCCACCTTTAGGGTTACATATTTCTTTTCCCTCTTTTTAAGTACTTCCAAAGTCCGCTTTAGTTTCTGTGAAAAAGGAAAATATGTAATCGGCTTCAAAATAAAGTCCAGCGCATTTACCGAATAGCCCCTTATCGCGTACTGAGCCATATTGGTAATAAAAATCAACACAACATTCTCATCCAGCTTCCGTATATGTTCCGCTGCTGTCATCCCATCCATGAAAGGCATCTGAACATCCAGGAAAATAATATCAAAATCCCCGCGGTAATTTTCCACAATTTGATCGCCATCGGAAAACACCATAATCTCAAAGACTTCTCCGTTTTCTTCCTGATATTGGTTTAAATACTGACGCAGCTGCTCCACATATAAGTCTTCATCCTCTACAATCGCAATCCGAACCATAATCTGTCCCCATCCTATTTAAATGTACTGTTAAAGCATCACTGCTCTCCGTTTATAATCATATTCTTACCGATATTACACTTTACAAATATTATAGGCAAAGATTCGCACGAAATCAAGGGAAGATGAAATTTTATATTGTTCTATTCGTTGGGGTATGCTATAATAGTTTTACTAATAATATTTGTATGGATTTGGAACAGGAGGTCTTATATGTCATTTGGTAAAAATTTAGAACGAATCCGCAAAGGAAAGAAGATCAGCCAGACAAAACTCGGTGAAATGCTAGGCTTGACCCAACAGATGGTAAGCAGCTATGAAAAAGACTTATCTTCTCCCAATGTAGATGTATTGGTAAAAATAGCAAACTATTTTAACGTATCCATTGACTCCCTTGTCGAGCATGTAGTAGAAAAATCCGATGAAAACAATTCAGAAGCCCGTTTCTTAAGATATTTTGAGAACTTAAGCGAAGCAGACCGTGATAAATGTATCACGATTGTCCAGACCCTGTTAGAAGACCGCGAAATGAGCCAACAACGTAAAAGCAGAAAGAAAGCATAAGTAATAACGTAAAAGTAGAAACAAAGCATAAGTAAAGAATTTTAAAATAAAAATCAAAAAGTTGCCCCCACAAAACTGTAACTGACCAGAGCATAATCTGGCTCAAATAACAGCTTTTATGGGGGCAATTGTTTTCAAGTTCTACTCCGCAATCTCTAAAGCAACTTCCATCATTTCGTGGAATGTGTTCTGTCTGTCCTGTGCAGATAACGCTTCTCCGGTGAAAATATGGTCAGATATTGTCATGATTGCCAACGCTTTCTTCCCAGCTCTGGCGGCATTCATATAAAGTGCCGCTGCTTCCATCTCGATTGCCAGAACATTCATCCGCTTCCACAAATTGCCAGCCTCCCGATTGTCATTATAAAAGGTATCGGAAGAGAGTATATTTCCAACAACGGTATGAATGCCTTTTTTCTCCGCAACCTCCACAGCCTTCCGCAGCAGCCCGAAATCAGCAATGGGAGCAAAGGTTCCCGGCATATTATACTGGGCTGCGTAATTAGAATTGGTAGATGCCCCCATTCCAATTACCAGGTCTCTTACTTTTACATCATCGGCTAAGCCTCCGGCAGAACCAACCCGGATAATACACTCAACCTCATAAAAATGATACAGCTCATAAGAATAAATACCAATGGACGGCATGCCCATCCCGCTTCCCATTACAGAAACCTGCTTTCCTTTATAGGTCCCGGTATATCCTAACATGTTTCGAACAGTATTGAAACAAACCGGATTTTCCAGATAGGTTTCAGCAATCACTTTGGCACGGAGAGGATCTCCGGGCATCAGTACCGTTTTGGCAATCTCGCCTGGATTGGCACCAATATGTGGTGTTGGTGTGTTTGTCATCGCGTTGTCCTCCTAGTTTATATAACTTAAAAATATATTTCCTGCATTTTCAAACATATGGGAAGCTGCGGAAATACTAGTTCTTACATTTCCCTGCTGAGGGTCGAAGTAGGTAACCATAGTCTCATCATAACCGGTAATCAAAACGGCATCCTTGTCATTTTTCATGGCAAGCACCAGATTGCCGCCGCTTACCAGATATAATGTCTGGTCTAAATTGCAGCCTTTTAGATTAACCGGATTTTTAACATTTTCTTTTAAAACCTGATAGATGGATTTATTAGACTCAGACCATTCAATGGCATCTGCTGGAATTTGGTTATGCTGCAGCACCATGGCAATGCAGGCACCGATGCTGGTCACCCCTTCTTTGGCATAAGTTTCCTTTACCCTGCCAATGGCCTTGCGGTTAAACCTTCCACTTCGTTCCCATACCAGCCGGTTGTTGCTGCTTACCACAACGCCCATTTTTTCATCGGCCAGCTGGATCGCTTCGCTGGGTTGTGAGAAGGCGGCTACAATCTCTCCCAAGGCATATACGTAATACTTTTCCACTGCGGCTGCATCTTCGCCAAGACGCAGGGTAGTGTCTTCCTTTAAAATCAGATTGGTAGTTGTATACACTGCTGGCCGCTTTTCCATAGCAAAACCATCCGGCAGGGACAGGTACTTCTCCGTAAGCATCAGCTCGGTCGTCCGGGTCTTAATCCCAATAATGGCTGTTTCATTCCTTCCCTGACTCAGAATACTGTCCATAGCAACGGAAGTATACTCCGATTCGGATTTTTTTACCCGCTCCAGTTTTACAATATTGTCTTCCACAGTGGCATCTACCACATAAATATTCTTTTGCTGATAGCTTTTTAAGATACTTCCGCTGATATCGGCAATTTCCACCTTATATGCGGGAATAATAATACTTCCGTCAGTATTTTCTTTCCGATCGGTTGTCTTTACATATCCATACAGGACATTGGATTGAATCTCTCCCAAAACCCTTATTTCTTCACCGGGTAGTGCTTTTATCACAACCCTGTCCTCTGTTTCCAGGTCCATAATAATCATAGCGCCATTCTGAGTGCCCTCCGTCTGGTCAATCCAGGCCAGACCATGACTGGCTGTTAATACGGCAAAATTGTCTTCTGTAATGCCGGTGGTAAGGATCGTTAACTTTTTCGAGGTAATATTGTAGGAATATACCTGATTACAAATGGTAAAATAAAAGATACCTCTCTGACTGACATAGCTGAAGTCATTCATGTCCTCTTTCAGCATTTGGTATGTGGTTTCCAGTGGGATGTACACCAGCTCTTCAATCCGTTTGGTGTCGGAGCTGAAGTGGTATAAAACCAGGGCAACCTTTCCTTCATAATCTCCCCTGTTCATGTAGCCGTAAACAATAAAATTAATGTTGCCACCGTCGTCCATCGATAATATCTGGATATCGTGCTGGTCGTAGTCACCCCGTAGATAATCATTTTGGGCACTGCGGAAGGAAAATACCTGTACCATTCGATTTTCTTTTAGGTCGTAATACCAGAGCTCACCGTTTCGCACAAAGGCTACCCGACCATTTTCAGCACTGGTAACCAGTTTTAGGGAATCTTCAGCGGTGACTCCAATTTTAAACTCACTTTTTGCCATACTGATAAGCTTGGTGTCAAAACAAGCCTCCATATCCCGCTCATAATTCAGCAGATAAATACGTTCTTTGGTATAGCGGATACGATAAAACTCTTTGATATTATATACTTCTGTTCCAGAGTCTGTCTCAATTTTTACAAAGTATTCCAGTTGTACCGAACTGGTCTCTACATTAAGCTCTTTGACGGTGGGCACGACTTCGGTGATAATCTCCGGCTTGGTGTTGCCCCAGGTCAGGAGGTCGAAGCTGGAATGAATGGTAACCCTGGCCAGATTGGCATTATCCTCGGATTTGTCGGTTTCCAGATACATGGCAAGTCCTTCGGCTTTCTCTTTATCAAAGGTTCGCTGGTGAAACCGTTCAATGAAGTCCAGTTTTTCTTTGAGGAAATAATCGGTTTCGTAATACTTCACTCTGGTATAAAAATAAATCTTCCGGCTTTGGTCTGTCACTGCCGTTATCTTCATCGCATATTCGGTGCTGGTGGCCAGATTGGTATTCAGCTTAATCTTTGCACTCTTGCCTTCCTTGGTGGTATTCAAACCACTAATCGTGCCGCCCTCCAACAGCGTGTTGCCTTCCAGTTCCCGGATTTCGTATTTTATTTTCTTAATGACGGTCTCATTTTCGGAAAATTCCACATCCAGTTCTTTCTCCTGGCGCAGAGGGGTGAGGGCTTCCCGGATCGTATTGGCATCAATGTTGCTGCTATAGCCGTGAAGGCGATTTATAGTATATCCGTCGGATTTAAGGTACATCAAGGGAAAGGTGGCTTCTTCCATGGTCACTGCTTTTTCCAGGGTAATCTCTTCTTCTTTGATATTTCGACTCATAAAAATTAAAGCGGCTATAAAAATGGCCGTTAAAATGAATAGTTTATAAATATATTTTTGCATTGTGTCACTTCCTTATCTTACTATTGTATCAAAGGAATCAATAGAAATAAAGTGTCATTTATTTTTTTTCAGCATATACTGACTATAAACGAATCCTATAGGAGTTTTCATGAATTATTCTGATTATGACCCGTCATACAGCAATAAAAAAGACGGAATCCCAAAATTTCCGCTTTTCGGATATGACAACGCAGAGGATATGGATGCGGATGTGGAATATATAAAACGAATATATCCTCCTTCTGTTCGAAGAGTATTGAAAGAAGTAGAAGACCAGTGTGATAAATTGGAATATGACGGAAGCTGTATGTTTGATGAGCTTCCAGATTGTGTCCACCTGGGAACTTTGGTCGACCGGATTTATGAAATTGTAATTCGCTTTGATCCGCCGCTTGAGCCTCTCAAAGCGGAGAGTCTGAATCCAGCCTTTCGCCCTTGTGGGCCGGGAACTGGAAGACCTTGTCCGCCACCGCCACCACCGCCACCAAGACCATGGCCTCCCGGACCAGGGCCTTGCCCACCTGGCAGACCTTGTCCACCACCTCCGCCGCCACCAAAACCATGGCCCGGACCAAGTCCTTGCCCGCCTGGCAGGCCATGCCCACCGCCACATCCTTTTCCTCCTTTGCCAAGATCGGATTTTCGGGATGGGGAGCCAGACTGGCTTCGTGGCTTGATTTCCACTTTGCTCTTTAATGAAATGCTGCATCGGAGAAGAAGGCACCGCCGCCATAAGCAGTGGGTATAGGCATAAACTGCTGGTGACCATCAACAATTAAGTTAATAGTCCTGATTATAAATAGGAGTGGCTACGATTAATGTAGTTATGTCGGTAATGTCATTGTAAGTATATAAAATGTTCAAGTTTATTTTCTGGTGATTAGTTGTTATGGTATTTTTAATTAAAGGTGTATAGGCATACACCGTATATAACTCCTCATTTTTTATAGCATTTACCGTTTTGGCTTCAAAATGCTCCAACATCTCCTGGATAATTTTTTCCTTTTTTTTCTTTGACAGGTTGCCAGCATATTCGTCTTTCAATAAAACAGTCGGTTCATTTCCAGCTGACTGCATATTGACGGAGCGAAGCCAGTGAGAATCCGGATAACTTACAAAAGAATTTGCGGCGGCTCCTATCCATAGTACGGATAAAATCAGCAGGTAGTATTTTATTTTTTTGTTATGAATTATATGATCCAACATAAAAGAACCCTCCAATCGGTCAAACTATGTTTATAGTTTTTCCATTGATTGGAGGGTTATACATTTTTTAGTCGTTGGTTAATTTGAGTTTATCTAAAATATAGAAGGAAAGACTTAAGAGCATACCTGCCACACAAGCCAGTACCATACCTTTTAATTCTACGTTTCCCATTTTTACTGCGATTCCAGATAAACCGATTACGAAGATGACAGAGGTCAGAATCAAGTTTCTGGATTTTCCGTAGTCTACTTTGGAATCTACCAGGATACGAATACCGGAGGTTCCAATCATTCCATACAACAGGAAGGAAATTCCGCCGATAACCGGGGTTGGTATTGTCTGAATTAACACAGACAGTTTTCCCACAAAGGAGCAGGTAATGGATATGATTGCCGCACCAGCCATTACGTATACACTGTATACTTTGGTTACGGCCATAACACCAATGTTTTCTCCATATGTAGTGGTCGGTACAGAACCGATCAGACCGGAAAGCATAGTGGAGAAGTTGTCTGCAAATAATGAGCGATGAAGACCTGGGTCTTTTAACAGATCTTTCCCCACAATCTTACTGGTTACTACCTGATGTCCGATGTGCTCAGAGGCAATTACCAGAACAACCGGCAAGATAATCAGAATCGCTTCTAAATTAAATTTTGGTGTTGAAAAATTAGGAATCATAAAAAGTGGTGCCTGAGCTACTGGTGAAAAATCTACCATTCCACAACATATCGCTGCTATATAGCCTGCAATTACCGCAATCAGAATCGGTATAACAGCAAAGAATTTCTTAAATAGTATAGAACCAAATATGGCAACTCCAAGCGTTACGGAAAATACAATTACATCCTTCGGATCAATTACCGGATGATCCTCAGTTATGATCAGTCCTGCGGTGTTGGCTGCTGTGCTGGATAATTCCAGTCCGATTAAGGCGACTACCGGACCCATCGCTGCTGCCGGAAGCACTACATTTATCCAGTCAGATCCAAATTTGTAGATAATGCCGGACAAGATACAACCACAAAGTCCTACTACTACGAAACCACCCAAGGCATATTCATATCCCATATTACTAATAACAATACCGGCTGGTGCCAGGAATGCAAAGCTGGAACCCAGATATGCGGGTGCTTTTCCTTTTGTGATAAAGATAAATAACAGGGTGCCGACTCCGTTCATCAGCAATACTACGGCAGGTGCGATTCCAAAAATAAAGGGAACCAGTACGGATGCTCCAAACATGGCAAACATATGTTGGATACTTAGGGGGATTAACTGGTTAACAGGGACTTTCTCATTCACTTGAATTATCTTACGTTGCTCCATTTCGTTCCTCCTCAAAAGAAAGTTAGTTTCATTCCATCAGAGATTATAGCACAGTCAAGGTCATGTGGGAAGTTTTTTATTAAATTTTTATTAACTTTTTTCAACTGGCTTTTTTGACTATTTTTTTGACTATGGTACAATGTGGTCTATATATGTAAAATTTATTGACCATTTTATTCAAATCCTGTACCATAATCTTAATTTGACAGCTCTTGTAACTCCAAGTGGGCTGAATAATATTAAAAGCATATGAAAAGCGAGGAGAACTGCTGTGAACATTTTTAGAACAAATAGCTTAAGTGAAGTTCAGAAGGATCAGATAAAAGAATTGGAACGGATTTCTTTTGCCGAAGACGGTTTGGAAAACCATGCCCTCTTGACCAATGAACTTAATTATTACAGGGAAATTCCCTGCTATTATCTGGGATATGAGGCAGAGCAGTTGATTGCTTTCCTGTCCTTTTTTGAACCGGATAAGGAAGAGGCAGAGATTTTTGCCTGTACTCATCCAGATTATAGAAGGAAAGGATATTTTGGCGCCTTACTTAAGGAGGCAGAAAAAGAATTGGAACACTTTGGCATTACCAGGGTTTTGCTGGTGGTTGAGACAAAGAGCAATACCGGAAATGCTGTGATTGATAAAATGAAAGCAGTGAATTCGTCCGTTGGTAAACCAAGAGTCATAAAATGGAAATTTGCAGAATACCGTATGGAATATAAGCTGGGAGAAAGAACCCTGCCCCAGGGAAATTGGCGGTTTGAACGAATTACAGAACAGGAACGGGATGTATATCGGCAGATTTCTTTTGAAGCATTCCCTGGTGAAGGACACGAAGAGCGATTTCTGGATACAGCGATTCATTCGGAGAATCGAAAAGGATATATTCTCTATCAAGGGGAAGAACCGGTAGGGATTCTTAGTATTGGAACAGAAGAGGAAACTGGCATTTATGGTGTCGGCATAGCGGACAAGTTTCGCGGAAAAGGCTTGGGAAAGATTCTGGTGGATTTTGGAATTAATCAGGCGTTGAAGCACAGTGATACGATTGTCCTGGATGTAGACTCAGAAAATCCGGTTGCAAAAGCAGTATATGAAAAAGCTGGGTTTCGAACGACTTTTCAAATTGATTATTTTGAATATTCTATGGTATAATGAGCAATAAGTGTACCATTGCGCAAGATAATCCTAACCCAAGGGGGAAATTACATGAATTATGCAGAAGAATTGAAGTTAAAAAATTCACCCACACTTAAAATACTGATTACAGCAATGACTGTGTTTATTACTACGGTTTCTATATTATTGGTGGTGATGATTGCAGTTAACAGTCTTAACAATATGTTTACCAGCCTGGTAAACGACAAATGCAAAAATATCACTCAGATACTGAGTCTCTATGTTGATTCGGAAAAGCTGATGGCTGCAATGGAAAGCGGCCTGGGAGAAGAGGATCCTTATTTACAGGAGCTTCAGAAAAATCTTTATCGTGCAAAAAACAATTCTGATATTCAATATATTTATCTTATCACAAATGATGGAGCCAATATAAAATACATTGTCGATGGTTCCGCAGAGCCCTCCAGCCCCGCCTATGTTCCTTACGGTGACACAGAGTCAAAGGAGGATTATGTTGGCATTGATGAAGCCTTTTTGAATGGAAATACTATAAGCTCCGAAATCTATGAGTATGAAGATCCAGACGTAAACCAATGGAAGAATCTTCTCTCCTCCTATATTCCCATAAAAGACAGCTCCGGAAATGTTATTGCCGTCTTAGGCGGAGATGTCGATGTAACGGCTAACTTAAATGAAATTCAAGCCACCATTAAAAGCTTTATTATTTCCTTTGTAGTCCTGGATCTTATTGCCTTTATCGTTGCAATTATACTTTGTATGATTTTATTCAACCCATTGGGAAAAATTGTTGGACATATCCGCCATTTATCATCTGGTGATTTTACCCAGCTGTATCATTATAATAAAGGAAATGAAATCGGGAAAATTAATCAATCCCTTGTTTTCTTAATTGGCAGTTTAAAGGGAATGTTTTCTGTCATTACAAAATCCTCCGATACCATTAAAGATGCTGCCAAGATTCTTGACCGCAGCACGGACCAAATCGTAACCTCTGTCGACGGTGTGAATACTGCCGTTACCAGCATCGCCGAAGCAGCATCTGAGCAGACCACCTATGCAGAAAACGGATTGCATAATCTCCGTCAGTTAAAGGAAATGGTGGAGCTGAATAGCAGCCACATTGAAAATCTGGCTACTGCCATCGAATCAGTAAATAAGTCCAAAGAAGAAGGAATGGCAGTGGTAAAATTTTTGGATGAGCAATCTGGTGAAAGTGCTTTTATTTTATCACAGATGAGTGAGGATATTGAAAAAACGGTAACAAGTGTTTCCAATATTGGAGCCGCCAGCAATGCCATTAAGGAAATTGCCTCCCAAACAAATCTCCTGGCGTTAAATGCTTCCATTGAAGCGGCCAGAGCGGGCGAAGCGGGTCGTGGTTTTTCCGTTGTGGCAGAAGAAATCCGGAAGCTTGCGGAGCAGTCTGATTCTTCAGCCGGAGAAATTGAACACACAATTGAAACGTTAATTCGAAATTCAGAAAATATGGAGCAGACCATGCGCCAGCTTTCCCAAATAATGGGCAAGCAGTTGGAAATTGTAAATCAAACGGAAGCCACCTTCGATCAGATTAATCATGCCGTTGCCCAGACCCAGGAACCAATGGGGCAACTGGAGGATTCTTCTTTAAGGATGAACAGTGCCCAAAACAAGCTTTCCGTGGCTTTTGAAAAAATATCTGAGGCGATTGGGCAAAATGCAGCAGCGACGGAAGAGGTTTCGGCTTCTATGGAAGAGCAGATGGCAATATTGGAAGAAGTAGCGGATATGGCAACCAGAATGAATGAGGAGACTCATGCACTGGAGAAGGCGTTGAATCAGTTTCGGTTTTAGCAAATACTAAGAATTGATGATTATAGGAGTCGCCGGCGAAAAGGCTTGCTTCACAAATGAATACAAAAATCCGAGAATTTAACTATTCTCGGATTTTTTAGAGTAAGGCCAGCTTCTACTTGTTCATGCAAAACCAGGCTGATTCTGTATGAATAAATAACATGGCTATTTTAAATTTCTCAGTTCTCTCTTTCCCTCCTTAGCCCATTCGTATACTCGAAGTCCATTGAATATTGCCGTTTTAAGCAATTCCTTTTCAGTCAGCATAATCCGTTATATTCATTCCAATACTTCTACTTTACAAGAATGTTTCTTTGTCGCTTTACTATAGCTAATACCAACTGCAAGGATGCGCCCAGTATACTTTGGATTTTCTCCAATCTTGCCCTTAAATCGGAGTACATAATTTTTATCTTTAATCTGCCAGATTGCCTCATCTGGCGTATGATCGACCTTCAATTCAAGGATAATACAGTCCTCCGACGGTCTGGCCGGATAGAAAATAAAATCAACGTATCCCTCCCCAGCTTTATCCTCTCTTTCCACTCTGTACTTATCCCGTGCGGACAAATAGACCAAGTTAACCACTGCTGACAATTCGGTCTCGTTATTATAGGAGAGGATAGGTGTTTCTGTATCATGTGCATATTTCAGGATTTTTGTCATCTTATCCACGTCACCTGCCAAAGTTGCCGCAAGCATTTTTCCGGATTCTTTTGCCAATCTATATACATACCCCAGAGATTCTTCTCTCTTAAGCAAAGCGGTAAAGTTATTCATCAGTTCTTTATTAGGAATAGATACAAATCCATCCTCATAAGTCAACAGCCCATACACCACCATGGCCGAATAGATCTCGTCTTTTGTCTTCAAATCCATAGATGTTGCCGCATACTCCTGAATCTCTGCCAGTACCGGATTCCCCGCATACATAAGTGCCAAATCATCCCGCACATCCAAAATATTATTTTTCACGTAGTAAAAAATCTCATCATATGGTCCTGAGCTGGTCCAATAATTTGCCAGCTGATTGTTTTTTAATGCAAGCACAACAGAACGAGGATTATACATTCTTGTTCCAGATGCTGTAAAATATCCATCGTACCATAATCGCAGACCTTCTCTGGTTACCTTAGGCTGTTTTTGATTGTTAAGATATCTTTCAAAAATGCTATCTACTTCTTTATCTGTAAATCCAAAATATCCACTGTAAGATTCCATCGTAGCCATGCTGTATTCCACGAACATATTCAGTTCGGAGCCACCAGAATATTTTGCAATCGGTAATATTCCAGTCATATAAGCCAATTCCACATATGCCTTGCTTTTCAGTAAGGATTTCAAAAAAAGTAAATAGGCCTCTCGGTCGTCCTCCTTGATAAATGGCATATGAAAAACAGCATCCCATTCATCTAATACAAATATATATTTTTGCTTTTCTTTTTCAAAAATTAACGAAAGCAGATCCCATATTGATTTATTGATATCAAGATTCATTTGGGGATATGCCTCAAGTAAATCTGCCTTCAGTCCTTCCAATATCCGGGTAATATACTGATCATAGGATATACATTTTTCAGGAACTTCACTAAAGTCAATATAAATTACATTGTATTTATTCTGATAAGCCTGATAATTTTCCGTTTCAGCAATTTCAAGTCGCCTGAATATGTCACTGCTGTCAACACTTTTACAGAAAAATGAACCAATCATATTGGCCATAACCGTTTTCCCAAATCGACGCGGTCTTGTGATGCAAATATATCTTTGTTCTGTTCCCAGCGCAGGTATCAGTTCGTTTAATAAAGCTGTTTTGTCAACAAAATACTGGTCGGACATAACTGCTTTATATTTCTCATATGGTGCTACACTATTTAAAAATATTCCCATATCCACATCCTCTTTCTGCGAACGTTCTTTCTGATTTTCTTAAGTTTATTATACCCTACCCATGTGTCTTGATGCAAATTATTTCAATCACTTCTTTATGCTCTTCTTTATGAATAGAAAAATCCGAGAATTAATTAACTATTCTCGGATTTTTTAAAAGTAAAACCCTGCTGCTTGTTCATGCAAAATCAGGCTGGTTTTGCATGAACAAGCAG
>JAVBLX010000132.1:0-8938 GCA_031553075.1 Acetivibrio sp.
ATCCATAATGTTTACTTCTGCACCTAAAAGAACGGGAAGCCCAAAGTCTCTTCCACGGAAGGCTCTGTAATTATGAAAATAATATATATGACAGGTTCCTGGCATGGCAGGAGCGTGCTCGGTAACGGAAAGAAGTGAAAGCCCCTTATGATGATAGAGGAATTTTATTTATCGAATTATCTGCATATTTTCCCTTAAATACGCAATACTATTAAGGGAATAATCCTAAAATGTATTGACTTTAACCTTAAAACCTGCTATAATTTAAGGGAATTACACGGAGGTGAGGTAATGAGAATATTTAATTACTCTGCAATCAAGAATCTAAAATGGGATTCTGACATTCTCAGCTTGATTGCCGCAATTTATAAAGAAGCCGGAAAACAAGAAATGTACCTTAAGCAGCGTCCAGACGAATTAGAAAAGCTGGTTGAGATTGCAAAAGTACAAAGCACTGAAGCATCTAATGCAATTGAAGGTATTGTAACAACAAGCACTCGTGTCAAGCAGTTGGTAGAAGAAAAAACAACACCTAGAAATCGTGATGAGCAGGAAATCGCAGGCTATCGTGATGTAATCAATATTATTCACGAAAACTTTGATGCAATTCCAATTACACAGAATTATATCCTGCAGCTTCATAAAATTTTGTACACCCATATGAACAATCCAATGGCAGGCAGAACGAAAAGTGTACAGAACTATATCAGTGCTACATACCCTGATGGTCATATAGAAACATTGTTTACTCCACTTTCACCATTTGATACTACAGAGGCACTGGACAGAATTTGTGAAGAATATAACCGTGTAATTGGAAATATGGAAATTGAACCTCTTATCGCTATTCCAATTTTTATTCATGATTTTCTTTGTATCCATCCATTTAATGATGGCAATGGTAGAATGAGTCGTTTGCTGACAACACTTCTGCTTTACAGAAATGGATTTTATGTTGGTAAGTATATATCATTGGAAGCAAAAATCGAAAAGAATAAAGACCTCTATTATGATGCACTCGGTCAAGCACAGACCGGTTGGCACGAGGGTACTGAGGATGCAGTCCCTTTTATTAAATATTTACTTGGAACCATTTTGGCTGCATATAAAGATTTTGAAGAACGCTTTTCTCTTGTAGAAACAAAACTTCCTGCTCTTGAAACCGTAAGACGTGCTACTCTAAATAAGATAGGTCGTTTTACTAAGCAGGACATTCGTGAACTTTGCCCTTCACTTAGTATAAGTTCCATTGAAGGTGCATTACGCAAATTAGTTGAAGCTGAGGAACTTAAGCGTGAAGGCTCTGGAAAGAATATTTGCTATTTTAGATTGAAATAATTCCCTTAACAAATTCTGCGTTCCCTTAAATACAGGCGAACATTAAGGGAATGGTTATGTTGTTAAGGTTAAGCATCTGCTTTTTAAAGTAGGTGCTTTTCTTATGCCATTTTGAAGGGAGATGATTATACATGAGCATATTTAGCGGACTTTTTAAGTCAAGAGATAAGCCTACAAATTCAACAGCAGGCAGTGCCTATCGTCATGGAGCAGTTTGGCACAAACGACCCGGCTAAAGTGCCAATTAGTATTGAAATCAGCACAAAGGTTGATTCGGCTACTACGGCAATTTGTATATGACAGGAGAGTAGAGTAGTCAAATTGTATGAATTGTACAAAAATTTACCTACATTTACAAAAGTTTGAAAATCTATTTAAATAAAAACTCTGTAGTCTTGCAAGATTTTTTGCATGGACCAAAAATATTTTGTAGTTTTTAGAAAGCTCTTGCATAAATATTCAGCATGTGCTAAAGTAATTAAAATTTCAAAAAGTTACATTTAGAGGATTGCTTTGAGAAAGGGGTAAATATAAGAATGAAAGCATTTTTAATTCTTGAAGACGGCACAGTGTTCTCCGGTACCAATATAGGTTCCACACAAGATGCCATTAGTGAAGTGGTATTTAACACATCCATGACAGGATATTTGGAAGTCCTATCGGATCCATCTTACGCAGGACAAGCGGTAGTCATGACCTACCCGTTAATTGGTAATTATGGTGTATGTTATGAAGACATGGAATCATCAAAAGCATGGCCCGATGCTTATATCGTTGGCGAACTATCTCGTATTCCCAGTAACTTCCGTAGTGAAGTATCTATTCAACAATTCTTAGAAAATAATCATATCCCAGGAATCAGCGGAATTGACACCCGTGCATTAACAAAAATATTAAGAGAAAAAGGTACCATGAATGGTATGGTAACCACCAATGAAAACTTTGTATTGGAAGAAGTTTTAGAAAAACTTAAAACATACAAATGTGAATGCGTGGTGGAAAAAGTGAGCCGTAAAGAAAAAACGGTGCTTTCACAAGATGGTTTAAAGGTTGCACTTTTCGATTTTGGAACCAAAAAGCGGATTCCTGAGGTATTAAATGAAAAAGGCTGTGAAGTGACGATTTATCCTTATGATACAACCGCCGAGGAAATTATGGCTGGCACACCAGACGGCATTATGCTTTCCAATGGACCTGGGGATCCAAAGGAATGTGCTGGTGTGATTGAAGAATTAAGAAAGCTTTATGCTACGGATATTCCTGTTTTTGCAATTTGCCTTGGACATCAGCTCATGGCTCTTGCCAGTGGTGCTGACACAATGAAGATGAAATATGGTCATCGTGGTGCTAACCACCCGGTAAAAGACCTGACTACCGGAAAGGTGTATATATCCTCTCAAAATCATGGATACGTAGTAAAAGAGGAATCCTTAAATAAAAATGTAGCAGTTCCAAGTTTTTATAACGTAAATGACGGCACGATTGAGGGACTTAATTACATAGAAAAAGATATTTTTACCGTTCAGTTCCATCCGGAAGCTTGTGGCGGACCACAGGATACGGGATTTTTATTTGACCGTTTTATTGATATGATGAAAAAACATAAAGAGGAGGTGTCTTTCTAATGCCAAAGAATCCTAATATAAAAAAAGTATTAATGATTGGTTCTGGACCAATTGTCATCGGACAGGCGGCAGAGTTTGACTATGCCGGAACCCAGGCTTGTCGAGCGTTAAAAGAAGAAGGCATTGAAGTCGTACTGGTGAACTCTAATCCAGCGACTATTATGACAGATAAAGACATTGCTGACCGAGTATACATAGAACCTCTTACGTTAGATACCTTAAAGAAGATTATTAATTTGGAGAAGCCGGATAGTGTGCTTCCTTCTCTGGGTGGACAGGCAGCCCTCAACTTGGCTATGGAGCTGGCTGAATCAGGATTTTTGGAAGAAACCGGGGTTAATTTAATCGGAACCACTCCCGAAACCATTAAAAAGGCAGAAGATCGTCTGGAATTTAAAAATGTAATGGAAAAAATCGGAGAGCCATGTGCACCATCTCTGGTTGTAGAAAATGTCGAAGATGGAATTGCCTTTGCCAACACCATTGGCTATCCAATTGTATTGCGTCCGGCCTACACCTTAGGTGGAAGCGGCGGCGGGATTGCAGATAATGAAGCACAGCTGGTTGAAATCCTTTCCAATGGTCTTCGTTTGAGCCGTGTAGGTCAAGTTCTGGTTGAGCGGTGCATCGCTGGCTGGAAAGAAATCGAATATGAAGTAATGCGTGATGCCAACGGAACCTGTATTGCAGTATGTAACATGGAAAATATCGATCCCGTTGGAGTACATACCGGAGACAGTATCGTAGTGGCACCTACGCAGACACTTGGTGACAGAGAATGTCAGATGCTTCGGACCGCTTCCTTTAAGATTATTGATGAAATCAAAATTACTGGTGGATGTAATGTGCAGTTTGCCCTTCACCCTGACAGCTTTGAATATTGTGTAATCGAAGTAAATCCACGTTTGAGCCGTTCCTCTGCCCTGGCATCAAAAGCAACTGGTTTCCCAATTGCCAAGGTTGCAGCGAAGATTGCACTGGGCTACAATCTGGATGAGATTAAAAATGCGATTACCCAGAAAACTTATGCCAGCTTTGAACCTACCATTGATTATTGTGTAGTAAAAATTCCAAGACTGCCATTTGATAAATTTATTGATGCGAAAAGAACGCTGGGAACCCAGATGAAGGCAACGGGAGAGGTTATGAGTATCTGCCGCAACTTTGAAGGTGCTTTAATGAAAGCAATCCGTTCTCTGGAGCAGCATGTTGACAGTCTTATGTCTTATGATTTTGGCAGTTATTCCGATGAGCGTCTGATGAAGAAGCTCAATAAGGTAGATGATCAGAGAATTTATGCCATTGCGGAAGCGATTAGAAGAGGCGTGTCCTATGATGACATTTTTGATGCAACCAAGATTGATCGTTGGTTTATTGATAAAATAGCGATTATCGTGGAAATGGAAGAAAAACTGAAAAAAAGTCCATTGACGGAAGAGCTTTTATGGGAAGCCAAGAGAATCGAGTTCCCAGATAATGTAATTGGAAGACTTATGGGAAAAACCGAGAAGGAAATTAAAGAACTTCGTAATCAGTGGAACATTCGGGCTTCCTTTAAGATGGTTGATACCTGTGCGGCAGAATTTGAAGCAGCAACCCCATATTATTACTCAGTATTTGGCGGAACCTGTGAGGCGGAACAGCCTAAGACAAGGAAACGGGTATTGGTACTTGGATCTGGGCCAATCCGCATCGGACAGGGAATTGAATTTGACTATTGTTCTGTTCATAGTACCTGGGCTTTTAAGAATCAGGGATATGAAACCATTATTATTAATAACAACCCGGAAACTGTTAGTACGGACTTTGACATTGCTGACAAATTATATTTTGAACCATTGACCCCGGAAGATGTGGAAAATGTGGTAGAAACAGAAAAACCAGATGGTGCAGTTGTACAATTTGGCGGGCAGACAGCGATTAAGCTTACCGAAGCATTAATCAAAATGGGCGTTCCAATTCTGGGAACCAAGGCAGAGGATGTGGATGCTGCTGAGGATAGAGAATTATTTGATAAGATTCTGGAGGAATGTGAGATTCCAAGACCGGCAGGAAGAACAATCTATACAACGGAAGAAGCGGTTAAAGCTGCCAATGAGCTAGGTTATCCTGTATTGGTAAGACCTTCTTACGTACTTGGCGGTCAGGGTATGAGAATTGCCGTAAATGATGATGATATCCATGAGTTTATTGAAAATATTAATAAAATTGCTCAGGATCATCCGATTCTGGTTGATAAGTACCTGGTTGGAAAAGAAATCGAAGTGGATGCGGTATGTGATGGAACCGATATTTTAATTCCTGGTATTATGGAGCACATCGAGAGAGCCGGTGTTCACTCAGGAGATAGTATTTCGGTATATCCTTGTCAGACTTTGTCACAAAAAGCAAAGGATACAATTATTGAATACACGAAACGATTAGCTAAATCTCTCCATGTAATTGGTATGATAAACATTCAGTTTATTGTATGCGGAGATGAAGTATACGTAATTGAAGTAAACCCACGTTCCAGTCGTACCGTACCATATATCAGTAAAGTGACTGGACTTCCGATTGTAAAATTGGCAACCAATGTAATGCTGGGCATAACCATAAAGGATATGGGTTACGAACCAGGACTGCAAAAAGATGCTGACTATATTGCGATTAAAATGCCAGTATTTTCCTTTGAAAAAATTCGTGGAGCGGAAATCAGCTTAGGACCAGAAATGAAATCAACCGGAGAATGTCTGGGGATTGCCAAAGACTTTAACGATGCCCTCTTTAAGGCATTCCGCGGAGCCGGAATTGGCGGACCTGTTCATAAAAAGATGTTGCTTTCCGTGAAGAAGGCAGACCGACCAGAAGCCTTGGAAATTGCCAGAAGGCTTAAAAATTTGGGCTATACCATCTATGCAACGGAAGGAACTGCACGTTTCTTAAACGAAAATGGTGTAGAAGCCTCTAAGGTTAACAAGCTGGATCAGCCTTCACCAAACTTTATGGACGTTATCTTAAGTCATGAGGTGGATTTGGTAATTGATACCCCGACCCAGGGAAATGAAAAGGGAACCGATGGCTTCCTGATTCGCCGAAATGCGATCGAAACAGGTGTTACTTGTCTTACTTCACTGGATACCGCAAGTGCATATCTGACTTGCCTGGAAAATAAGGATTCTATGAATTTAGAGCCGGTAAATATTGCTAATATTTTGTAAAACAGATATAATGAAAAGGCGCAAGGTTAATACTTGCGCCTTTTTCTAAAGCAATATGATTGGAGGCGTACATACCGTGAAGCAGCAAAAAAAGAGACCATGGATAAATAACTGGCTGAAGGTTTTAGGTCATAACGAAAATGATTTAAAAATACTAAGTTACGAAGAAAATCAATATATTGAGGAGCAGAAGTGCAATACCAATTTGTTTCGGATGAGACTTCTCAGTATCGTGATTTTTTTCATACAGCTGACCAATTTATTTGTTGATTTGTTTACCGATCAGCACAAAGAATTTGCTATCTGGTATATCAGAGCAGAATGTACCATGATTTTGTCCTTGCTTTTTATTTGGCTTTTTTATGCTTATAAGGTACGAATCCAGAAGAAAAAGAGCATACGATTTGTAAATCGGTTTGTTTGTGTGCTGCTTTATGTGTTTTCGGCAGTCACCATGGCATTTCACGCAATTGATATCATAGATAGTGATGCATTTCATAACTTTTTCATGTTGGTTGCCATCATTGTCATCGTACCAATTTTGAATATTAAAATAAAAGGCGTTTTATATGGCCTTATGTTTATTGCAGAAATGATTCTGCTATATATTGCCGGCGGTCAACCTACCGATTATCAATGGAGCATTACAACACTGTTTGGCGCATTCTTTGTCAGTGATATCCTTTACCGAAATTACATACATAATACCGCTCTGACCATTCGTCTCAGATTAATGAATAAAGAGCTGGAAGTGCAGAACAACCGATATACAATCTTACAAGGCTTGACCCGGGAAACCATTTTTGAATATGACGTCCAGGAGGATAAAATGATTGTATTCGAGAGTACAAAAGGTATCAGCCGTTGTATTTACAACTATCTGGAAAAATTAAGAAATGGTTATAAAAGTATTATTATGGATGCCAACGAAATCATAAACTGTTATGAGGATATAAAAGCAGGAAGAGACCGGAAGCAAGTGGATTTTCATACGAAAAATGAAGCTGGAGAATATTTGTTTCAAAGAGGTGTTTTTACCAGCCTCAATGACGAGAATGGCAATCCGACAAGAATAATTGGTAAATTATATATATTAAATGAAGAACAAAGTGTAGAAGAATAACTTATCACATTAAAGTAATAAAATTTATCACATTAAAACAATAAAATGTTGACAAATGAAAGTGGATACACTAGAATTAGTAAGAAAATCTGGAAAGTGGAGGATAAAACAATGGCAGCATACAAAGAGATGACAAAAGATGAGCTATTAGCAATAAAAGAAGGATTAGAAAAAGAATATGAAAAGGCAAAGGCATTGGGGTTAAACCTGGATATGTCCAGAGGAAAGCCTTCGGCAGCGCAGTTAGATATTTCCATGGGGATGATGGATGTATTATCCAGCACTGCAAAACTGAAAGACGAAGCCGGTTTTGACTGCCGGAACTATGGTTTATTAGATGGAACAAAGGATGCGAAAAAGCTTCTTGCCGCATTTATGGAGGTTGCCCCGGATAACATCATTATCTATGGTAACTCCAGCTTGAATGTTATGTATGATACCGTGTCTCGCTCTATGACTCACGGCGTGCTTGGAAGTACTCCATGGGCAAAGCTGGATAAAGTAAAATTCTTGTGTCCGGTTCCAGGATATGACAGACATTTTGCGATTACTGAGTTTTTTGGTATTGAAATGATCAATATACCTATGACCACAGATGGTCCGGACATGGATTTAGTAGAGAAATTGGTGGCAGAGGATGACTCCATCAAGGGAATCTGGTGTGTGCCCAAATATTCTAACCCACAGGGAATTACATATTCAGATGAGGTAGTACGTCGTTTTGCCGGGTTAAAACCAGCAGCGGCAGATTTCCGTATTTACTGGGATAATGCATATGGTGTACATCATTTGTATGAGGATGACCAGGATCAGTTGATTGAAATCCTTCATGCTTGTGAAGAGGCTGGAAATCCAAATCTTGTGTATAAATTCTGTTCTACTTCAAAAATCAGTTTCCCTGGTTCTGGTGTAGCGGCGATTGTTGCTTCGATGGAAAACCTAGCGGAAATTAGAAAGCAGCTTACCATTCAGACGATTGGACATGACAAGGTTAATCAGCTGCGTCATGTGCGTTATTTTAAGGATATGGATGGTATTACTGCGCATATGAAAAAGCATGCTGATATTATGCGGCCCAAATTTGAAGCGGTAGTTGATACTTTGGAGAAGGAATTGGGTGAATTGCAGATTGGAAGCTGGATTAAACCTAAGGGTGGATATTTTGTTGCTTTTGATTCGTTGGATGGTTGTGCGAAGGCGATTGTGGCTAAGTGTAAAGAGGCTGGGGTTGTGATGACTGGGGCTGGGGCTACTTATCCATATGGAAAGGATCCACAGGATTCTAATATTCGTATTGCACCGTCGTTTCCGACTTTGGAGGAGCTGCAGCAGTCGATGGATTTGTTTGTGCTTTGCGTGAAGTTGGTTAGTGTTGATAAGATTTTGGGTGAGAAATAAGAGACTATAGATAAAACTTGGGGATGGGAGTAGGACGCTCCTGGATGTAGGCTGCGAACGCCGAAAGAGCGGGTGGAGAAATGCCTCCAAGGAACGGGTTCCTATGAAAAAGGCTCCCAGGCGAAAAATTTCTGGCTAGCACAGAAGCACCGAAAGAACTAAGTCTTTTTAAATTTGCTGAGGGCACCCCCACCAAAACAGGAACTCGCACGTGAGTGTATCAACAAAGGTACGCGAGGATGCGCAAACAAACG
>JAVBLX010000065.1:0-11777 GCA_031553075.1 Acetivibrio sp.
TGATAACACAGGTATTGTATCAATCGTTTTCTTTCGCATAATAATGTACCACCTTAATATATAGATACTTCTATTATGCGCTATAAAAGAAAAAAAGGAAATACTTTTATTCATAATTATTTAAGCAATAGTGTACTAGTACATCGAGGAATAAATAATTGACATCTTTCCTGTACATCCGATGTTCCCTTTCGGGGCTTGATTTTTTGCTGACGAAAAGATGATATGGAAAAAGAGTAATAAATGATGTAAAATGGTTTATATTTATAACGATAAATTAAGGTTTTTAGGAGATAGACAATGGAAGGATTGGGACAAGCCTTACAAAAAGAGATATGCGAACTGGGCAAGCAGTATAATCTGAAAACAATTATTCTTTTTGGTTCACGAGCGCGTGGGGATAATCATATCCGCAGCGATATTGATATTGCAGTTTCAGGCGGAGATGTTGTGGGCTTTGCACTTGCAGTAGAGGAGGATGTTAATACACTTCTTAAATTTGATGTAGTTAACTTAGATGGCAGGGTTCAACCAGAATTGATTTATGAAATTCAGAAGGAAGGTAAAGTATTATATGAAAAAATATGATAATTTTTGCTTGGCACTTTCGAATCTACAGGATATGGAACGATATGATGAACCATATGATAATGTGACTCTTACAGGGCTTGTGGGGTTATTTGAAATCTGTTTTGAACAATCATGGAAAGCAATGAAGGCGGTCTTAGAATGCCAGGGGTTTGCTGAGAGCCAGACCGGTTCCCCAAGACAAATACTTAAAACGGCCTATCAAGCTGGAATGATTAAGGACGAGCAGCAATGGCTGGCGGCATTAGCTGCCCGAAATAATGTGACACATGCGTATAACCGGGCAGTGGCGTTGGATATTGTAAGACAGACAAAAGACATATTTTACAATATGTTTCTTGACTTGAAAAATGAAATGGCTGGTCGCTGGATTGAATAATCTATGTGCCATTCTATATCATTAAGCGTGCTTATGAAGCTGGAACATTTAATGCAGTTGGATAAATCAATTTTAGTTTACTTTGTGTTTAGATAACATATTTCCTCCGGCGATATCCCGTCGGCGAAATCCCCACTACTTTTTTGAAGGTACGGATAAAGTGCTCCGGTGTCTCATAGCCAACCTGAGCACCGATATCTGCTACAGACATATTGGTATCCTGCAAGAGCACCTGAGCCCGTTCAATTCGGACTTTTCGCAGGATTTCAGTAAATGTCTGCCCAGTGGTGCTCTTAATCAACTTGGAAGTATACTCAGGAGTAAAATGAAATCGTTCAGCAACATCCTCTAAGGAAATAGAAGTAAAATGATCCTGAATGTACTGTAACAAAGCAAATCTCTGAACATCTGCTTTTTCTGTGAAGGTAGGGAGCTCAATGCTCCTTTCGTAGTTACGAATAAGCAGGGCAAATATCAACATGACGGTGTTGCTGATAATCTGATAGCAATAATCGTCTTTATTTATGTGCTCATAAAGTATGTACAAAAAATTTCTCTTAATTTCTTCATCAATCCCCGAATGAAAAATAATATAATCATTTCCATTTTTAGAATAAATGTTATTAAGAAAAAAAGCAGACAAAATATTGGGTGTGCGCAAAAACGTATAAAAAATGTTATGAAGCGTGCTTTTACGAATCAGCACATTGATTACAACACTTTCATCAAACACCTCAATACTGTGGGATATCCCAGGAGGAATAATACAGATATCTCCCGTATGAAGGCGGATGACCGAATTATTTAATTTCTGCTGACAGGCTCCATCATAGACATACAGAAGCTCAAAAAAGGTATGGGAATGAACCAGAGCAGGAGAATAGCAGTTATGCTTCATCACTACAATACTTTTACTGTCAGCGGAATCAAAATAGAAGGAATCTTCAAATCTAGGCGGAATTGTAGACGCATCCTCCAATATTAACAGATTCCTTTTATGGACATAATCCATATTCAGTTCAGCAAGAAATTTCTTCAGCGAGTATTCCTGCTGCCTCGCATAGTAATATTTGCGATAAAACAATTCATCTTCGTTTAGGTGGTAAAGAGATGTCTTTACGGTATCGATATCCATAAAAGCTCCTTTGAAATTAAAATAAGTCAGTTACTATATATGTATTTTAATATAATGAGTAAAAAAAGTCAATTAAGTTGTCCTCACAGTCCATTGGAATAAAAACTAGATTTATTATAATAAAAGCATAAATGGTATGGGTATAAACACAGGTTTGCCACATGGCGGCAGAATGGAGATTTACATGGAAAAGAAAACAATCATAGAAGTTAAAAACGTAAATAAGAAGTTTGGCGTTACAGTGGCTTTGGATCAGGTCAACATCACTGTGAAAAGTGGACAGGTGCTAGGGCTGATTGGGGAAAATGGCTCGGGAAAATCTACTGTAACTTCGATTATATCCGGTATGCAGAAAGCAGACAGTGGTGAAATGCAATACAATAATGAAGCCTGGTCGCCGGACTCCATGATTTATGCACTGGAAAAAGGAATCGGTATGATTGTGCAGGAAAATGGTACTGTGCCTGGAATTACTGTAGCTGAAAATATTTTTTTGGGAGAGACCAAGAAATTTCAAAAGGGTGGGTTTATAAAAAAGAAAGCCATGCTGGAAGCCGCTCAGAAAGCATTGGAAAATATTGGTGCTGGTCATATTTCTCCAAGTGCTGTTACAGGGACATTGGATTTGCAAAATCGAAAGCTTATTGAAATAGCTAAGGTCATGAACAAAAACCCGCAAGTGCTGGTAGTAGATGAAACAACAACTGCATTATCTCAAAAGGGACGGCAAATAATCTACCAAATTATGGAGCGGATGAAAGAAGAAAACAAAGCAGTTATTTTCATCTCTCATGACCTGGATGAAATCATAAATGTATGCGATACACTTACGGTTCTCAGAGACGGGAAGATTATTGTTACCTTTGATAAGGCTGAATTTGATGAAAATAAGATAAAGGTAAGTATGATTGGAAGGGAACTTCAGGGAGACTATTACCGGAGTGATTACGACGGAAGTTTTGAACAGGAAGTAGTTTTGGAGATAAAAGATGGTCAGCTGAATCAGGAACTGAAGCACTTTGATTTTCAATTACATAAAGGAGAAATACTGGGGGTTGGCGGTCTTTCCCATTGCGGTATGCATACACTTGGAAGAGTTTTATTTGGGGCAGAAAAGCTTCAGGGAGGAACGCTTACAATTTATGGGAAAAAAGTTAATAGTGAGGCCGATACCATGGCATTTAAAGTGGGCTATGTTGCCAAAGATCGGGATATGGAATCCTTAGCATTAAATGCCAGCATAAAAGATAATATTGCAGTTGGGGGCCTGGAGCAGATTGCTGGAAATGGATTCCTGATTCTGGGGAAAAAAGAGAAGTCATATGTTAAGAAGCAAATTGACAATCTCAACATTAAATGCGTTGACATGGAACAATATGTATCTACTCTTTCCGGCGGGAATAAACAAAAAGTGGTTTTTGGAAAATGGATTGGCCGGGGGAGTGAAATTTTGATTTTGGATTGTCCTACAAGAGGTGTTGATATCGGTGTCAAGCAATCCATGTATCAACTGATGCATCAGATGAAAAAAGAAGGAAAATCCATTGTTATTATCTCAGAAGAAATGTCAGAGCTTATTGGGATGTCAGACCGCTTGATTATCATGAAAGATGGGGAAATTACGAAGGAGTTTCCTCGCAGTAAAGATTTATCAGAGTCAGATATTATTGAGTACATGATTTAACATACACGTGCTGGCGCACGCAGACGGGAGCAAGTGAAAAGTAAACTTTCACCCTTGGTTTTAGACGTGCTGACGCACGTAGACGGGAGCAAGTGAAAAGTAATTTCACCCTTGATTTTTAAGACGTGCTGATGCACGTAGACGGGAGCTTAAGATGAAGCAAAAAGTTAAAAATAAAATTGTCAGCATTACCCCGGTGGCAGGCTTGCTGGTTCTATTTCTGGCATTCCTCATTATGGGAACCATGAAGGATATCAATGTTGCATATGGGATGAAAGCCATTGTCAATCAGTCTATTGTAGTAGCTGTAGTAGCAACCGGAGCCGTATTTATTTATACGCTGGGGTCATTTGATATCAGTCTGGGAGCTTCGGCAGCGGTAAGCGCACTGTTGGGTGGAATGGTTTATCTGAAAACGGAAAGTCTGTTGATTATGTTTTTCGTATGTCTGGGAGCCGCGATTACAATTTCTCTGTTTAATTCGGTGCTGGCATCGGTTTTCAATTTACCTGTATTTGTTACCACCATTGCCATGTTAAGTGTACTCAATGCGTTAATCCTTTTGCTGATCAGTATCAATGGAACCGGTTCGCAAATAAGTGTTCCGGCAGGTGCGGTCAGTGGTTTGGACACGATAGGAGTAAAAATAATATTCATGGTCTTATATCTGGGATGTTGCATCTTCCTTTTCCAATATACCAAACTTGGAAGACAGCAAAAGCTTGTAGGCGGAAATCCTGTCTGTGCAAAATTAACAGGAATATCGCAGAAGAAGCTATCCATTATTGCTTTCGCTATAGCAGGAGCTGGTGTTGGACTGGGTGCCTTTTTATCCATTGTATATGCTCCAACCTTAACGAAAAACACTGCTTCCGGCGTGGGAATGGATGTAATTATCGCCATTGTATTTGGTGGCATGCCAGTATCTGGCGGTGCAAGGAGTAAAATTCAGTCTGCTTTGATTGGGGCATTTTCCATGACATTATTAAGCCAGATCATGATTTTGTTCAACTTAAATTCTGGTATTGGACAAATGGTAAAGGCAGTGATATTCCTGTTTGTGGTCTTTATCGCAACCAGTAATCAGCGAAGTCACATGTTACCAAGATAAGCAAATTCCTAAATTGGAACGCAAACAAGAATTTTCAAAACACGTAGAGGATATTTTGTGGAAACACATGATATAAAAATTAAAAATGGAGGATTTTATTATGAAAAAGATGTTAACCTTATTATTTTGCTTTGTATTATTGACAACTACTTTGGGAATGACAGGCTGTGGAAATAGTGGAACGAAAGAAAACAATGAAACGAAAACGCTAGACTCCAATGGTGCCGTATCAGAAATGGAAACGGAAAAGGCAGAAGGAATGGAAGCTTCTCAACCAGCCTTGGATATGAGTAAAAGCGTAAAAATGGGAGTTTTAGTTTCGGATGCAACGACAGCAGAGGCACTTGCATTTAGAGCGTATTATACCGAATATATTCAGAAGCAGTACAATGTAGAATTTATTTACTCGGATGAATTAAAGGATGCTGCAGGTGAAAAATCAGCCATTGACACCTTTATCACGAATAATTGCAAGGCTGTAATCTCTTTTTCTTCATTTGACCGTGCGGCACAGATTGAGCAGTGCTCCAGTGCCAAGGTTTATTATGCAGTGGCAACCGGAACTCTGACGGAGGAAGAATATCAGGTACATAAATCCAACGAATATTACATTGGTGCGATTGGACCATCTTTGGATATTGAATATGAAACAGGATATGAAATGGCAGTAAATTACTTAGAGTTAGGCAAACGGAATTTTGCTATCTTCGGCGGAGCGATTCCTTACTATGTAGATATGCATATCTACCGGGCAGCCGGAATGATTAAGGCAATGGTAGATGCTGGCGGTGATGGTGCCAATTATCAGGGTGCGACCACGAAGGAAGAGATTATCGGAAAGATTATGGCCGATGGTGGAATCCAGACAGGAGCAATTGGAACCGTTTCCATTATTGGTTATGTAGGCGGCTATGATATGGATGAAACCTGGTTTGGAAAATGTGGACAGATGGCACAGACAAAAGACCTGGAAGTAATTCTGGCAGTAGGAAATGGCTCGGACTTCTTTGGGACAGCAATTGAAGGAACAGATGTAAAAATTGCCAGTGTGGATGCTTATGCCAGCAGCTATGGCGATGCTATGAAAGCAGGGATGCTGGATTATCTGGCTGGAAAGTTTTCGGCGAGTATTGGACCAATCTTTGTTGCAACCTACAGAGCAGTACTTGGTTCCCCGGTCCGTGATGGAGAAGGAAATGCATTGGCATTGGCACAGGGATACTGGGTTGCCACTGGTTATGAAGACTTTGAAAAATATTATGCGGTGGACAGTAATTTAGAGTATCCGGCATATACAAAAGCAACGTTAGACACCTTGTTAACCACTGATTATGCAGCATTTTCTGACTTTGTAAGCAAGTATCATTATATCGAAATTCAAGGACAGACAAACTAATCAATGTCAGAAAGGCATATTAGTTGAAAAGACGACAGAGCTTTGCAGGCTGCAAAGGCAGCAGATAGGAGATTGTATGAAGGTTGTAAAAAGAATGGTTGGAAGTCTGGTGATTCCAGTAGGAACCCTAATTATAATGTTGGTGATTTGTTCGCTCAAGGGAGTGGCATTATTTGAAACACAGGGAAATTGGATTGCTTTCTTACGTGGAACAGCAACTGTTATGCTTACAACCTTTGCTCTCTCTATTAATTTAAACTCGGGAAGATTTGATTTTTCCATTGGCGCTATTTCTCTTTTGGCAGCGGTATGCAGTTCATCTATATGCATTAGTGCAGGCCTGCCAGCGGGAGCCATGCTGATTTTATCCATTGTTTTTGGTATCGTGTTTGGTGCTATTTCTGGCGGCATCTATGTATTGATTAAGCTGCCGCCAATTATTGTATCCCTGGGAATGGCACTGTTTTATGAAGGACTGTCATTTGCCATAACAAAAGGCTATGGAGTTTCTTTTGTAGCAAATAAGGAATTGACCAGTTTTCCCGGTATGACGAATTATTTACTGGTGATTATCGTAGGACTACTTTTAGTGATAGTAATCTTTGATCATACAAGATTTGGCTATGAGTACAAAGCACTGATTTCCGGTCAAAAGGTGGCCGTGAACATAGGCATTAGAGAGGTTCCTAATACCGTACTTTGTTATGGGATAGCCGGAGGACTTATGGGTGTGGTAGGATTTATAACTGCAACCAATACAGGAACCATTCAAATGGCATTGAATTTTGGCTCCATCGGCGTTATGTTTACTGCCTTTTTGCCAATGTTTATTGGTGGCTTCCTATCCCGGTTTACAAATGAAAAGATGGGATATGCACTGGGAGCAGTATCTACAGCATTTTTATCCTTAACCTATACGAGGTTAAACGTGGATGCGTCTGTGCAACAGATCATTACAGCACTTGTTCTGGTGATGTTTTTGATTTATCTGAATAATGAAAATAAAATTATCGAACTTGTTTTGTTGAAAAATAAATTAAGAATATGGCAAAAAAAACGGGTATCTTAACAATCAATGGTAAGCCAACAAATGTATACCGGAATTACCAACAAAATTATACTCAAACCTGTTGTAAAATAAAAGAGAAAATTCATTTCATTGAAAGATACGATGTTGATGATGGGAATGAGTGAAAGTGTAGAAGATACAAAAGTAAGATGTCTCAGAAAAAATAAAGAAGGGAAATACAAACACAGGTTATTGTATACGTTGTGTTTGTGCCTCAAATGTAAATGGAAACATTTTGCATGAGGTATGGTGCAAATTATGAATAAAGAAATATGGAAGCAACCTCAAGAAGAAAGCTCTTTGGATCAGGCCCAGTGTCCGCTTTGGTTTTGGAATGATAAATTGGAGAAGAATGAAATTCTAAGGCAGCTGAAAATGAAAACAGAGGTCGGAGTGACTTGCACCAATCCCCATGCACGTAGTAATTTTGGAGAGGGATTTATTGGTGGATATCTGGATGAGGAATGGTTTGAGCATATCAGGACAGTACTGGAATATAAAGAAGAACATCAGGAGCCAGTATGGCTTTATGACGAAATGGATTGGCCTGCCGGGACTTGCAATAAAACGATTACTCGAAAGGAAGAAAACCGGGAACAGTATCTTTCCTTTTATCGTATAACAATTCCAGCCGGAAAGGCTTTTCGTGCACAGCTTTTTGAACTATCAGGGAAAGGGATGCATGGTTTAGAGCAGGGCAGTGACATGTCTGAATTTGCATTTAATGTGTTTATTTATGACGAGGAGACTGGGAAGCCCTATGAAATTTCAGATTATTTTAAGTATCTGCTCATGGGACCGGAATTGGAATTTATTTCAGAACAGGATGCAGTTGCCTATGTTGTAAAAATTCATGTAGATGCCTATGACCAGGAAGGAAGCATGCAGGTAAATTATCTGGATAAAAGCGCTACTGGTGAATTTCTGGCTTCCACCTATGATAAATACTATGAACGTTTTCCTGAATATTTTGGAAGTACAATCCAGTGTGTGTTTAATGATGAAACCAGAATGTGCAATCCTCTACCATGGAGCAGGGAATTTCCTGAAGTTTTTAAGGAACAGAAGGATTATGACATCATGAAGCATTTGCCGGAATTGGTAATTCCAGGCGAAAATGCAGGTAGAATCCGCTGTGATTATTTCGACGTGCTGGCATATCTTTATCAGGAAAATTATTTTGGTGAAATCCATAAGTGGTGTAAAGAGCATAAGGTAAATTTATTTGCCCACCTCTTGGGTGAGGAGACTATGTTTGGACATGCTCGGTACAGTGGTGATTATTTACGTCAAAACAAGTATCTGGATATTCCCGGTGCGGACCATTTGGGAAAAGGAATCGGAAGCCTGAATATTAAATACACATCCACAGGTGCTCATTCTTATGGAAAAGATATGACGGCAGTCGAGGTATTTGCAGGATGTGGATGGGATATGACATTCGAAGAATATATTCGCATGATAACCTGGATGTTCCAGCAAGGGATGCGGATTATCATCAATCATGGCTTCTTTTACTCCGATCGGGATGGCCGAAAAAATGATTGGCCACCCTCACAGTTTTTCCAGTGGCAGGGATGGAACCGGATGAAAGAGGGCAACGCCATGGTGCGGAGACTCCATTATGGTATGACTGACGGCGTCAGTGAAGCAGATGTTTTAATGTATCATCCAATCGAAAGCTTCTGGCTTCATTATCAACCAGACTTATTATATACCCATGGATTTATGGAAGGGGCTTTTTTGGGGGATGATGAGGCAGTCAGAATGGATCGGGAAATGCAGCTTTTGATGAATGGGCTTCTTTCGGAAAATCTGGATTTTGAATTACTCCATAAAGATGCATTGGATAATTTCCGGGCAGAGGGCGGTAAAATCAAGAACATAAAGAATGGACAGGAATTTTCGGTGTTGATTCTCCCCATGTGTAAGGTTCTGCCAGCAGAAGCAGCCAGATTTTGTAAAACGTTTGCGGAACAGGGCGGTAGAATCATTCTGGTGGACCAAATGCCTAAAATGGCTCTTCGTAAGAGTGAAGATGAAGAGGTTGTGTCTATCTTTGAAGATATGAAATCAAATGAGAATTTTTATATGCTTGAATTAGAAGAAAAAGAAGCGTTATATACCAAGGTGAGAGAAGTCATTCCACATCCAATTGAGATTGTAAAGGGAACTGCCAAAACCATAAATAATCATCCTGCCTACCCAAGTTATCTTATTGATCCATATGTACATACCGGAGAGGACTTGACAGGGGTACAATTTGCTCGCTATTTGAAGGATGGAAAACGTAATACCCTGTTTATGAATTATGGGAAGGAACCGGAAACTGTCTGGGTGAAGGCAGAAAGCAATACTGTTCCGGAAATATGGGATACTTTTACCGGGGAGATAGTGGAAGCCAATGTGGTTGAAAAGGAAGAGGAGATGTATACCATACAGCTTCAACTGCCTTGTAACTATGGTGTATTTGTTGTTTGTAGCTGAAGTAAGTGCAATCACTTTAAATCACTTTAAATCACTTGAAATCATTTAAAATCATTTGAAATCAGGCAAAGAAAACATATAGAGGTAAAATATAATTGCCATATCCGTGATGTATGCAGCGGATATGGCAATTGTTTAATTTTGCTTAATGCTTTTCTTAACAAAAATGAGAATAGCCGGTATAAACAGCATGCCAACAATTAACCCGATATAACCATTTCCTGTCATTCCAGCGATGATGTAGCATACCAGTGAAACAGCGGCAACGATTAATGCATATGGTATCTGTGTATTGACATGATCAATATGATTGCATCCCGCGCCAGTGGAGGAGAGAATGGTGGTATCTGATATCGGTGATATATGATCACCACATACGGCACCTGCCATTACGGCTGACATGGAGATGACCAGTAAGGAGCTTCCATCATTATTAAAAACTGCGAAAATAATTGGCAGTAAAATACCAAAGGTTCCCCATGAGGTTCCGGTGGCAAAGGCCAGTCCCAGAGCTACCAGGAAGAACAAGGCAGGGATGATGGCATGGCTGATACCGCCATTGTTAACCAGACCACTGACATAATTTCCAATCTGGAGATAGTCTTCCCCGCAGATTCCGCTCAAGGTCCAGGCAAAGGTCAGAATCAGGATGGCTGGAACCATAGCCTTAAAGCCTTCAGGCAAGGACTCAGCAAATTGTTTGAAGGTAATAATCTTTCTGGGCAGATACATAAGAGCAACGATTACGATGGTAAAGAAGGAACCCATAACCAATGCTAAAGAGGCATCACAGTTGGCAAATGCATCCACAATACTCATACCCTCCAGGATTCCCCCAGTATAAAGCATGGCACAAATACAAAGAAGAATTAATACAGCAATCGGTATAATTAAATCCAATACCTTGCCATTTCCAGTAGATTGACCGGTTGATTTTTCTTCCTGACCAGTTACTTTACTTCCGAATTTTAATTCGTAAGCTTTCATCTTGGAAAAGTCAAAATCCAATAGAATAATGAGTAAGACCATAAAAAGTGTCAGTAAGGCATAATAGTTATAGGGGATGGCCCGGATAAACAGTGAAAAACCATCCAGACCGCTGTCTTTTGGCAGGGAAGAGCTGACAGCAGCCGCCCAGCTGGAAATGGGGGCAATGATGCAGACCGGTGCAGCAGTGGCATCAATAATATATGCCAGCTTAGCGCGGGTTATTTTTTGCTTGTCCGTAATGGGACTCATAATCGTTCCTACCGTAAGGCAGTTAAAATAATCATCGACAAAAATTAAAACGCCCAATCCGGCAGTGGCAAGCAGGGCCCCTTTTCTGGACTTAATGTTTTTAACGGCCCAGTCCCCGTATGCCTTTGAAGCACCAGACTTGGAAAGCAGAGCAACCAGCATGCCAAGCAATACCAGAAATATCAAAATACAAATGTTACCGCCTACTTTGTCAGACATGATTCCAACCGTTATCTGAACAGCCTCTGCGATATTGAAATGAGTGTAAAACAGGCCACCGGCAATAATTCCAGCTAAAAGTGATAGATAAACTTCTTTCGTAATTAATGCCAGGGCGATTGCTAAGATTGGTGGAAACAACGTCCACACAGTTCCAATAAAATTCATTCCCTTTAATACCTTTCTCCGTTTTTTCTTTTTTGATGAATATGTTTACAGAGTATTTGCTGCACTATATTCAAATGAATTTTAACATGGATTTTTTTTGATATCAACTGTTTTTACAGTGAATTATGGTGTACATTTGGTGCACAGTTACTGTTTACCCCACCTGAAACAACCATCTTGGGAGTTAGGTGACAAACTGGGGGGATGGAACCCGTACGCTGGATGAGGGGCAATGGAAAGGGCGCAGAAAAGAGACTTGGTGGTGGAAAACACTCCAGTTCCGCAGGTTAAGGGGTTCTAAG
>JAVBLX010000152.1:0-3396 GCA_031553075.1 Acetivibrio sp.
GAAATCCGCAGGATTGCTGGGGATGACGTGGTATTTTATCGAGGCGGAAGATATTTCAGGGAGGGGGCCGTGTCGAATGTAACATGGTCGAAAGCCACAGGAAAATATCGTGCCATTGTCCAGGGTAAAAATGCATATACCGTTATCATTCAGCTGGAAGATACCTTTTCCAGCAATTGCAACTGCCCGGACTATGTAAAACGGAAAAGTCCCTGTAAACACGTGATAGCCACCCTGCTTTTTATTGAAGACTATATGGAACGACACGAAGAGAAGCATAAAAACACCACGGATAAACAGGTGTCAGATATTCTGGATTATTTTAACAAGCAACAGTTCCATGAGGTTTTCGGCGATATATATGAAATAAGACCCACCATCACCATTCCTTCCCTGATAAAAGGCAATAACGGAAAAGCCTTTGTTTCCCTACAGGTTGGTGGTAAGCGACTGTATAAGGTCCAGAATCTGAAAAAATTTCTGACTGATTATTATAACAAAGAAAATATCATTTTAGGAAAAGAATTTAAATATATTCAGGGTGAGAGCCGGTTTAGCAGGAAAGCATTGAAAATACTGGATTATTTTATGGAGGTTTTTGAAATACAGGAAGCATTAGGACGCGTGTATTATTCCAATATTTTCATGAAATCCGACATGGTATTTACCAGAAACATGCTGATCAAACTGTTGCAGTGTATGGAAGGTCAGGAGTTTGATTTAGTAATTCAGGACCACCTTTATGAATCCGTTCAATTTGTCAATCAAAATCCGCCTATTAAATTTCATATTACTGGCAGGGATGATGAGATTACGCTGGATTACGAGGAAAAATATGCCATTGCCTCTCTATGTGATGATGGAAGTCTGGTACTCTGCAATGGAATCTTATATCATCCAAGAAAAGAATTCTTGAAAAATTTCCTGCCCTTTTATAATACATTGGGAAAGGATAAAGAACCACTTAAATTTGAAAAAGAAGAAAAAGCACGTTTTTTGGACCTGGTGCTTCCAAGGCTGCATGAAACCATGGAAATCAACATACCAGACTCCATGAAGGACCATTATATTGATGAAGATTTAAAACCTTCCTTTTATCTGGATCGACATAAGAATTATATCAAAGGAACCCTCTATTTCGAATATGGTGCTCATAAACTGAATCCCCTTAAAATGGCTGCGCCGGAAGGTGTTATCATCATCCGTAAAAAGGAAAAAGAGCAAAAGGTATTGGAACAACTGGAAAGCTATGGTTTTTTAAGCTCGAAAGATGGATTTATGATAAAGGATGAAGGTGAAGTATATCAATTTCTAACAGAAGGTGTGGGAGAGCTTTCAAAAGAACTGGAAATGTATTATTCCGACAGTTTTAAATCCATTTCCATTTCGAATGCAGGAAGCCTAAGCTCTCAGGTCAGACTGCAAAATCAATCCGATTTACTGGAGCTGGAATTGGATTTTGAAAAGGTACCCAATGATGAACTGAAAGAGTTGTTCCATTCTCTCCAGTTAAAGAAAAAGTATTATCGACTGAAAGATGGTAGTTTTATTAATCTGGAAAATGAAGATGCTCAAATCGGTCTGAAGATATTAGAAGCCTTTCAACTAAACTATAAAGATCAAAAGAATGAACATTTTTTAATCCCTAAATATTCAGCCGTCTATCTGGAAGAATATTTTGATGAATTAAAACAGATATCATTCCAACGTGATAAAAATTTTCAGGAATTGGTGGAGGCTATCCTTCAGGACAAAAAGCGTTCCATGCCAGTTCCGCAAGACATTCAGGCAGAGCTTCGTAACTACCAGAAAAAAGGCTATGACTGGCTGAAAAAGTTGGCAGAGCATAATCTGGGAGGCATTCTGGCGGATGATATGGGGCTTGGTAAAACCCTTCAATCCATTGTATACATGGTTTCGGAAAATGGAAATGGTCCACACTTAATTGTTTGTCCTACATCCTTGGTTTATAATTGGCAGGATGAATGCAATAATTTTGCCCCCCAGCTTAAAACAGTTGTGATAAATGGAACCCCGGAAAATCGTCAGGAACTGATCAAAACATCACAACAGCACGACGTCATAATCACTTCATACCCTCTGATACGAAGAGATTATGAGTTTTATAAGGACCTTAATCTTCACACCATGTTTATTGATGAAGCACAATACATTAAAAACCCTGCCTCGCAAAGTGCAAAGTCTGTAAAAAAGATTGTCGCCAGACATAAGTTTGCCCTTACCGGAACTCCGATTGAAAACTCCTTAACTGAATTGTGGTCCATCTTTGATTTTGTATTGCCAGGTTTTTTATTAAGCTATGGCAAATTTACTGAAAAATATGAAAAACCAATTATCCGAGATGAGGACAAGGCCGTTTTGGAAGAATTAATCAAACGAATCCAGCCTTTTATCTTGCGAAGAATGAAAAAAGATGTATTGAAGGAGCTACCAGAAAAAATTGAAACCAAGCTATTAACTGAAATGACAGAAAAGCAAAAACTGATTTATTTATCCTTCTTAAACCAGGCCCGAGCTGAACTGGAAGAATCGACGAAGGGAGAAGGCTTCGAAAGAAGCAGTATGCAAATATTATCTGCGCTGACCAGGCTGCGACAGATTTGTTGTCACCCCGCTACCTTTGTGGAAAATTACACTGGTGAAAGCGGGAAGCTGGAGCTTTTGATGGAGCAATTGCCAGGAATTTTGGAAAATGGTCACCGGGTTCTGATTTTTTCCCAGTTTACTTCTATGCTTCAGATTATTGGGAAGCGATTGGAAAGCGAAGGGATTGAATACTTTTATCTGGATGGCGGAACGAAATCGGAAGAACGGATGCATTTAATCGAGCGGTTTAATCAGGGAGAAAAAGAAATTTTCTTGATTTCTCTCAAAGCGGGTGGAACGGGAATCAATTTGACTGGTGCTGATACGGTAGTTCATTATGATCCTTGGTGGAATCCGGCAGTGGAAGAGCAGGCAACAGATCGGGTGTACCGGATTGGGCAGAAAAATACGGTGCATGTGATTAAGCTTTTGACGAAAGGGACGATTGAGGAGAAGATATATAAGCTGCAGAAAAAGAAGAAGGAGCTTTCGGATTCGGTGATTGAGGCGAAAGAGGTGTTTATAAATCGGTTGACGCGGGAGGAAATTGAGGCGTTGTTTACGACGGATTTTGAGGATTAAATTTGTGTTTAGGGGGTGAGGGGACGCTCCTGAGATATAGGCTGCGAACGCCGAAAGAGCGGGTGGATCAGTGCCTCCCCGGAACGGCTTCCTTGGAAAACGGCTCGCATGCGAAAGATTTCTGGCTAGCGTAGAAGCACCGAAAGAACTAAGACTTTAAAAATTTGCTAAGGGCACCCCCACAAAAACTATAACTCGCACTTTAGT
>JAVBLX010000224.1:0-8258 GCA_031553075.1 Acetivibrio sp.
TCATTGGACTAATTTTTGGAGCAGGGAAGTTAAATCCGGGTGTATTCTAACTCCAGCTTTCAGTTTCAACAACCGGAAACACATTTGGAACGAGATGATTTAAAACGACAACTGGCAGAAGTGATAGACACCTTGACGGAAAATGAGAAAAAAGTTGTGCTTTTTTATTACTATGAAGAATTGACCCTAAAAGAGATCAGCAAAGTTATGGAGGTATCGGAATCAAGAATTTCGCAACTCCATACGAAGGCCTTACAGAAGCTGAAAGACCGCTTGGGCGGAAGTATTGAAATATTTTATGGATGATGAGGTACGAAAAATGGCAAAAAACGCTTATTTTCAAATTGTATTAAAGGATGAAGGTACCTATATAAAGTTTGTTCCGGCTGAAATGGGTGGGAAATCCTTAAGCTATGATGTGGTTGCAGCTTACCTGGCAAAGAAAAGAATCGATTATGATATTAAGATGGTAGGGGATGCCATTGCCACTTTAACAGAGCCGAAAGAATTTCGCTTAAATTTCAACAGGGGTATGGTGGAAAATGAGTACTTGAGTATTGAGGTTGACAGCAACCGTCTGACAGCAACCGGTATTTTTTATCCGCCAAGTTCAGGCGGTAAATTGATGACAAAACAGGATATAATCAGTGACTTGGTTCATGTTGGCATAAAATGTGGTGTGGATGAAGCGCTTATTGAACGATTTCTGGAAGATCGACAATATTGTACCGAACTGATTTTAGCAAACTCAGTACTGCCGGTACAAGGGAAAAACGCAGAAATCCAATATACATTTGTAAAAGATAATTTTGGAAAGCCTAAGATTAATGAAGATGGTACGGTGGATTTTCATCAGCTTGATATGATAAGCCATGTTGACCAGGGAGATGTGTTGGCAGTCCTTACTCCAGCCGATCCGGGAAAGCCGGGGATTGACATTTTTGGCAATATTATTCGTCAGGCAAAGGTTGTGAATAAGATATTACGTCATGGTATTAACATACACCTTTCTGAGGATAAGACTATAATGTATTCGGACGTGTCGGGACATGTTACGTTAACAGAAGATAAGGTATTTGTTTCGGATACATATGAGGTTCCGGCAGATGTTGGTGTTGCCTCTGGCGACATTGATTATAATGGAAATGTTTTGGTAAGAGGAAATGTAGTCACTGGCTTTATGGTAAAAGCTTCAGGAGACATTATTGTAGAGGGTGTCGTAGAAGGAGCTACCCTGATTGCCGGGGGACAGATTGTCTTAAAGCGAGGCATTCAGGGAAAATCAAGAGGTCAATTAATTTCCAAGGGAAATATAACGGCACGTTTCCTGGAAAGCTGTGAAGTGAAGTCAGATGGTGATGTTGTAACAGATGCTATTATGCACAGTAATGTGTATGCAAAAGGTGATATTAAGGTAACTGGAAAAAAAGGCCTCATGGTTGGCGGCAACATAAAATCCGGCACCTCCATTTCAGCCAAGACCATTGGAACAGCCATGGGTATTCAGATGAAGGTTTCCATCGGAATCGATGATGCTATTATCAAAGAAAATACAGAAATTGAAAAAGCCATCGAAGAGATGAAAGTGGAAATGGCAAAACTGGCTCAGCTTTTTGCACTTTTAAAGAAGCGGGTTGAATCTGGACATGCACTGAGTGATTCACAAAAAATGCAGTTGGTAACAGCAAAGCAGAGCTTTGCTACAATGCAGGAGGATATGAAGCAAAAGGCAGCCAGACAAACCATACTGAAAGCTGAAATTGATAGCTTCAAAGATGGTAGAATCAAGTTCACCGGAAGCGTTTTCCCGGGGGTACTGGTGGAGATCTCCAACAGCTCTATGTATGTAAAAAGCGAGGTAAAATATGGCCAGTTCGTAAGGGATAAAGCAGACATTCGTGTTATGGCAATATAAAAAGGGGGAATTTATATGCCTATCAGACCAATTGATACCATTTCCATGCCGATTCGTTCTCAGGAAAGTTCTCAGGTGCAAAAGGCAGAAATGCACAAACAGAATCATGCACAGGAACAGCTGGCAGTGCAACATGAAGCGGACGTGATGCATGACAGCAGGCAGACAGTCCAATCTGAGAAAAGCGAAAATCATGAGTACCGCTATAAAGACGGGAAAAAAGGAAGCGGTGGACAGGGTCAAAGCAAGGATAGACAAAAAAAGGAACATTCAAACGAAGAGGAAACGAAAAAGGAAATCAGACCGGGTGGTTTTGATATCCGTATATAAAAAGTATGGGAGTCAATATGTTAGAAATTTCTTTAGTAGTAATCGGTTTATTTTTGGTAATACTCAGCTTTTTTCTGTCTGAAAAAGCTGAAAAGAAAGGAAAGAAGGCAGAAGGTGCTGAAAATGGTGTAGCGATTTGGACAGAAAAGGATGAAAAGAATGTTCGAGAGCGAATTGGAGAGATTCTGGCACGGGAAACCGAAGAAGCCATGATTAAGACCGATGATCAGCTGAGTCAGATTTCCAATGAAAAAATTATTGCGGTTAGTGATTTTTCGGATCAGGTTTTGGAAAAAATTAAGCAAAACCATTCTGAAGTGGTGTTCTTATATGATATGTTAAATGAAAAGGACATTGAAATAAAAGAGTTGATTCAGAAAATTGATAAGGCAAAGACCAATGCGAAGGATACGGTGCGGTTGGCGGTAGAAGAGCTACAGACAGCAATAAAAGAAGAAAATGAAAAACCCAAGACGGCGATGGATATGCTGACCGAAAATAAGAAAACAAAAAAGGAAGTACCTGAGAAAAAGACGGTCAAAGAAGCGCCATTAAAGAATAAAGCTGTGGAACAAAGGGAAATTTCTATTCCGTCACCAATAAATCCAATCAATGAGATGGGTGATAATAAAAATAGTCGTATTTTAAAGCTTTACGAAGAAGGAAAATCCATAGTGGAAATTGCTAAGATACTTGGATTAGGCCAGGGTGAGGTAAAGCTTGTAATTGATTTATTTCAGGGGGCAAGAGGTTGATTATGCGTTTTAAATATTATTTACGTGGACTGGGTTTCGGAATTATATTTACAGCCATTGTGTTATCCATTGTTCACAAGCAGGAACTAAAGACAAGAACCATGACGGAAACACAGATTATGGAATCGGCAAAAGAATTAGGTATGTTAACCAGGGAGGAAGCAAAGAAAGAATTTGCTCCTAAGGAGGAAGAAAAAGAGGCAGAAGCAACCCCTAGTCCAACCCTGACCCCGACACCAACGCCAAGTCCGACACCAACGCCAAGTCCGACACCAAGTCCGACACCAACGCCAAGTCCAACGCCGACTCCGACACCAATCCCAACACCGACACCGCCCCCCGAAGCGACAAAGGAACCAGAATACGTAACGATTACCATTAGTAAGGGAATGTGGTCGGATGCAGTAGCCAGGACAATGAAAAAAAATGGGCTGGTGAGTAGTGCTGAGGATTTTGATGAGTTTTTGACTGATAATGGATATGCCTCCTTTATTTCTGTTGGAACCTATAAAATTCGAAAAGATGCCACCTACAAAGAGATTGCTGAAAAAATTTCCGGAAGATAAATTAAATACCCGAAAAACTCAATCGAAAGAATGCAAAGCCCTCATACATCAAAACAACTTACACAACTTACACAAAACAACTGGCAAGAAAAAATACTTGCCAGTTGTTTTAATGTATGATATAATTTATCGGTATGTAAAAAACACTTGTGTTGATTTCTGTAATGGTGCTGATATCAGTCTTACAGAGAAAAGAAACACAGGGAAGAATTCAACCAAATGGAGGAAAAAACAATGAGCGTTATTTCAATGAAACAATTACTTGAAGCAGGTGTACACTTTGGTCACCAGACCAGAAGATGGAACCCTAAGATGGCAGAGTACATCTACACCGAAAGAAATGGTATCTACATCATCGACTTACAGAAATCGGTAGGTAAAGTAGATGAAGCTTATTATGCGATTAAAGATGTGGTAGCAGAAGGCGGAACCGTTCTTTTCGTTGGTACCAAAAAACAGGCTCAGGATTCTGTTAAATCCGAAGCAGAACGTTGCGGTATGTACTATGTAAATGAAAGATGGTTAGGTGGTATGTTAACCAACTTTAAAACCATCCAGGGAAGAATCAATCGTTTGAAACAAATCGAAAAAATGTCACAGGACGGAACTTTCGATGTACTTCCAAAGAAGGAAGTAATTGCCCTTAAGAAAGAATGGGAAAAATTAGAGAAAAACCTTGGCGGAATCAAAGACATGAAGAAGGTACCAGATGCCATCTTTATCGTAGACCCTAAAAAGGAAAGAATCTGCGTTCAAGAAGCACATACACTTGGTATTCCACTTATTGGTATTGCTGATACAAACTGTGATCCAGAAGAATTAGACTTTGTAATTCCTGGAAATGATGACGCAATCCGTGCCGTTAAATTAATCGTTGCAAAAATGGCTGATGCAGTTATCGAAGCAAACCAGGGCGTGGACCTTAGCACAGAAGTAGTAGCAGAAGCAGAAGTTACTATGGAAGAGGCATAAGATCGAAAGAAGCATAAGATCAGAATACTAATTTGGAGGTAAATGAATTATGGCTGTTACAGCAGGAATGGTAAAAGAATTAAGAGAATTAACCGGAGCTGGTATGATGGACTGCAAGAAAGCTTTGGGTGAAACCGATGGTGACATGGAAGCAGCAGTAGAATATTTAAGAAAAAATGGACAGGCAAAAGCTGAGAAAAAAGCTGGAAGAATTGCAGCAGAAGGTCTTTGCAAGGTTCTTGTAAGAGATGATAAGATTGCAGCAGTAGTAGAAGTTAACTCCGAAACTGACTTCGTAGCAAAGAATGAAGAATTCCAGAACTTTGTTGCAGGAGTAGCAGAGCAGGCAATGGACAGTAATGCAGCAGACATTGACGCATTCTTGGCAGAAAGCTGGAAAGCAGACAACAGCAAGACTGTAAAAGAAGCTTTAGTTGAAAAAGTTGCTACAATTGGTGAAAACTTAAGCATTCGTAGATTTGAAAAAGTCGTTGCAGAAAACGGCTGTGTTGTATCCTATATACATGGTGGCGGAAGAATCGGTGTTATCGTAGAAGCGGATACAGACGTTGTAAACGATGGTATAAAAGAAGCTTTGACCAATGTGGCGATGCAGATTGCAGCTCTTTCTCCAAAGTATGTTTCTCAAGCAGAAGTAAGTGAAGAATACAAAGAGCATGAGAAGTCCATCCTTTTAGAACAGGCTAAGATCGAAAATCCGGATAAGCCAGAAAATATCATTGAAAAAATGATTATCGGACGTCTTAACAAAGAATTAAAAGAAATCTGTCTATTGGATCAGGCTTATGTAAAAGATGGTGACGTAACCGTTGCAAAATACATTGAGCAGGTAGCCAAAGAAAACAATGCTAAACTTTCTGTTAAGAGATTTGTTCGCTATGAAACTGGCGAAGGAATTGAAAAGAAATCAGAAGATTTCGCAGCAGAAGTTGCAGCTCAGATGGGTATGTAATATTAGTTAAAAGCCTGTAGGTCAATGAAATATTGGCTTACAGGCTTTTTTTTTATCTTGGCGAATAATGGTTTGGGTAATCTTTCAAATATTTAGTCATTCAAATTTCAGCTAAAGGTGTCTTTATTCACAAGAGATTGCACATAGGATTGCATTTCTTCTTTGGAATTAATGCTATGTGTATGCTCAATAATCTCGTTTTGGGACAATTTTGGTAATGCAGAAAAATGGTTCATAGCCTCTATATTTTGGGCCAAGGCCATTCCAAGTCCCATGGGAATTTCTGGTCCATTCGCAAGATTGCTCATTGGTATGTCTCCTTTCAATTATGATAATTTTATTTTTTGCATTTTTATGCTATATATACTTGATAAACTTTTTTGGCAGTTGTGGTATGGAAAGGGAGTGAGTTGAAACAACACGAAACCTTAACAGTTTATTGACACCACACTTTATGTGAGATGTAGTATAATGAAAGCAAAAAAAAGATAATACAAACAGATAATGCAAACAGATAATGTTGACAGAAAATACAATCAGAAAACGGGGGAATATTCTATATGGAATTAACGACAATTTTAGGTGTAATTATGGGAGTTGTATCAGTAGTTGGTGCGATGTACTTTAAGCACATTAGTTATGGTGTATTTCTTAATCCGGCTGCGATTTTCGTAATTTTTGTTGGTACGATTGCAACAATTTTAAACTCTTTCCCCGGAAAAGACTTAAAGGATTTGGGAAAATTGTTTGGAATTATTTTTACTGCGGATAAGAACTCCAGTGGAGAACTGGAAACAATCAAAGTCATGGTTGATCTTGCCGGAGAAGTAAGAAAAGATGGACTTTTGTCCTTGGAGTCAAAAGCTGAAAGCCTTGAAGATCCTTTCTTGAAGAAAGGACTTCGTATGGTAATTGATGGTTTTGGTGATGAATATGTATTTGATGTTTTGAGTGCAGAGTTGGAAGCGATGGGTGAACGTCATGCAAAAAATGCCAGTATTTTCTCAAGTGCTGGTGCATATGCTCCAACCCTTGGTGTTTTAGGTGCGGTTTTTGGTCTGATTGCAGCAATGAGTCACATTGATGATACTGAAGCGATGGCAGAAGCTATTTCAGCAGCATTTATCGCAACCATCCTGGGTATTTTTACCGGATACGTACTTTGGAATCCCTTTGCTACAAAATTGAAGATGAAAAGTAAACGTGAGGTATTAGAGAAAAGTATTATTGTGGAAGGTCTTCTTTCCATTCAGAAGGGTGACTCGCCCATTATGGTAGAGGGAAAGCTCCTCTCCTTAATTCCTCAATCTCAGCAGGATAGATATAACCAAGAGTATAAAAATGAGTAGAGCATGGAGGTACCTATATGAGTAAGAGAAAAGGAAAAGCCCATCACGAGGAAGAAGAAGCAGGTGAAGCCTGGCTCCTTCCCTATTCCGACTTAATGACTCTTTTACTGGCAGTATTCATTGTGTTATTTGCGGTAAGTCAAGTTGATATTGAAGCAGCAGAATCCATGGCCAAGGCTTTTCGGGGCAATATGATGGAAGGCGGTGTGGGTATTCTCAAAGAAGATGGTCCATCGGTTATAGATAAATTTCCGCTTGGAGAAATCAAAGGTGAAGATTCAGAAGCAGCAGAAACGGAAGAAACTGATTCCAATCAGGAAGACGCTTCTGATTTGGTAAGTGAACAGGAGATGACTCAGGAAGAGATAAATGATCTCATTGCTCAAAGTGATTTGGCTAATTTAGAGGAGATACAGGGTACGCTGGAAGAATACTTTGATGAAGAAGGTATTGACACTTCTGTTACTACCTATATTGATGAACGTGGACTGGTAATCAGTCTTAATAATGCTATTTTGTTTGATTCAGGAAGTGCTGATATTAAACCGGAAAACAAAAAAATATTGGTGGAAATTGCAAAAACCGTTAAAAATTTGGATAATTATATCAGAATTGAGGGACATACGGATGACCGACCGATTGAAACGGCGGTATATCCTTCCAACTGGGAATTATCCTGTGCCCGGGCAGCCAGAGTTGTAAGACTGTTTATCGACAGTGCTGATATCATACCGGAGCATATGGTAGCAGTTGGTTATGGCGAATATAAGCCAATCAGTGATAATAAAAGTGTCTCTGGTCGGGCTCAGAACCGAAGGATTGATATAATTGTGCTCAATACTAAGTATAACAGCCTGGAGGATCAGCTTTCGGACGTGCCTCAGATTAACTAAAATATTAAATACAGGTTCAATGCAGAACATCTTTCTTTACAGTATGGCGAGGAAAGGTGTTCTTATTTGCAGAAAAGTGAGTTGCGTCAATATAAAACTTTATAAGAAAACCATATGATGCACCATAATAAAGCGAATTTTATAATAAAACCGGTAAAAAGCTTTCTGTTTGTTGTTATTTGAAAATTTTTAGTATAAAATATCTAAAAATATTTAAAATTTACGAAAATGTTGACATAAATGCACAAAAATTATAAAATGATTATACAGTATTTGTTGAGAAGGAGTACATTATATGGGTAAACAAAAAGTGGATAATTCAAAAAGTATCAAAGCAAGATTAAGATCGTCATTTATTCAGGTTATTATTTTTATGGTAATTATTGCAGTAGTTAGTCTCGGCGTGCTGTTAAAGGTGGGGAATGATTATAAGAAAACCATTGAAAACTATGGAAACAGTCAGGGTGTCATAGGCAAATGGGGGATTGTTTTTGGTGATTTAAGG
>JAVBLX010000044.1:0-4827 GCA_031553075.1 Acetivibrio sp.
ATTGCGGATACCCATCTGGATAAAGTAGGTAGGATCCTTTGATTTTCGATCATAGTTTAATTTCATCTGAACTGCCTCCAACTATAGTCAGTATAGCACAAATGGTAATAAAATGCAATAGATACAACACCGTACAACATAGAAAAGATTAAACTTGACAATAAAAAAATCAGAAAAGCCTTTGTTTAAGCTGTTTCTGACTCGTCTAATACCTAATATTCAACTTACAAGTGTCGAAAACCCGGTTCAGGCGTTCGAAGTCTAATATCCAGGAGCGTCCTCGCAGCCACAAAACACAAAGTTATATCTTGCTCCATATGTTTTTCTGTGATACAATTTAGGCTAATATCAGCTAAATGTGTAACGACTTGCTGTATAGTCTGAAAGGAGGAGTATTATGTTTCGAGAAATGAGACGTAAAGGACAACTATTGCCCGAGGCAGAGAGTATTGAAATTTTGAAAAGAGCAGAAACCGGAATTCTTGGGGTGTTAGGAGATGAGGGATATCCATATACAGTGCCGCTCAATTATGCCTATGAAGAAGGAAAACTCTTTTTTCACTGTGCCAAAACAGGGCATAAGCTGGATGCTATCCAAAACTGTGAAAAGGTGTCCTTTTGTGTAGTTGATAAAGATACTGTTGTGCCAGAAAGAAATACTACCGATTTCACCAGTGTTATTGTATTTGGAAAAGCGAAAGTTATAACCAATGACAAGGACAAAGATCGGGCGCTGGAACTTGTTCTGGAGAAGTATTCGAATGGTTCTAAGGAGGAAATACAGACTGAAATAGAAAATGCAAGAGATATTGTCTGTATGGTAGAAATCCAAATAGAACATATAAGTGGAAAAGAATCCAATGAGCTGGCAAAAAAGAGAAAGGAATGAATATTTTTCTGAAAAGTAGCCATCCTAAACAAAAAAGGAGGCGCATATCATGTACGAAGAAAAATATGACGATGATAATATTCCGGAAATTGATTTGCCGGAACCACACAATGTAGCAACCATACCAAATGGAGACCCCAGTGTACAACCCTTGCCAGAGTCTGAAAGACCAAGACAGGATGGGCCTGGCGGCAACTAATAGGACAACGGGCAATAACAATTAACAGTATGGTCATGGTGGTAAAAAGGAATAAAGAAAATCCGATTGGGACTAATTTACCAATTGGATTTTTTTGTTGCAAATGCTATTGTGATTAGGAAAAAGTACTGTTATGATAGAAATACAAAATTCGAAAGATGGGGATCAAACGGATGAGAGAAAAGTACGAAAATATTTTATTGTTAAGTGACATGGATGGAACCTTGCTCAATTCTCAGAGCAAAATATCACAGGATAACAAGGAAGCGATTACCTATTTTATTGAGCATGGTGGCCAATTTGGCATTGCCACCGGGAGAAGCCCGCTCAATTTTGTTCGTTATCTGGATGATATTAAAATTAACGCACCCTGCATTCTTTATAATGGAGGAGCGCTATACAATTATCAAACAAAAGAAATACTGGAACAGCAAACATTACCCACCGCTGACCTGATAGACCTGATTAAATATACCCTGAGCGAACTACCCCAAATTATGATACAAATATATTGCCCGGAAATGTGTTACATAATCTCCCCAGAAAACCTGGCAGATTCCAAAACGGTAGAACTACATAGACCATGCCAGTTTGTGCCTCTGGAAACCATACAAGAAAAGCCGTGGATAAAAATCCTTTTCTCGGCCCAACAAGCAGAGCTTAAAAAGTTGGAGAAATGTATCTTTGATTACAATGTTCAGAATAAAGTGAATGCGCTATTTACCAGTGAAATATATTTAGAGCTTATGCCATTGGGAGCCTCCAAGGGAAGTATGCTGGAACCTCTTCGAAGAGAGGTGGGAGAAGGCTATAAAATATTTGCAGTTGGAGATTATACCAATGACTTGGAGATGGTTAAAGCAGCTGATATCGGGATTGCGGTTGGGAACGCAACAAGAGAGCTAAAGGAAGCTGCAGATTATGTTTGCGTCAATTGTGACCGAAATGCTATTTGGGATGTCATTTTCGGGGTGATTAATAGAGAGCTTAGCAAGGAAAATTTGTTTTAATAACGGCGGGGACGTCCAATATATCAAAAAAGTGGCTATGAGACAATAAAAAATATCTCATAGCCACTGCTTATTACCAATCTTTATTTCTCGTTAATAGAAGCCAACATTTGCAGCATAGTCTCTTCGTTCAACTTATCACTGCTAAAACTCAGCATTCCTCGAAGTGGCATATACTTCAGCATAGCCTCCATCATTTCAGGTGGAATCGCCTCACTTGCGGCCTGGGAAGTTTCTCCGCTGGCGCCAAAGGTTTGCTTTAGACCTTCCAGAAGTGGTGCAAATACTTCCTGTCCCCGAGAATCTGCCAGAATATCACCAAAGGTACTGTTGAGTGTGAAGTGAACTGGAAGCAATACGGTAGAAGTAACGGTAACCATCTCCTGCAATTCAATCTGATCAGCTGATTTTGCGACTAGAATCTCAAATTCACCCGTCTCCACATGCCAGTCATGAATGGCGGTATTCCAATATGCAAAGGCACGTTTGTCTAAAGTAAAGCTAACACTCTTAGTTTCTCCCGGTGCCAGGCTTACTTTTTCAAAGCCTTTCAGTTCCTTGATTGGACGGATTACTGTGCTCTCACGGTCAGAAACATAAAGCTGAACCACTTCCTTACCGACACGATTACCGGCATTCGTTACATCTACGGTAACAGTAAGACTTTCCGTGTCGGAGATAGATTTGGAGCTTACTTTCAGGTTGGAATAGGTAAAATCGGTATAGGAAAGACCATGTCCGAAGGGGAACAAGACTTCCATGTTTTTCTTGTCGTAGTAACGATAGCCTACAAAGACACCCTCTGTATATCTTACAATATCACCCTCACCATAATAGCTTAAGTAGGAAGGATTGTCCTCTAACTGAATAGGAAAGGTTTCTGGTAATCTTCCGCAAGGATTTTTATCTCCAAAGAGTACATCAACGGTAGCTCCGCCAACAGCCTGACCACCAAGGTATACTTCCAAAATTGCTTTTACATCATCGACCCAAGGCATTTCAACAGGAGAACCATTGTGCAGAACAATTATCGTATTAGGCTGCACCCCGGTTACCCGTTCAATTAATTCGTTCTGGCAATTTGGCATATTCATATGAGTACGGTCATAACCTTCCGATTCAAATAAATCAGGAAGACCAACAAAAAGAACAGCAACATTAGCAGCTTTCGCAGCAGCTACGGCTTCTTCCATCAGAGCCTCATCAACCACATCAGCTTTTACATCGTAGCCTTGCGCATAGGTAACAGAAAGACCAAGCTCCTGTGCCGCATCCAATGCAGACGTTTTTCTAAAACAGTTAATATGAGAACTTCCACCGCCCTGGAACCGAGGAGCAGTAGCAAACTTACCAATAAAAGCAACCTTGTCTTCTTTAGAAAGTGGCAAAATCTTTTCATCATTTTTCAAAAGAACCATACATTCCGCTGCAATCTCGCGAGCCAACTTATGATGAGCCTCTTTATCCCATACCGTATCCTCTTTTTGATTTTCAAGAAAACGATAGTTAATATTTAAAATACGCTCAACCGCCTGATCCACCAGTTTTTCATCCAGAGTACCAGCATTTACAGCTGCAACAATTTTAGCATCATTAATTCCGCCAGAAGCAGGCATTTCCAAATCCAGACCAGCAGCCAGACCCAGAGGACGATCATTTACAGCACCCCAGTCTGATACCACATAACCATCAAAGCCCCATTCGCCTCTCAAAACGTCAGTAAGATAAAGGGGATCCTCCGAAGCATAAACCCCATTTACCCGGTTATAAGAACACATAACAGTCCAAGGCTTGGCATTCTTTACCGGCCCTTCAAAAGCAGCCATATAAATTTCCCGAAGCGTACGTTCATCCACCTCAGAACTGGAAGACATCCGCCGATGTTCCTGATTATTAGCCAGAAAATGCTTTATACTTGTACCCACATTTTTACTTTGCACACCTAAAATATGATGAGTAGCCATTTCACTAGCCAAATAAGGATCTTCACTAAAATACTCAAAATTTCGTCCGCAAAGAGGAGATCTCTTTATATTTACAGCAGGTCCCAAAACCACACTTACATTTTCCGCCTGACACTCGTCCCCCACAGCTGCTCCCAATTGTTCAATCAAATCCCGATCAAAAGAAGCAGCAGTAGCACAACCAGCTGGAAAACAAACAGCCTCAATACTATCGTTAATACCAAGGTGGTCAGCATCTCCACTTTGTTTCCGAAGTCCGTGAGGGCCATCACTTACCATAACCGAAGGAACCCCCAGTCGTTCCACGCTCTTCGTAAGCCAGAAATCCTTACCCGAACAAAGACCAGCCTTCTCCTCCAGTGTCATTTGAGAAACTAAATTTTTAACATCCATTTTTACTAAAACCCCTTTCTTAAGTTGATGGGTGATGCCCAATAATTTAAGCATCAGATATAAATATTATATCATTTTCAGGTATAAATTGTTAGAGGACAAATATATAGAAAGGTATAAAATTTGTGTTTAGGGGGTGAGGGGACGCTCCGGAGATATAGGCTGCGAACGCCGAAAGAGCGGGTGGATCAATGCCTCCAAGGAATGGATTCCTCAGAAAATGGCGCTCAAACGAAAGATTTCTGGCTAGCGTAGAAGCACCGAAAGAACTAAGGGTTTGAAAATTTGCTAAGGGCACCCCCACAAAAACTGTAACTCGCACTTAAGTGTATCGAAACAGGTACGCTGTGATGCTCAAACAACAGCTTTTTG
>JAVBLX010000165.1:0-5936 GCA_031553075.1 Acetivibrio sp.
CAGTCCCTCTGCATCATAACGGCAAACCAGCGTTTCTCCCTCTTCCATCACCGCTTTTGTCATCTGTCCAAAGCCGTCATACGCATAGAGTCCCCTGCCATCTGAGATTACATTTCCATCCCGGTCATAGGTAAATGAACAGTCGATTTTTTACGTCTACTGGCTTCTAACAACATTTTATTATTTTAATTCATAAAAAAATTCTGATAAGTTATCATATAATACTTGTATGGCTTCTTCATCACTTTCCATAGCTAATTCATAATTCAAATATACCACTGAAGGTTTTTCTCGACTATCTTTATAATATAAACATATATAATCCTCATAATCTGTTTCTGCAATCGGAATGATATCATATCCGAGAATATCAAATAATTCATCAATAACCAAATTAATCTCTGATACTAATAAAAATTTACTTATATCAAGAATATCATTACCGAAATATACAGTATGCCTGCCACCACATATTGCAAACTTATCTTCATACAACTTTTTATACTCACTTGGAAATACAATATTTTGCTTTTTTTCGATACTTTTCAAAGTACACATTATTTATCACCTCCATAATATGGGAATTGAGAGTTTCTATTAGTTTTTCCTGCTTTTGGTGCCAAATTAATGAAAACCCTATGGCTACCCGTTGGCGTATCTGTAGTACTAATATTAAAATCATATTCTTTTACATACTTTATCATATTATGTTCTGAGTCATAAATAATTTTATCTGGATATAATATCGTATTTTCACGCAATTTTGCCACATCTATATTCTCTCCAAATTGAGTTTTGTTCTTAGTTGATTTTACTGCTGAATTATATGCATGTTTTTCCGAATGAATTGTCATAAAATCATCTAAATCTGAACCACCACCTTGTTTATAAAAAGAATCACTTCCACCCTTAAATGTTGCTCTTACACCTTATATAAATCCAAGCAGTTTATTCTATTGTCAAAAAAATCGGCACTTTCTTAAGCAGTACCTTATTGATTTTTCAAAAATCACTGCTCTTATTTTATCATATTCACTGTTTTTATGCTACTTAAAATTGCAAGCCTTACCCCTGTTCCTGTGTGGATTTCTCTTCACTTTCAAGCTGGGGCATTCTGTACTCTGTCTGATGTTTTAACATTCCATAGATGATATTAATTAATCGTCTGCAAATACAGATTAAAACCTGTTTTGTTGGTTTACCCTCTGCAAGTCTTCTCTCATAATACGCACGAAATACTGGATTTCTAGGTACTCCTTTTGATGATACCTGTATCATCTGGATTGCAAGAAAATATATCGTAGCCTGTAACCTTCTATTTCCTTCTTTTCTGCGTTTTACAGTCTCACTGTTGGCAGAGGATACCTTTAAGGGTGCTATCGCCGCAAACTGTGCTAACTTCGATGCATTCTTAAATCTCTTTACATCACCAATCTCACTGATAATCTTAACCGCTGTGGTTACATTCACTCCTGGAATTGTGGTAAGAGTGCATCCCATGGTACTGTACAACTTTTCAATAGCCTCATCCATTTCTTTCAGCTGGGTATCATAATGGCTCAAATCCCTTACAATACTTCGGATTATCATATCTCTGGCATCCTGATATTCCCGTTCCATCGCCTTGTCTGCTTTTATGACATCTAAAATATTCTGACAGGTCTTGGTGGAACATCTGTTGTGGCTGATAGGTACTAATTCCTCTCGCAGTTCCTCAACTGTCTTACCTACCAAATGTTTAGGAGATGGATACTGTTCCCAGAAATAAAGTGCAGTCGGTCTTCCCACATCGTTGAAAAACTTCTTATAGCTTGGATAGGATATGCATAATTGTTCGTGCAACTGATTTTTTAATCTTATGATATGGCTCATGATATTGTCTCTTCTGCTTACCAACTGACCTAAAGACCAATAAGCATCATTCGGACACGCATCTGGCAATTCATCCAGCATATTTATGGTTACAATAGCAACTGCTCTTGCATCAAAGCTGTCACTCTTTTTAAACATAGCACGATGTTTCGCCTCTCTGTGGGATAACGATGTATTCACATCCTTAACAATATACCCCTTCTCTAACAGCCACACCGCCAATGTACGACCATAACCATAAGCATTCTCAAGACCATATACAGGTTCTTGTGCCTCATTACAATACTTGCTTACTTTTCTCACCAGCCTTGGAAATTCCGCTGGTGTATTGGCGAATGTAATTTCGCCAGCAGTTATTACATTCGCTAATTGTTGAAGTCTGTCAGCAGTTACCAAATTTCCCTGTGAAATCTTCTTGCTCTTGAAATATGCAAGGCTGGTCTGACTGTCTTTTGCAGATATAATTCCATACACCATCTTTCTCACCACCAATCTGTAGCAGATAATTTCTTGCTACAGATGATATAAGAAAATCTGAATCTTACAGAATGAAAGTTCCATAAATTTATGATAGATAGAGAAAATAGTTCCAATATTAGTAGTGACAGAAATGGCATCAAAAAATTATCAGCACTTAACTTATTTCTGAAAATGACCATTAAAGGCAGACAAACCAATGCTTTCAGAAAAACAATATAGACCAATATTTAAAAAGTGAATTTTTGTCACGTTTTTTCTGTCACTGTCAAATTCGACAGTTCCAATAAAAGTTCCTAAAAAATATGAGCAAAGAAAAGGTGGTGTCATCATAAGATAAGATTGAAACAAAGTAAGATACAATTAGAACAACAAAAGATAGGATTAAACCAATGGCAGTTGATATGAAATCAACCGCCAGATGATACCCCATGTAAGCTGGCTACATACGAAAATCAATGACTTCATCTGTCAGTCTGTATCACATCAGTAGCAGTGAAAGTCAACAATTTAAATTCTGATAATCAGAAAAATACCCATCTGCAAAGCATCTTTACAATGCAATACAAATGGGTGTCTGCAGGTCTTTATTATTTGGTCAGCACCGCCTACTCTGTCTTTGGAAATTGTGATATTTCTCGGATGTAATCTTACACAGGTATCTTCACAAGAAAGAATAACAATATCAGCATATACTACGCATCTGCCATCATCAGTCTTACGGATAATGCGGTCTAAACCATATATATGCGTATGCGGCTGTAAATGTCAAAGGAATGGAATCTATCTGACAGAATTGCACTCTAATGAAACCAACCTAACTTTCTCAAACTGATAATCCCAGCATAATCCAAACTACCAATACTTACTTTCATTATCTTTATTTCCAGAGTAAACAGCTCATATACGAATCATTTACTGTACTACTACTGATGAAATTTCTTAATAATTGTCTTGAATTAAATACTTGTATCAGAATAAGGCTTTTTCTTGGCAATTAGTAACAGTGTCTTGATTTTAGTACTGAATCTCTTTAAGCATTTATCCAAACAAAAGTAAAATACTCGTAACGAAATTTCTATTCCAAATTTCTCATCAATTGGTTCAAATGGCTATATTACAAGGTTCGTAGGCAATCGAGTAAACATTAGTTCTGTGGAAGATTAATTTTTATCAACTCATAAGAAGTCAGTTAAATCAAGCCTTTACAAAATCACCACACGAAAATGTCGGACAACAGCTACAATAAACACTGATGATTTCAACATAATATTTATCGCTAATGACGGCATACTTTATAACGTCATCACTGGAAATTCAGCTTATATCTTGCATAAATTTATCGCTTTTTTAAATCAAAATCTTTCTAAAACCTCGCCACGAAATCTTATAGTAAAATTCCATGAATTACTGAAAATGACTATATTACTGCATTTATAGGCAACGAGAAAAACATTAGTTCTGTGAAAGAATAAATGTAAGTGGCTTTCAAAAAGTCAGTAAAATCAAGCTTTTACGCAACTATCAAAATGAAATGTCCGACAAATCCTTTCGTATACCCATTCAAAAATTCGCCTTAACTTATCAATTCCTCTACGGAATCCTGAATCGATTCAGAGTAATCGTTCACCGAAAATTTTTGCCTTCGGCAATGGTTATGGGTATAGTTGGATTTATTAGATTTTTACTGTTGGGGAAGTCCTAAAGTATAACCATAATAAATATAATAAGAAAACAGATTTGTTTAATTTCCCTGTTTTTCCTTATTCTATTTGGTACTATCTGTGAATGGATATCCTCTGTCTTTTACGGTATCGTCGTGTGCAAGAGATTATATCTCTGGAAAGGAGGATTTAGGAAATGATAGATACCAAAATCTTCGATATGCTATATTCCTATCTGGAAGAACGGTCTGATGACAATGTCGGCAGTCACTTAAATGCAGACCCTGAGTATCAGAATGCCTTGGCAGAAGAATGTGAACTCTACCAGCAGTACGAAAGCCTTAACTTATCAGAAGAACAGTGCAAGGTTATAGAAAATTGGGTGGATGCTGTAACAACTACTAATTCCGCCTACTCAGCAGTAATATTTCGTATGGGTATGCAATGTTGCTTTTCCTTAATGATGCAACTAGCTGATTTTAAGTAAGTGTTGCAATTTTGCTTAACAACTACATGTTTTTAGAAAACTTAAAGATTTTAAAATTGAATTTTTCCATAGGAAAAGCCAGTAGATTTTACGTCTACTGGCTTAACACAACTTGTTATTACTATTAAAATCAATCACCTATAACTATTATCTTTTCACCTTTTTTTAATGCATTGTGACATAAATTATTTAATTCACTAATTGCCAAAATTATCTCTTCATTCTCATCATAGTCATTTAATACTTGTTCTTTAAGCACATATTCGCACATCAAAACGATATCACTTATATTCTCTTCTTCTACTAGCATATCCGAATATGGGTCAATCGTAAAAAAAGCTACAAATGGTATTATTTTTTTTATTGAATACAAGTATTCTATCATCTCATCATCTAACTCAACATTTTTATCATTTTCATTTAGTTGCTCTATTGAATTACCTATATAAAAATTCATTATTACCTCCTACTTTTTTGGAAACGCCGTTATAACACTTCCACCTTCATCTATAACAACTTTCAAAGTATATATTGGTTTTCCTTTACTATTAACACCTATGGCATCTTTAAAAGTTTGTTCAAAAATGTATCCGCTTCGGTCACCAGTATTTGATTTCACAATAAAATTATCGCCTTTCAATGTACTATCAATTCCACCTTTTATATCAAAATCAGCATTAAAATGTGATTTATTATTATATGTAGAATTCGGACCATGTCTTTCCAGTATATGATTATTAAACGTATCATCACTCAAGTTATAATTATCTGCAGTATCAAATACCTCTTGTAGTTTTGAACCACTACCACCCTCACCATTAACCCCCGCAACCCCTTGCACCTTCTCCCCACAATGCCCCTCCGGATCCACATACCCCACCGGATTATTCCACACATACGCATACAAATTCAACCCTGCCCCATGATACGAATCCATCTGCATAAATCGTCCCGTCTCCGGCACATAATATCGGCTCTTCAAATAACACTGCCTTGAAACTTCATCATACACCGCTCCGCTAAATCCATACCGATTCACTGCCCGATTCTCCGACATGCTTCGGTTTCCAAACGCATCATAAGCAGCCCTGCAGACCACTCGTTCGGCAAGACTTCCCCCTTTTTCTCCCTCAAATTCATTTCCTTCCAATACCGCTAAAACACTGCCAATGGCATCCGCCGCATAATGATAATACGTCCTCGCATACTCACTGTCCGATGCCACCAGTCTCCGATTTCCCCGAATATAACGAATTGTTCCCGTTTCTTCGGATTCCTCATACGCAAGCTCTCCATCTTTCTCATAAAAGAATTGAATCAATCGCCCATTTTCTTCAATCTCATGACGCAGTCCCTCTGCATCATAACGGCAAACCAGCGTTTCTCCCTCTTCCATCACCGCTTTTGTCATCTGTCCAAAGCCGTCATACGCATAG
>JAVBLX010000101.1:0-31099 GCA_031553075.1 Acetivibrio sp.
ATCATGTCAAGATTGCAATTTACAGAAATCAGATAGTAGCAAAACAAGTACATTATATCAAAGTGCTTACTAAAGTGGAGGTTTGAATATGAGCGTATTAGTAGATGACAGCATTACAATTTATGATGCTTTGCAAAATATAAAAGATGGCAAGTATGTTATGCCTGCATTCCAAAGACAATATGTTTGGAGCATGGAACAGATAGAAAAATTATGGGATTCTATTTTATTGGATTACCCTATCGCAACCTTTCTGTTCTGGCACGTTGATGATGATAACGTTTCATGGGATACATATTTCTGCAATTTCCTATCAGAAGTAACTTTTGATAGCAGAAAACAAGCAGATAGCACTAATTATGAACTTTCAAGTATTGATGTCAATCTAACGGATACAGCTGTTTTGGATGGACAGCAAAGACTGACATCTTTATTTCTTTCGCTTTTCGGAGATGCTTATATTCGTCAGAAACACGCAAGAAAGAAAAATGGTGGTGGCATTGTTACCAAGCTACTAATTGAATTAAATAAAAATAAGTTAACAGTGGATGAGGAAGAATATAATAGCAAAAAGTATGATATCAAATTCAGTGAAAAGGTTGGAAAACTTAGTCCTACACAGTTTGAAATCAGAAAAATCTTAGACGCAAAGCTCCAGGATGAAACAAAAAGGGATGCTGCTATTGAAGATGTAATTGCTAATGTTCCAACAGACAGTAAAGAGTATGCAAGGGATATTTTGAACAAGCTTTATAAGAAAATATTTGAAGAGAAACTTATAAGATATACAGAAATCAAGGATATGAAACAGGATGATGCCCTTGAGATGTTTGTAAGATTTAATAGTGGTGGTAAGGCATTACGCAAATCCGAAATTACTATGTCAATCCTAGAGGCTTACTGGCCTAGTGCCAAGACTGAATTTGGGAAACTATTAGTTGACTCATATGAAGGTTTTGGTTCTGATTTTATCATCCGAACTGCACTAATGCTTTATGGTGATGTAATTAAATCCAACATTAATAAGCAGATAGCAGAGGAATTAAAGAACAATTGGAGTGAATTCAAAAAGGCACTTAAAAATCTTGAATTATTACTGAAAGACATGAAGATTGAAGTTGGTCGCTTTTCGAGTAGTTGGAACGTATTACTGCCTATTGTTTATTTTATGTATTATAACCCTGATTACAAGGATAATATGAGTGGTATTCGTGCTTATTTGATAAGAGCTATTCTATTTACGTACTTCCAATCCGGAACTACAAGTAAATTACAGCAAATGAAGAGTAACATCAATGAAAATGATTATGAGATTACAGTTGATATGCTAAATCAGATGAATGACCTTAGAGTGACTGATGGCAAGATAGAAGATATCCTAAACTCTGAAAAAGGTAGCCGTGTTGCAGGTGAGGCGCTGTACTATCTTTGCCTTGATTGGACAAACAAGAATTATAAATATGAGCAGGATCATTTACATCCTTTTGATAGATTTGATGGTAGTAAACCTGTCACGGCCTCTATGGAAGATTGGCGAAGATGGCGTGGTAACCGTAATAGATTACCAAACTTACAATTACTTGAAGGAAGAAGTAATGGTAGCAAGAATGATATGCGACTTGTTGATTATTATAATGATATGAATGATATTCAAAAGGCAGGGTTTTGCAAGAATTCGTTTATTCCAAATAGCATATCTCTTGAATTTGAAAAGTTCGAGGAGTTTTATGAAGAAAGAAAGAATATAATGACAGCAAAGATTCGTGAGTTATTGGGATAGAGAAAGGCATTATAAATGAGCATAGATGTATATACTCCAATAAGGGGAAAAATAAATTCTTGGATATGGTATGAAGATAACAAACCAAAATCAAAATATGATGATAACTCAAGGGAGCATGATAAGTTCCGAAGTGAACATGATTTAGATTGTGTTTTAACGGATGGAAATCTATATGCAGATACTATTTTTTCTTTGTGGCTGCCTTTGAGGTGGACTTTAGTAGAAATCAATGGATATGATTGCTTGAATAAATTAAGCAATATTAATGATAGACATACCTTTTTAAAGAAAATATTCCGTGATGATAATTTGGAAAGAATGTTACCTAAAGACTGCCCAGCTGTAATAAAACTATCAAAACTATTTTCATTAGGACAAACTCGTGCAAATGTTATGATTTTGCCGAAAAGATGGATGCAATTCCGAGGGTCGAAACCTTATTACGATTATGTGCCATATTTCCTTTATGAATGTTTTGCTAATGGTAACTTTAGCAAGGGGTTTAATTCGGACGAAACTCTTGTAAAATGGATAGAAGATGAGTCTTTAATAATGTTCTTTAATGGGGAAATTATAAGAGATAACATTCGTGATTTATCGGAGAGTGGCGATATAAAAATGGGGATCCCCAAAAATATGAATATCTTATTGGATAATTATATCGATATTCTTTTGAAAAGAACTATAGAGTTACAGCATTGAACATTGTTTTTCTGGTTACAAAAAACACCAAGAAATCCCCCTAAATTCGCACAGACCAATCACCGAAAAAACCACGATTTTCTAGGGATTTTGGCATTGACAAATTACAGGGGTGAATATGAATGAGTGGACAAAACTAGGGGCGAAAACGTCCCCAATATCAAAAATACTGATATGAAAATTGCCCGCTCAAGCCATGTTGAAACCGTTTGTTTGCTGGAGCGAAAAGCCCAGTAAATCAAAGGATTCCGGCGATTTGGGACAAAAGTGGAAGTGTGTTTATGAACCAGTAAAGTGGCTATGAGGAAATTGATTTACCCCGGGGTGAGGAATTTTGAAGATAGCGGCATACATTTTGGCAAAACGATACTTTACCGCAAAACAGGAAGTAGGGAATATATGAATGAAAAAATAGAATATGCAGAACAGTGGGAAGTTAGTTCAAAACACTTTTATGATAAAAGTAACTATTGCTGGATGCGAAAGAAAATCGATGAATACAGCACTATATTAGAAATTGGTTGTGGAACAGGGTATAGCACTTTATCATTGTTAGAAAACGGGCATAAAGTAATTGCACTTGATAAGAATGGAGAATGCATCGAAAAAGCAAAATTATTGATACAACAGAAAGGATATAGTATAGGTGAACTTCCAGAGGCAGATGTTTTGTTTATTGAGACGGATATAGCTGTTGAGGAATTTTATACGGAAGTATTAGAGAAAATTGATTTTGAAGTAGTGATATGTTGGAATGTAGGAAGCTATTGGGATAAGAAAACTATACAGTTTTATTTACCATATATGTTAGAGTACGGCTTAAATATATCTCAAATTCAACAAAACTTAGAGTCCTCATATGCAGAATTAGTTTTATGGAATACATGTAAAATAGCTGCCATGAAAAAAGTTCCTGTGCATATAGTAGATCGTGCTGGTGAAATTGTGAATGAAGAAAATGATGATTATTATTGTACATTAAGAAAGGAATTTGAGTTTTCCTTATTAGAGTTTGATAATTTGCAAGCAGACTCTATTTCAGGGGGAGGACGGATGTTGGTTACAAATGGAAAATTAAATAGAGATCAAGTTATTGAAACGATTTTAGTGTCGATATTCATGAAATGATAGTATGCTATTTGGGCTAATGATTTAGAAGGAAAAATCTCTCATACTTTGGAACCGGCATTTATGCTTTTCCAAATTAAACAAGCATTTGAATTGAGAGAGGTACCAACTCGTGAAGAGTGGTACCTAAATTAGTTTTTCAGGGTTTCTCAGCTTGAAACCTACAAACATTCCGCAATCCTTACATACACAGACATTAATAGCATATGTATCCTTAACAAGACGCCGTTTTTCGCTAAGTGGAACAAAATGAACCTGATAGCCACTCATTAAATATCCTTGGATAATATCAGTACCTTTACAATAAGGACATTCCATATAGACCCTCCATTAATCAAAATATATTCGCCATATATATTATGTAGTCAGATGAATATTTATGAGATTAAAATCAATAATATTTTGTATACTGTTATTGGAAAGAAGGGTTAGAATGTCATACAGCTTTTTGGACTTTGCAAGGGAAGTATTGGAACAGGAGAACATTCCATTATCTGTTGATGAGATGTGGGATGCATCAGAAAAATATAGTTTGAGAGAGAAATTGGCGTCTTCTGGCAAGACGCCAATTCGCACGCTTTCCGCTAGGCTATATGTGGACATTAAAAACAATCCGAATTCTGTTTTTGAACAAATCAGTAAACGTCCGGCAAAGTTCTTTCTAAAAGACCGTGCGGCAGGATTACAGGAGTATGAAGAAAGCCAGAAGCAGCCAGAAACGAAGCAAAAATACTCCGAACGAGATTTACACATTTTGCTGTCTAGTTTTGTCAATTCGGATGAGCATTTCAAGTGTTCCACGAAAACCATATACCATGAGGTATCCAAGCGTGAAAAAGGTGGCAAGAATATATGGCTGCATCCTGATATCGTAGGGGTACATTTTCCTTTTGAGTCATATACAGAGAATACACTTAGGCTGCTTGATATGCTAAAAGTGAATCCTTATAAGCTATATTCCTTTGAGATGAAGATCAGTATTAATCTGTCCAATCTTCGGGAGTACTATTTTCAGGCGGTATCCAATTCCAGTTGGGCGCACGAAGGATACCTGGTGGCATTACAAATAACAGAAGACCCAGAGTTGATAGATGAAATGCGTCGCTTGAATAATGCGTTTGGGATTGGAATCATTCGACTGGATCCTGAGCACTTCATACGAAGCATGGCTTAAATGTTCATGCAGTTATTTTTGATGAGTTGCATGCTCAACCAACCAGAGAGTTGTTTGATGTTATGACCAAAGGAAGCGGTGATGCCAGAACACAGCCTCTTTTCTTCCTGATAACAACTGCTGGAACGGACCGAAATTCTGTATGTTTTGAACAGCACCAAAAAGCAGAGGATATTATTCTGGGGAGAAAAATTGATCCAACCTTTTACCCCTGTATATATGGTGCTTCTGATGACGAGGACTGGTCATCAGAAAAAATTTGGTATAAAGTGAATCCATCTTTGGGACATACCATTGATATTGAAAAAGTCAGGAATGCTTATTTAAGTGCAAAGGACAATGCGGCAGAAGAAAATATTTTCAGGCAACTTCGTCTGAATCAATGGGTAAAGCAATCTACAAGATGGATGCAGATGGAAAAGTGGGATGTCTGTGCTTTTCCTGTGGATGAGGAAAAACTTTGTGGCAGGGATTGCTATGCAGGGCTTGACCTCAGTAGTTCTACAGATATCACAGCGTTGGTTTTGGTGTTCCCGCCAAGGAGTGAGAGTGAAAAATATATCTTGCTACCATATTTTTGGATACCGGAAGAAAATATGCGACTAAGAATCAGAAGAGATCATGTACCTTATGATGTGTGGGAAAAAGCCGGAAAGCTGATGATCACGGAAGGAAATGTGATTCATTATGGATTCATTGAGAAGTTTATTGAGCAGTTGGGAATGAAATACCATATCTTAGAGATTGCTTTCGATCGTTGGGGAGCAGTCCAGATGGTGCAGAACTTGGATGCACTGGGCTTTACGGTAGTTCCCTTCGGACAAGGATTTAAGGATATGTCGCCACCAAGTAAAGAGTTAATGAAGCTGACGTTGGAACAGAAAATTGCTCATGGTGGTCATCCGGTACTGCGGTGGATGATGGATAATATTTATGTCCGTACAGATCCGGCAGGAAATATCAAGCCTGATAAAGAGAAATCTACAGAGAAGATTGATGGGGCTGTGGCAACGGTAATGGCACTTGACAGGGCGATACGGAATGAGGGGAACCAGGCGGGCAGCGTGTATGATGATAGGGGAATTTTGGTGTTTTAAGTTAGAGAAAATAATGCTATACTAAGAGCGAGAAAAAGGAATTAAGTATACGAAGGAGCTTTTTTAATGGAAAAATTTGAAGTTCTAGATGAATCAAATATTCGAGGATTAAAAGAACTAATGGAAAATGATGGTATGGTTTTTGATTTAGGAATATTGGAGGATTTCATCTCAACTAGCGGAGCATATGGTTTTATCTATTTATTGGATGATAAACCTATTGGACTTGCATATGCTTGCCGATTAGCAAGACCAGACGGGAAAATAGAAATGTATTTGCATTCAATTGATATACTACCGGAATATCAAAATAAAGGATATGGGACGCGATTCTTGAAAAATATGCTACACTATGCAAATGTGAATGGGTTCTGTAATTTGTTCCTGAGTTCATCAAAGAGCTTGTACAATGCATGCCATGTATATGAAAAACTGGGGGGTAAAAGAGAGTGCGAGGATGAAATCATCTTTAACTATCCCATGCAATAACATTGCTATATTTCAAGTCGTTGAATCGGAAACTAGAATTGGGGGGCTAATAATGGTATTAGATATTTCGGTCAGAAAACTAAATGAAAAGGAAATAATCGAAGCATTGTCGCTTGTTTGGAATGTTTTTTTAGAATATGAATCACCCGATTACACAGAAGAAGGAATAGAGGAATTTCATAAAAGTATTCATGATGAAGAATACTTATCAAAACTCAGCATGTATGGTGCATTTGATAAAGATGAATTAGTTGGGGTTATTGCAACACGAAGTGACGGGACACATATTGCATTGTTTTTTGTAGAAAGGAATTACCACAGACAAGGCATCGGTAAGCAATTATTCAAAGTTATACTGAAAGAGTGCCGTTCTGATAAAATGACAGTAAATTCTTCTCCTTATGCTGTCCCGATATATCGCAAATTAGGATTTTATGAGGTCGATAAAGAACAAATAATAAATGGTTTGAGATTTACACCTATGGAGTTAACAAAGTGATAACAGCAAAATCAGAATTTGATGAGGTCCCTATGAAAGATAACGTATTTGAAAATTTCAGAAACAATAATGAATCTTTTGGGTTATATAATGAATTAATTCAAAAGTTAACGATTTTACCAAAAATGACAATCAAAAAAAGAAATTCAAATCTTAAGCCAGTTATATTTTGTAATCGTAAAAATTTCGCATGTATCTCTCTTTTAGATAATGATGGTACCGTTCTAAAAACCAGTTTTAGAATTGTATTTTATCCAAATAAGGAAATTATAGATACTCGTGTAGGTAAAATTCCTGAACATCTTAATGATCTTGTTTATTATGTAACAATAGACAAGGAAAGTGATATTGATGAACAACTGATTAGTTGGTTAAAAACATCTTACGATAATGCAAAATAGAAGTGATACAAATTCAAATTTGCCATAAAAAATAAATATTATTCACACAAGCATCTCTACGGAGTTGCTTTTCTTTTACCCATTTTTAGGAGGAGAATATGAAACTAAAAACCTTACTCGGAATACGAAAGGCGAGGGATAAGCCACAGAACAACTATGCAGGTTCTGGCTTATCCTTTTTGTTTGGTCGAAGTACCAGCGGCAGTTCGGTAAACGAACGGACTGCCATGCAAACCACTGCCGTTTATGCATGTGTCAGAATATTAGCTGAAACAATCGCTTCCCTGCCCATTCATATTTACAAATACAGTGAAACGGGCAAAGAGCGGGATTATCAACATCCCTTGTATAGCATTCTCCATGATGAACCAAATCCGGAGATGACTTCTTTTGTATTTAGAGAGACTTTGATGAGTCATTTGCTGATCTGGGGAAACGCCTATGCACAAATTATTCGTGATGGAAGCGGCAGGGTACTTGAGTTGTATCCCTTATTGCCGGATCAAATGGAAGTGGATCGGGATGAGAGCGGACAAAATTACTATGTTTACAAAAGATATACAGAAGAAAAAACCAACATCAACCAAAATGGCAGGATAATTTTAAAAGAAGAAGAGGTACTGCATATTCCTGGTCTTGGCTTTGATGGCTTAATCGGATATTCGCCCATAGCAATGGCTAAAAATGCGGTCGGTATGACGATGGCTTGTGAGGAATACGGAGCCAGTTTCTTTGCTAATGGAGCAAATCCCGGTGGAGTATTGGAGCATCCCGGTGTTTTGAAAGACCCTGCTAAGGTACGGGAAAGCTGGAATCAGGTATACAGGGGAAGCCAAAATGCAAGCATAAAATGAGCACAAAGCGGTTTCTTGGATACGATACTGACGAGGATGGAAAGCTGGTGATTAATAGGAAACAGGCTTCGATTGTAGAGCGGTTGTTTCAGGAATACCTGGACGGAAAGACAGTGGATTACATCAAGCGGATATTTGAAAGAGAGCAAATGAAGAGCTGGGATGGCGGTACGAAGTGGCAGGCTACCACGTTGATGAGTATGCTTGAGAATGAAAAGTATAAAGGCGATGCTTTACTGCAGAAGAGTTATACGGTGGATTTCCTTTCTAAGAAACGTGTGCAGAACCAAGGGGAAATTCAGATGTATTATGTGGAGGATGACCATGAGGCGATTATTCCACAGAGAATATGGGAATGTGTCCAGCTTGAAAGTGAACGCAGAAAGAAGTATGTTGAGGAACATGGGACAAACTCGTATTCCCATCGACCGGAGAGCAACCCATTTGCATCAAAGATCTTGTGTGGAAACTGCAATATGGTATTTAGGCGAAAAGGGTGGCGAAGTAGCACAGGCATTGACAGAAAGGTATGGCAGTGCGGTGAACGGTATAAGGTCAAAGGGGTTATGGGATGCAGCAACCGACATGTTGATGAAGAGACACTGATAAAGGCCTATCTGATGGCTTGGAATGCATTGGTTGAGAATCGGGACAGTTTTCTGGAACGGTGGCGGAGACAGATGCAGAGTGAGGATTTGCTGGAAGGCTATAGGGCTGAGAAATTTGTGAAGTATACGGAGGAGACAGGAAACTTGACGGAGGTGGATACGGATTTTGTGTTGAAGACATTGGATTGCATCAGGGTGTTTGAGAATGGGACGCTGGTGGTGCGATTCTTGGACGGGACGGAGATTGAGTGTAAAAATGAAGAGAAGTAAGAAAAGGTAAGAAAAGATTAAATGTTGAGTAGAATGAAAGAATTATTCTTGCATTTGTGAAGATTAACCTTGTGAAGATTAAAACGCTATGGTATACTTTATAAAGTTGTAATACTCAGGGTATACATGACTGCTACACAGGAATAGTGTTCCAGCAAGAGGTGAAATTAAAATGACAGTAAGCTATAAAAAACTATGGAAATTACTCATTGACGAAGAAATGCTGAAAAAGGATTTACAGGCAGCGGCAGGTATAAGTTGGGCATCTGTTACCAAAATGTCCAAAGGAGAACCGGTAAGCATGGAAGTCTTAATGAAAGTATGTAAAGCACTTGAATGTAATATTGGAGATATTGTTGAATTTGTTAATTCAGATATGGAAGATATGCCCCGGAGCTCAGTATAAGTACGTTTTTCGGGATGACATTTTTAATAATTTAGCCAGCGAAGGGATAAACCAATATATGAAAGAGATTCATAAATTATTTAGTAAACCATTAACATCAACTCGGTCTGGAGCTTTTTATAATACATTTCCATATCCAACAAAAATATCACCAGAGTCTATTGCAGTTTATATTGCAACTGCAACTGAGCCTGGAGACAAAATATTAGATACTTTTGGAGGAAGCGGTAGTACGGGAATTGCTACTTTGCTGTGTGAACATCCGACAGACCAGATGATTAAGATTTCAAAAGAGCTAGGTGTTAATCCCAAGTGGGGGAAACGTGATGCTATTTTATATGAAATTGGAAGTTACGGCTCATTTGCCTCGAACACGATAATGAGTAGATTATCTGCAAGAGACTTTGAAAGCGCATTAAACGATTTTATCAACACAGCTGAGGAAGTTGTAGGATACTATTATTCCACTAAGGATCCTAACGGACATGATGGAATAATGCGGTATATAATTTGGACTGATGTTCTCACATGCCCAAATTGTAAAAAAGAACTTTCCTATTTTTCAGAGGGGACAAGCAGACAACCAGCGGAATTTAAAAAAGAAATTAAATGTCCATATTGTGGATGTAGCCAACCAGTGGATGAATTTTCATTTGCAGTGGAAGAGTATTTTGATGGACTGTTAAATAGAACAGCAATCAGGAAGAAAAGAGTACCCGCATGGGTTTATGGAAGTACCGATGGAGAAAATTGGAACAGAAAAGCCAATATTGAGGATGCACTTCAAATAAATATATATGAACAGGAACCACATGATAAAGAAGATTTGCCTAGAAAAATTCAGTGGGGTGAATTACATCGTGCAGGTTATCATTTCGGAATTACGCATCTTCATCATTTTTATACTAGGCGTAATTACAATGTTATGTCTAAACTTTGGAAAATTACAGATAGATATGAAAAACCTATATCTGATGCATTAAAATTGTTATTATTAAGCTATAATGCAACACATTGTACTTTGATGACAAGAGTCGTTGCAAAAAAGAATGCTAAGGACTTTATTTTGACTGGTGCACAAAGTGGGGTATTATATATTAGTAAGCTGCCAGTAGAAAAAAATATTCTTTTGGGTTTAAGAAGAAAAGCCAAACCGTTTATTGAGGCTTTTGGAATACTTGAGAATTGTACTGGAAATGTAATTGTTCATAATTCTTCAAGTGAGAAAATTTTGGAACCTGAGAATTCAGTGGATTTTATATTTACAGATCCCCCTTTTGGTGACTTTATTCCATATGCAGAGGTAAATCAAATCAATGAACTTTGGTTAGAAAAAGTCACAGACCGAACCAGGGAACTAATAATTAGTGCATCGCAAAATAAAGGTGTTTATGAATACAAAGAGATGCTAAAATCTGTATTTTCAGAAATAAATAGAGTTCTTCGAAAAGAAAAATATGCTGCTGTAGTGTTTCATTCAGCGAAAGCCAATATTTGGTCGGCCTTTGGTGAAGCATTAGATAGTTCGGGTTTTGGCATTACATTAACCAATATTTTAGAAAAAAAACAGGCAAGCTTCAAGCAAGTAGTGTCAGCTGGTGCCGTGCAAGGAGACCCGATGTTTCTTCTCCAGAAGTCAGAACAAATGCATTGTGATACAGAGAATGGTAATCAATTACTCGACGAAGTAATTGATGAGGGAAGGCTCCAAAGCCAGCTTAATGAAAGAAGATTATATTCGCTCTACGTTAATAAGAGTCTTGAAAATGGAGTTCCGGTCACATTAGATGCTAAGGAAGCGTATGAATTTATCAAAAGGAGATTAGGAGAGAATTCGTTTGAAAAGCATAAATAGTAAAGTGTTACGCCAGAAGAGATTTGGACAATATTTTTCTGGAGAAAAAGTTGCGGATTTATTAGTTTCACTTATTCCTGAAAAACACTTAATTCACACGGTTATTGATCCTATGATGGGTATTGGAGACATGTTGTCTGCGGTTCAAAGAGCAGGAATTGAAGTAGAGAAAATGGTTGGGATTGAAATAGATGATACTATAAAGGATGAGTGTATTAATAATGTTCCAGTTGGGAACTTGGTATTTGAAGATGCTTTTTCTTCAAATGAAAAATATATGTCGGAAGGGTGGGATCTTGTAATTACAAACCCACCATATGTTCGGTATCAGTTACAAACAGATGATGTAGATTGTGTTATGCCAGACGGAAATAAAATTAGAAAGAATTTATTACAGTCGATATCATTAATGCCAAACTTAAGAGTATCAGAAAAAAAGATGTTTTTAGAATTAGTAAGAGGGTATTCTGGATTAGCTGATATGGCTGTTCCTTCTTGGATTCTTTGTGCATCAATGGTAAAGCAGAATGGGTACTTAGCTATTGTCGTTCCGGATTCATGGTTAAGTAGAGAGTATGCTTCACCAGTTCAATATATGTTGCTTAAATGTTTTGATGTAATAACAATTGCGAGAGATATTGGAGCTGCGTGGTTTGAAAATGCACTTATTCGAACATGCCTGATTGTTGCTAAAAGAAATGAAATAGTTGATTTATTGGATAGTAAAAATAAGAGAACATACTATATTAATTTGGGTCCCGATTTGATCGGGGAGAGGTCCTTAGTGGATAATATATGTTTTGAATCAACTAAAGGCATAAACGCTTTGCAAAAACTTATGGGATCACAAAAAGAAGTAAAAACTGCCTTGTTTAATACATACCTTACTCAAACATATGCGTTGTTTCCTAATTTAATGAAATCAAAAGAAGTTACAAAGTGGAGTTCCAATAATGAAAGACTTGAAATTAGTGACGCAGAGCGGTTACCACTTGGGCTAAAATTATTGGGATATAATTTTTATCCATACAAATTTACTACAATAGAAAAGATGGGGCTGTACTGTGGCCAGGGGTTGAGAACTGGGGCTAATGATTTTTTTTATGGAACAATCTGTGGAGAGTTGCCAGAAGAAATAGATCTTGATTCAAAATACTGGTATAGCAAAAAAATTAAAGTACCTAAGAAATATGTGATAAAAACATTACAAAACCGAAGAGAGATTGGAGGCTTATATGTTGATTCAAAAAGGCTAAAAACAGCATTAATATATTTAACAAATAGTATTAGAGAAAAGGATAAAAATGTTTTAAGTGCGCAGTGCAAGCAAGGATTCGACATAGCATCACAGGAACTTTCTGATTATATAGATGCAGCTGAAGTTTATATATCTCCAAAAGGAAAAAGGTTTGCAGAACTTTCAGCAGTGAAACCAAATGAAAAAAAGGACTCAACAGGTTATTTTCGTTTTTGGTATATGCTTCCAGCATTAACAAAAAGGCATTTACCAAATATGTGTATTACAAGAATATGCAGTAAATCTGTGGAGTGCTTATATATAGCACAGTCAAATGAAAGTCCCATTGCAGTTGATGCTAATTTTGTAACTCTTTGGTGCGATGACGAAAATATCAAAATGGCAATGTTAGCATTGCTTAATTCAACATGGTTTAGGTGTAATATGGAATTAGTTTGTACAGTAATGGGAGGCGGTGCTTTAAAAGTTGAAGCTAATCATTTGAAAACTGTTTTATTTCCCCAATATACATCAGAACAATTAGTATCATTGGCATCTTGCGGAAATTCAATCTGTAAAGCCGGTGATATTAGTTCTGTCCTACAAAAAGAAATAGATTTGGCGACACTAGCACCATTTTACAATATAGAACGAAAAAGTTTACTTGCAGAATTGAAAAGAATCCAACAAAGCAAAATGAGAGAAAGAGGTGTAGCCTATGATGAACAAGAATGCGTTGAGAGACTTTGCTAAAACGGCACAACAGCAAATTAATAATGAGGCTGTTGAGGATAAATTAAGACATTTACTCTCTACCCGATTGAATAGTATTTTTCCTGATTCACCATGGTGGATTCAAGCACATGTTATGGGAACAGAAGCACATGTTCATTTTGCAAATACATATGGGAATGCACGTACAGGATTTGTTGATTCTATAGTCGGAAAGACAGCAATAGAATATGAGAAAAACTTAAAAATCCAACACATTTTTGATGAAGGATATAATCAAGTTAAAGAATACTGTGCAGCACTTCATAATGCAGGTATTGTAACCAGTGAAATCTATGGTGTATTATCAGATACTGTACGTTGGTATGGATATACAATGAATGTCGTTGGAAATGTTCCGAGAGGCCAATTATATGGTGCAGATAATATAGAGCTTATTGAAAGGGAGTTTGTCGATTTGTCTGTTGACTCGGATATTGAGTATCAGAAGTTTGATAGTTTTATAAATAAATTTTTAGGAAGAGCACAGTCAAGAATACTTAATGCAAAAACGCTTGTATTAGATTTTGGAATGGATAGTACCTTCTACAGTACACATATTACAGATTTTTCTAGAGTTGTAATATCGGCCATGAAAGGAAATACGGAATATGCTGAACTAATAAAACAAGTATGGCAAAATTTTGTGGCTTATCTTGGAGCTTCTGATTATGGTTCTTTTTCAACAGAAACATACATCAATGAATTTTATTTAGTTACGGTTGCAAAAATTATTTGTGCAAATATTCTACAAAGGGCCCCCATTTTAAGTAATGACCTTGAAGCTAAGCAGATTTTAAATGGTAGATATTTTGCTCAACGTAATATCGAAAATTTAGTTGATTATGATTATTTTGGATGGCTAAACGAAGCCCCATATATAGAGCAATTATTAGATTGCGTAAAAGCTATGCAATCACAATTAATTGCATATGATTTTTCTCTTACAGGAGATCAAGATTTATTTGGGGAACTGCTGGCGCAGTTGGCAAATAGGGAGCATCGACTATTGTTGGGGCAGGAGTTTACTCCACATTGGGTTGCGAAACAAATAGTAGACTATAATATTAATATATTACCAGAAGGTGAAAATCCACAAATATTAGATATGTGTTGCGGTTCAGGCGTATTCTTAATTGAATCCTTAAAAGCAGTTAGAAATAAGTATGAAATAACTCCAGATAAATATACTGCTGAAAAAGATGCATTGGTATTTACAAGTGTATTGGGATTTGATATCGATCCACTGGCAGTAATGTTGGCAAAGGTTAACTGGGTACTCAGTATGAAAGACTTATTCGATTTTCATAGAGGCACAATAATTGTTCCAATTTATCATGCCGATTCATTATTTGTTGCAACACCAATTACACATATGATGCCAACAGATGTAAACGAATCGTATGTTTTACATTTTGGAGAAAATAAAATTGCATTACCAGCATTTTTATTGACACCAGAGTATAGAAAGATTTTTGATGGGTTTATGGCTAAAACATATAAAGTTGCGATGACACGTGCCTCTCAGGCAGAAACAGAGCTAAAAAAGGATACTATTATCGCAATAATTAATGCAATTGAAAGTGAATGTGATACAGTCATATATGAGGATAAAAAAGAAAGGTTGAATACAGCTTGCAGGAATCTATTACTTCAATTGGAGCAGTTACAGCGGGAAGGAAAGAATGGTATATGGTTCTTTATTTTAAGTAATAGTTATAGACCAGGACTTACAGCACATCAGTTTAACTGTATTGTTTCGAATCCACCGTGGCTAGCCATGAGTAAACTGGCGGATAATCCGTATAAGAATGCACTTTTAAATAAAGCACTAAATTATGGTATAAAACCAACGGGAGCAGCGCATCCGCATATGGAATTAGCTACAACCTTTTTAATAAATGCTGTTGAAAAATACCTAAAAGAGGGTGGCGTTTGGAGTGTTATAATGCCAGGGAGTCTTATGAGTGGATTTAATCACGAACCTTTGAGAATAGAAAAGTATAAGACAGCTGTTGAAATGCAAATTAATGCTTTATGGGAGTTGCCTCGAACAACATTTAAAAATAAAGCAATAGTATTGTTTGGAAACAAGATAGATACATGCAATCCTGAGGTACTGGCAGGACGGTTATATTCTGACAATGGAACATTTAGTTCTTGTGAATATACTCTTGTAAAGCAAGGCAACAGAAGTGCTTGGACTAATCATGGTAATAATACTGAAGTTGCAGATTTAATTAATGCAGAACCTATGATTTTTAATCAAGGGGCAGATGTTTTTCCGAGAACAGCATTGTTTCACGAATTCACTCAACAACCAAACGGTAAATGGACAATCTCAAAAATAGAACGAACAAGTCAGTTGTTTTATTTGATAAATGATCAAAAGAAAGAAATTTGTAATGATATAGAGGTTCGTGATTTTGCCGGAAAATATATTTTTGAATGTTTGCTTTCAAAACATCTTTCACCTTTTCATGTTTCGCAGTCGGCAAAATGCATAATACCTGGAGAAAAAAATCAAGGAAATTGGCATTCCATTTCTGAAGAAGATATTGCACTGATGAATGATAGCTCCGCATATGTTTTTAGGGAAATGCAAGATAAAATCGGAATACAATTAGAATCATTGTTAATGAATGCTATAAACATTCGAGGGAAATTGAAAAAACAAAATTTTACCGTTGCTAATTGGATTGTTTTATCAGCAGCAGGTGGTTCAAATCCCTGTGCAGCATATCTTTCATTAGAAAAAGTAAATAGAGATAGATTGATTATAGACCAGACACTATATTGGTATATTGCAGATAGTGAGGAAGAAGCAATCTATTTAGTAGGCATGATCAATAGTCGGGCTTTAGGGGACGCGATTATGGACTTTCAACCCCAAGGCGAGTTTGGAAGACGACATATTCATACTTTGCCTTACAAAATAATGCCGAGATTTGATAGCGCTAATGAGCTACATGGACAGGTAGTACAGCATACAAAGTATCTTATGACTGAATGGAATGAAGTATGCATGTTGGCGGGGATGAGTGAATTACTGCTTCCGAATAGCGGAAGCTTGAGTAGTCGTAGAAGACGACAACAAAGCAGAATTAAGCAATTAAATAGTTATGAAAAATATGAAGAAGCGTGTTCAGCAGCTCTGCTAAGTTAATACATTTAGTCATAAGATGAACAATTATAATGCATAGTAGTGCGTTGATAGTAGATTGAAAAAGAGAAGGTATGTATATATCTCGTATTATGTAAACAGGATAGGAGAAGAAATGTTATCATGCAAATTGAGAAAAAAGAATTCACTGAGGGGATTTTTAGAGAAGAATTAAAGAGCCGATTTCGTTGCGTGGTATCAGTAGATGGTGAAGATAAGTTGTGCTATGTTTCTTCTTCTTCCCGTTTGAGTAACTTTATTGAGCTAGAAAATCGAAAAGTACTTTTGCAGACTAATAATTCTGCGGCTAAAACAAAGTATACTGTTTTTGCAATAGAAGGAAAATATAATTATATTTTTTTGAACCTTGCCACTGCTAATGCTGTTATTGCGGAGCAACTGTATAGAAGATATTTTTCTTTTTTGGGAAAAAGAAAGCAATATCAGCGAGAGGTTACGATTGAGGGATATAGGACGGATATCTATATAAACGATACAGAAACGATAATTGAAGTTAAAACGGTGCTTTCTGAAAAATCAGAAGCTGTTTTTCCAACTGTGTATTCTGAACGAGCCTTACAGCAATTGAGTCTTATCGGAAAATTACTGAGTAATGGGCAGAAGGTATGCTATTTGTTTGTTTCGCTGAATCCACATACAAAACGTATACGTTTGAATAAGAAAACATTGTTTTATAATGAATTTATTAAGTGTGTGGCAAAGGGGATGATGTATAAGGCCTGTGCTATTAAATTGAAAGATGATGCAATTGAAGTATCATCAGTAATTGAAATCGTAAACTAATAAGGGGTATTAAGACATGTGTGAAGTTATTACATATGTTTTGGCAAAAGGAAGGAGTTTCGCTATGAAGTATAAGAAGGAACTTTCACCGCATGTTGAGAGTGTTGTTTTGATGTCACGGGTTGGTAAATAAAGTGCTGAAGAATGGCTGAAACAAGGGATTTCTGGTGTCGGGCAGGTGATGGTCGGACGCCGGGAATCCCTTTTCTTTTATCTGTCAGAACTTATCTATGGTTTGAAATCGAATAGGGTTGTGTTGACAGCACTGTTATTTGGTGGGTTGAGTTGACAGAATGTATATGAATAACTCGGATGAGCTCCAGCATAAATACCTATGTGAAAGTAATTGAAAAAGTAATTACTTTATGATATGCTTTAATTATGACTATGTGAATCTGCACAGGAGGATGATTATGTCAGAAAAGAAAAAAAGCATCACACCGATGGAACACTATAATATGTCAGATTTTCTAAGAGGACAGGCCTCAAAAATCATCACGTCTGTTTCTGAAGAAGATAAGGCTGGATTTGTATTGAAACACGGAAAACCAATGGTAGTCATTATTTCTAATGAGCGCTATGAGCGCCTTCTTAAAGAAGGAATTGATATCAACGAATACTAAGAAACGGAGAAAAAAGAGGACATGGCCGTGAAAAAATCGGAATTATATTCAATGCTTTGGGAGGCTTGCAACAAGCTTCGGGGTGGCGTGGAACCAGCTCGCTATAAAGACTATGTTTTAGTACTGCTCTTCCATAAATATGTAACGGACAGATATAAGGGGCAGCCTTATGCTATGTTCACAGTAAAACCAGGAACTTCTTTCGATGACCTGATTCTTGCCAAGGGTAAACCGGATGTCGGTGAACGTGTCGATAAGATTATTCAGAAGTTCTTGGAGGACAACCATTTACAGGGCGCTTTGCCTGACGTCAGTTTTAACAATGCTGATGAGCTTGGTTCTGGCAAAGAGTTGGTGGACAAGGTTTCTGGACTGATTGGCGTATTCCAAAATCCAGCTATTGACTTCCGCACGAACCGCGCCAGCGGCGATGACATCATTGGCGATGCTTATGAATACTTCATGATGAAATTTGCTCAGGAATCTGGAAAAAGCAAGGGTCAGTTCTATACTCCAAGCGAGGTTTCCAGAATCATTGCCCGCTTGATTGGTATTGGTATGATTGAACAGATTCCTGATAAATATTGGACTATTTACGACCCAGCGGCAGGAAGCGGAAGTCTCCTCATTCGAGCTGTGGATGAAGCTCCTGTGGATGAAAATGGGATTTCCATTGTGACTATTTCAGGTCAGGAAAAAGACCATTCGACTGCTGGCCTTGCTACTATGAACTTAATTCTCCACCAAAAGGGTAATGGGCAGATTGCTAGGGGAAATACACTGATTAACCCACAGTTCAAGGATGATTTCAATCAATTGAGACGCTTTGACTTTGTGGTCATGAATCCGCCTTTCTCCGATAAATCATGGAGTGACGGCTTGAAAGCAGATGCTGACCCATACAAACGCTTTGATGGCTTTGGCATACCTCCAGAAAAGAATGGTGATTATGCATGGTTTCTTCATGTTCTGAAATCCCTTAACAGCACAGGTAAAGCAGGTATCGTTATGCCGCACGGTGTACTTTTTCGTGGTAACGCAGAGGAAAGCATCCGTACCCAGGTACTGAATACCCGTTATATTAAGGGCATTATCAGTCTGCCTTCAAATCTCTTCTATGGAACAGGTATCCCCGCCTGTCTTATTTTTATTGACAAAGAGGATGCTGACACCAGAGAAGACATCTTCTTTATTGATGCCAGCAGTGGCTTTAAGAAGGATAGCAATAAGAATCGACTCCGTGAACAGGACATTGAGCGGATTGTCCGCGTTTACACTTCACGTGAGGAAATCGAAGGCTATTCCCGTCGAGTACCTTACTCCATAATCTTGGAGGAAAACAAAGGCAATCTGAATGTACCTCTCTATATTCAGAAAATTGATGATACTCTTCCGCAGAATATCGCTGCACATCTGAAAGGCGGTATTCCGAGATTTGATATCGACTCTCTTTCCAAGCTGTGGATTGTATCGCCTGAATTGAAATCCACAATTTTCAAATGCGTTGATCCTACGCATGATATTTATCACCTAGCTCTGGAATCCGGTGCAATTGAAGGTGCCTTTGAGCAGGATCAGAAACTCCAGGCAGAAAAAGTGTTGGAAGGCACCATTATCTTCGAATCGTGGCGAGATGAAGTCCGTGATATTTTACTTGGCATCACAAGTGACACAGAGCCAAAGGGGCTAGTACGCCAGTTGGGTTCTCTTGTGTTGACAGCTTATGGGGATTCGCAGTTCCTAGACAACTATGATATTTATGATTGCCTGATGAACTATTGGAATGAAAAACTGCAGGATGATGTATATGCCATTAAAGCCTATGGCTATGAGGTTGCTCGTGAAGTGGAATACCAGTATGTAAAGAAGAAAATAAAGGATGCCAATGGCGAGACCGTATCTGTGGATGACAAATCCAAGGTAAAATCTTTTGAAGGCTCACTGATTCCACGTTCTATCATCGAAGCTGAATATTTTTCGGATAAACTGGATGAAATTCAAGCATTGGCTGATAAGCGGAATCAGTTGGATTCTGAAATGACAGAAATGCGTGAGGAGGAATCCGGTGAAGAAGGTCTGCTGAATGAGGTACTGACCGAAGGTGGAGATTTGCCGAAAGCCAATCTGGCGAAACGTCTGAAGGAGCTGGAATCTCAAAAGACCTCTTCGGAGTTGAATGCGCTCACGGAACTGAATTCTTTCAGAACGGCCAATGCTGCTGAAATGGAGCAGATTATCGAGGCAACTCCGTCTGTAGAACAGTATGACATTCGTAATAAAAATGGTACTTTGGCAAAGGCAAAACTGAAGGCGGCACTTGAGACAGCAACCGATGATGCTGTTCTGCCAGAATCCCATAGGGATGAATATAATGCACTGACCTCTTATCAGAAAAAGCTGGATGAGCAAGACGCTCTCGGTAAGGCAATCAAGGCAGCACAGAAAGAATTGGATGATCTTGTGTTGGCAAAATACGATGTTCTGACCTTGAAAGAAATCAAGCATCTGCTCTTTGACAAGAAATGGATGACTTGCCTTTACAATAGCACTAACAATGAAATTGAGCAGATTCTGAGTGACTATGCTTCTCGTGTCATTATGATTGCAAAGCGTTATGAACACACCCTTGGCGAAATTGAGGATAAGACGGCAAAATCAAGAGAGGCTGTTATATCAGCGCTGGAAAGGATGGGTTACAAATGGTGAAGAAATGGCCACGAGTAAAAATCGGAGATATCCTTGACTTCAAAAATGGACTGAATAAGGGGAAGGAGTTTTTTGGTTCCGGAACTCCTATTGTAAATTATACTGATGTTTACCACAAATGTGGTCTGAAAGCAGATGATATTAAAGGTACGGTTACTTTAACGCCTGATGAGATTCGCAGGTTTGAAGCAAAAAAAAATGATGTCTTTTTTACGAGAACATCTGAGACGCCCGAGGAAGTCGGTATCAGTTCTGTGCTTTTGGATGACATTGACAGCTGCGTATTTAGTGGGTTCATATTACGAGGAAGACCTAAAAATGGTTCTTTGGATCCTCGGTACTGTAAATACTGTTTTTCTACGAAGCAGATTCGGAGAGAGGTAATCCGCAATTGTACTTATACTACCCGTGCATTAACAAACGGAAAAGTGCTTTCTGCAATTGAGATGCCACTTCCTGACAAAGACGAACAATCCGCAATTGCTACAATAATCGAACGCTTCGACATCTACATCGGCAACCTTACCGAACTGATAGAAAAGAAACGAAATATCCGTGATGGTGCTTTGGAGGATTTGGTAAATAGCCGATTTAATTTGCTGGGTTATAAAAATCACTGGATTAATACCTCCTTGGGAGAAATTGCTGTTTATCGCAAAGGCAGAAGCATTTCTGAAAAGAAGCATTATATCAGTACAGAAAATATGAACCAGAACTTTTCAGGTATTATGCCTTATGTGGGCAATGATACCGTGTTAGGTTGTGAGTTTATGAAAAGTGATGTGCTTCTTGCAAATATAAGACCATATCTAAAAAAGGTTTGGTATGCATGTTTTTCTGGAAGTTGTAGTGCTGACGTTCTTGTCCTACAGGCAAATGAAACAGTTTGCTCCAAACTTCTCTATTATCTCGTAGCAAATGAACGATTCATAAACTATATTATGGCGGTCGGCATAAAGGGCATTAAGATGCCGCGAGGTGATAAAAAAATCATTATGAAGTACCCCTTACAGCTGCCAGAAGATTTTCAGGAACAGGAAGCCATTGCTTCTGTTTTGACATCTATGGACGAAGAAATTGAAGCTTTGAAAAATGAACGTGATAAAATAATTCAAATTCGGGAGGGCGCAATGGATGACCTTTTGACAGGTTGTGTCCGACTAAAAGTTTAAGGAGGAGAACAATGGCAACAGTAGATGCAGAGAAAAAATTGCAGAACAGAGTCCTGCACTGGCTGATTGACGATCTCGGCTATACTTTTCTGGGAAACCTGGAGGATGTAGACAATACGCCCATCCGAGAGGATTTGCTCCGCAAACACCTGCAGGGGCGTGGATACACTTTCGAACAGATTGGAAAAGCAATTTCAGAACTGACAAACAAGGCAGCAAATCAGACAAGTGATCTTATTGAAGCGAACAAGGCCGTCTACGCCCTCCTCCGCTATGGCTTGCAGGGGGTGCGCGATGATTTGGGCAATCGTCCTACCGTTCATTATATCGAGTGGGATGTTGTGACAAACAATGATTTCTATGTGGCGGAGGAAGTCTCTGTACTTCGCTTCGATCACACCACAAGGAAGCGTCCTGACCTTGTGTTGTACATTAACGGCATTGCAGTAGGCATGATTGAACTGAAGCGGTCTTGTGTATCTGTTGGAGAAGGCATCCGACAGATGTTGACTAATCAGAAGAAAGAGAACATCCAGAGTTTCTTCAATACAATGCAGTTACTTATAACTGGCAACGAAGCCGAAGGATTGCGCTATGGTGTCATCGAAACACCAGAGAAGTTCTATTTGTCGTGGAAGGAAGATAAAAACGCCACAGATGAACTTTCTGCCAGAATCAAGGGGATTCAGAGCAAGGAATCAAACCGTCTGCGGGATGGAATAGTTTCCATCTGTCAGCAAGAGCGATTTCTCTCTCTGCTGCATGATTTCATTATATTTGATGCCGGACGAAAAAAAACCGCTCGGCACAATCAGTATTTTGCAAACATCGCCGCAAGAACCAGAATCCACAAAGGAGTAGGCGGCATTATCTGGAACACACAGGGTTCCGGCAAGTCCCTCATTATGATCTGGCTGACAAAGTGGATTATTGAGAACATTGCGGACAGCCGCGTGGTTATCATCACCGATCGTGATGAACTGGATGACCAGATAGAAAGCCTTTTCTTTGATGTAGGTGAAAATGTCAAGCGGGCAAAGAGTTGCGCTGACTTGCGTGACGCTCTCAACAAAAACGAGAATTCCATTGTCTGCTCTCTTATTCACAAGTATGGTCACAACGCTGGTAAGCAGGCAGACATTGACCAGTACAGTAAAGAATTGATAGCTGATCTTCCAAAGGACTATAAAGCCAAGGGTACCATCATTGCCTTTATTGATGAGTGCCACAGAACGAACTCTGGTAAGCTACATACCGCTGTCAAACTGTTGATGCCGGATGCAACACTGATTGGTTTTACAGGTACACCGCTTCTGAAGAGTGATAAGAAAACCAGTCTGGAAATCTTCGGCTCGTATATTCACACCTACAAATTTAATGAAGGTGTGGAAGATGGTGTCGTTCTCGATTTGCGTTATGAAGCACGTGATGTTGATCAGGATCTATCCAGCAAAGACAAGGTCGATCAGTGGTTTGACCTAAAAACACGGGGGCTTACTGACCGCGCAAAACAGCAGCTGAAACAGAGCTGGGCAACCTTAAGCAAATTATACAGTTCCAAGGAACGTCTTGAGCGAATTGTGGCCGATGTCATTTTTGACATGAGCGATAAGTCTCGTCTGGCGAATGACCGCGGTACTGCTATGCTTGTTGCAGGCAGCATTCTTGAAGCCTGCAAATACTGGGAACTGTTTACCGCGCAGGGCTTTACTAAATGTGCTATCGTAACCTCTTATGAGCCGAATAATGCAAGTGTACGCACTGCTACCTCTGACCCTTCACGCAATAGTGAGGAAGAATATAAGAAAAAGGTCTACGAGCGGATGTTGAATGGGAAAAAACTGGGTGAATTTGAATCCGAAGTAAAGGAACTGTTCAAAAAATCTCCGACTAAGATGAAACTTCTGATTGTGGTTGATAAACTGCTCACTGGATTTGATGCTCCAAGTGCCACCTATATGTACATTGATAAAAAGATGCGCGACCATGACCTTTTTCAGGCAATTTGCCGTGTCAACCGACCTGACGACGAAGACAAGGATTATGGATATATTGTGGATTACATGGACTTGTTCCGCAATATCCAGCTTGCAGTCAAAGATTATACTTCCGAGGCTTTTGACTCCTTTGAAAAGGAAGATGTTGAAGGTCTTATCAAAGATCGCTATGATGAAGCAAAATCTGAAATGGTCGGCAGTGTTGCTTCCTTGGTAGATTTACTGGGAAATGTCAGTGACCCAAAAGCAGATTCTGACTACATTGATTACTTCTGTGGTACAGACAGTGAGGATACTGAGATGGTTGCCCGCAGAGATACCTTGTATGCATTAACAGCTGCTTTAAGCCGTTCTTTTGCAAATTGCTGTGAACGCCTTGTTTCTCACTACGGATATTCCGAAGATCAGGTATCCAGCCTGCGAAACGAAGTATCCGGCTACAACAAGATCAAGGAAATGATAAAACTCGCCAGCTGTGATTATATTGACCAAAAGCCGTATGAGGCAGATATGCGTTATATCCTTGATACATATATCCGTGCAGAGGATTCTAAGGTAATCAATAAAATGGCGGAAATGTCCCTAGTGGAACTGCTTCTTGAGGGCAAAACCACTACACCGGTTGAATTGGTCAGGGAATTGCCCGGTGATGATAATGCAAAGGCAGAAACCATCGAAAACAATCTGAAACATGAGATTGTCAAAAAAATGAGCGGCAATCCTGTGTACTACAATAAAATGTCCGAAATGCTGGAGGATATCATTGCCCGCCGAAAGATCGAAGCCATGAGTTATGAGGAATACCTACGTCAGGTAGTCGAAATGGCACAGGCTATCCTTCATCCGGAGGATGACAGCAGCTATCCAGATGAAATCAAAGACAGCGCAGCAAAACGGGCTATATATGATTATCTGGAATATGACTTAATTCTTGCTATAGATGTTGACCACGCCATCCGTGTAAGCATCCGTCCACAGTGGCATGATCATTATCCAAAACAGCAGGCTATCCGTCTTTCCATTTACAGGAAACTTATCGCAGCCATGCACGAGAAAACCAAAGCCGAAAAAGAAACTGAAGACTTATATGAAATTGCAAGAAGGCAGACAGAATATGACCAATAGTACAACATCCACCATCGGCGGGCTTCCGGTAGAAATTACTCGGAAGTCCAGCCTTAAAAATATGTATATAAGGGTAAATCCTCCAGATGGCATTGTCACGGTAAGTGTGCCTAATGATATTGGGGATGAAACCATCAAAAACTTTGTTTTAAAGAGGATGCCTGAAATTACAAAGATTCGTGACCGAATGTTGGCACAGGTTCGTCAGAGTAAGCGGGAATATGTGTCGGGCGAATCGTGTTATCTTTGGGGAAAACCATATATGCTTCAAGTTATCTTTGCAGGAAACAGGTATCATATCGAAAAGACCCCAAGCAGAATTATTATGACTGCCCCAGTTGGCTCTACAGAGGAGAACAGAGAAAAAGCCATGACGGAATGGTATCGTACCGAGTTAAAGCGAGTTCTTCCGACCGTGTTGAAACAATGCGAGGACAGGATTGGCGTTGCGACGAATGCCTGCAATGTTAAATATATGAGGACACGCTGGGGTTCCTGCAACATTGCAGAAAAGCGCATCCTCATAAATCTCCAGCTGGTGAAGAAACCAGTAGATTGCCTGGAATATGTGCTTACACATGAACTGGTGCATCTGCTGGAAAAGAATCACAATAATCGTTTCAGAAGTCTCGTTGAAAAGTATTGCCCGAACTGGAAAGATGCGAAGCAGCTCCTCCAGGATATGCCTCTCGACCATATGGAGCAAGGAGATGATGCCGATGAATAAAAGACTGACCTTCAGTGATGTATTTGATACAAATCCCAAGACGGGTGCATTGATTCTTGGCTCAAACCGCCTGGATGATTATGCTTCAAAATTTCTTGCAAAATATTGTAAAGCAGCATTAATAACACCGATGCCTCTCCCAGTCGATGATATCCTCAAAGCAGCGAAGTTGACCGTGGAAACGGCTGCTCTTTCCAAAGATCTGGATGTCTTTGGTTGCTGTCTGTTGCTTGACAGTTATGTGGATGTTTATGATGCGGAAAGGGGCAAGTATGTATCCCAATTTTATAAAGCCGGAACGCTCCTGTTCGACCCCGCATCTGAATGGGCATATGGCGAGGGATGTAAACGCAATACTTTGATTCATGAGATGCTCCACTGGGAGAAAGACCTCACATATTTCAAGATTCTTGACCTCAAAAACAAAAAAGCGAAGGAACAGTTATACCCTATCATGTGTCGTCAGTCGCGCACGAATTATATGCCGCCTAACGGCAAGAATACAAAACAGAATGAAGTTCAGTGGTTGGAATGGCAGGCACATAAACTGGCGCCTCGTATTCTGATGCCCAAGGATCCCTTTAAGAAAAAAGCTCTTGAAATTCTGAGTTCTGATGTCCAGTCGTGTGATGAGCTGGTGAATCAACTCAGTGAGTTTTTTATAACATCCAGAGTTTCAGTAAAAATTCGTCTTCTTGAAGTTGGCATAACAGATACGGTTGCCGCCATCCCCGATTATTCGGATGTTTTTGCCGATATAAATCACACCGTGGACTTTGCTCCTATTTCAATGGTAGAGGCTTTCCAACTCCTCAACAATAATGTTGTTTTGGAGGAATGGATCGAATCTAGAGGCTTTGTGTATGTGGATGGCTATTTTGTTCTTCCCGACAAAAAATATATATCGGTTAAGAACGGACAGATTCACCTTACAAAATTTGCAAAAAACAATTTGTCGCAATGTGCAATCAATATCCAGGAGCAGCATCTTGTAACCTACAAGTACCAAAAAGAGGATTTGTGCAATTTTGCTATTCTGTACAAAACAGACCCCGCAGAGATTGATCAGCGTATTCTAGCGTTTAATCCTCGGATGCAGTCTGAGATTCAATCCGGAATAGATGATAAAGAAGTAGCAGCTACATATCAAACGGCAAAAGATCATCTTATCCCCTATGATGAAGAAAGTGAAAAAGAACTTCTCCGCATGATTGCAGATGAAGACAAAACATTGTGCGATTGCATATGGTTTTTGATTCAGAAAAGAGGTTGGGAATATCCACTTGATTTCAATGAACATACTCAGATTCATGAAAACTACTTTGCAAGAATTCGAGATAACAAAGCAAATAATATGAAGAGTGATACTATTATGGCTATTTGTGTTGGTTTGGGTCTTAGATTAAGGCTGACGGAAAAAATATACAGCAAATCCGAGCAAAAGCTACACTATTATGAAGACCCTGATAAAACAAGAATACGCATCATGGAAACTTATCCTTGCATTAATATTAAAAATTTCAACAATCTATTGATTGAATCTAATTTAGAGCCTCTTGGCACCAAAGAAAAAGCAAGTTAAAAAATTTTCAAACTATTTTCAACTCGGCAAGTTGGGAATATTGCATCAGGCAATACCAAAATCTCTTCAGAGCCCCTTCGGGGGTTCTTTTTTTTGCCTAAAACTGCAAAAATGCCGTATTTCATGATCTTTTCATCAACTCGGCGAGTTTTAACAAAAGGAAGTTTTTCTGGTTAAATAATAATGTGATTTGAATCACATTGTTCATTTGAGTGCTAGACACTCAAAATAAATAAATCTCACAGCCTGAGATGCGCATTAAGGCGGCGGGATACATAGGAGGTTTGAAGACAGAGTTTATCTGTGGACAAGCCGATGATGTACCCACCGTGCCTTGTTATGCCATTTTTAAGTGCAGGAGCCGGTGGACACATAATCCATCGACTCCTTTTTGTATCCCTGCTGCCACTCATCCAGGCGGAAAGGCAGGGACTTTATGAGAAAGTTCAAGACTGCGGAAAAGAACCGCGCAAATTATGTTTATTACACAGCAGAGGACAGAAAGATTGTTCTTACCCCAGATGATGTGGACAGCACCTGGATTGCATTCTTACACTGCGAAGATGATGAAGACGTGGATGCAGAACGAAGGGAGAATTATCACGTTCCTGTACACTATGATTCCTACTCCGCTGGAGAGGGCGATGATGCAGCAGACCGTAATTCTTATATGGAAGATGACGCTCCTGATCCATTTGAATGTTTGATTCAGTCAATGGATGCTGCAGAGCATGAGGACAAGCTGAAAAAACTAAAAGCAGCTATTCAGACATTACAGCCTCAGCAGAAAGCACTGATTCAGAAAGTGTTCCATGAGAACCGTACCAACGTGGATATTGCGGCAGAAGAAGGTGTTACCGAATCGGCTATCCGTAATCGTCTGAAAAAAATCTATGCAAATCTCGCAAAAAAGATTTGATAAAAGGGGTTCGATTTCTCCGCTCTTTTGGCTTATAGACAGAGGGGCAGGAAAAGAACCTCTCAGGCAAGTATAGAATCTGCTCTTGGAGGAAACAGCGAAGAAGTCATTGCCGCCATTGATGAAAAGTTGACGCAGCTCCAAAAAGAACTGCTGAAACTGGCTAATGCCAAAAAAGACTACGATTCGATTGCCGATGAAATCGATCGTCTTCGGGAAGAAAAGCAGAACATCCTGGTGGACGATGCCGAACGTGAAGGCACCAGACAGCGTGTGCAGGAGATGATGGAATACCTAAAGGAACAGCCTGCGGAAGTTATCGAATATGAAGAACAATTGGTCAGACGACTTGTGGAGAAAATCACAGTGTTTGATGAGAAATTTATGGTGGAGTTCAAGGCTGGGGTTGGAGTTGAGATTGAAATGCAATAAAAATGAAAAAGAACTTCGGATTAACTATTGGGTTAAAGATTCTTTTTGTGACAAAATATTTCTGTAATGAAATTTTCTACTATGGAATTACATTGAGCCGATAGTCCCAATGATGTGGGAAACAGGTTGGCAAATGTTGATGAAAAATTGGCCATTACACAGATGCAATTGATTTCGGTATTCAAAGATGAGGATGTGGTGGGAAGTTCAGATTTAAAAATTTCGGTAGGAACGTTAAGACATTCTTGCCAAGTATAGCGAGGGGGTCAGGGAATGGAAATCGCAAATAACTGAATGAGGATTTAAGACAAATTCGGAGCCTGCTTTTCAGATTGGTGTCGGGTACATATGAGCACACAGTGTGAATGCCAGACTTTATGAGTTAGATACACACAAGGAATTGCTTATCATACTATTGCCGTGTACATGAGTGTTGACATATTGACAATAATAACGACATTTTGTATAATGAAAACAAGAATGTCGTTTGTATAATCAGACAATGCTTTATCTAAATGAAAGTGGAGAGGATAGTTATGGCAGAAACAAGAGAGCAGTGGTCTATATCGAATGAGGAGAAGAAGGAATATATTGATGCATTAATCCCTGAGTTAAAGTTGTTACGAGCAAAAGCGAGTATTTCGCAAGATGATTTAGCTGGAATAATTAGTATTTCAAGGCAAACGTATTGCGAAATCGAGAATGGTAATAAAGAGATGTCTTGGAATATATATCTTTCATTGATTTTTTTCTTCGAATCTATTGAAGAAACTGCAAAACTAATCTCGTTATTGGGAATATATCCCAAAGCGTTTGTTGATCAAATTAAGATGCGAGCACAAGAAAAATAGATGATATAGAAATGTTTAAGAGGATTATGTGAATGGATTCCCTTGGGTTGGCCATTTTCCTTGTCTGAACAATTCGACGATGTTCAATTTAAAAATGGTGGGAATGTTGCATAAAACTCCTTACGGAGTTATCCAGTAAAGTGTAAATATCAAAACGCATTCCAATGAAAACTCTTGCTTTAGAATTATTATGAAAAACCAGGAGAGAAGAAGTATGACGATAATTGAAGGAACTCAAAGTACTATCTATATGAATGAAGTAACAAGAACTGTTCAGAAAGTTGGAACCGAAAGAGGGAAGCAAGATACAATAGATCAAATTGCTTTTTATTTAAACCTACCAGAGAATATCCGGAATATCTTTCCGGAAATTGTCAGCTATGTTAATGGTCCTGAAGAATACTCTTATACATATAATTATATTGAATTTCCTAATTTGCGATATTTGTTATTAGATGGGGGTTTTAATAAAAAATGGATGAGTAAAATGGTGTATGCAATGAACTATATTACCAATTCAATCCATACTATTGAACATTCTGAGACTACTTCAGATAATATTTTTGAGACGTATATCACGCGATGCAAAAAACGAGTTAACGAAACGCAGAAGTATATTGGTCATGAAATCGATCTTCTAAATGCTGGCATATGTTTTAATGGACAAACCTATCATAGACCAATTTCTAGAATAATTCAATTCTTTGAATATAATATAGATCTGTTGGTTCCACCATATATTTGTACAACACACGGACAATTAGGACCATCGCATATTTTTCTGAGCGAAATGGATAATCGCTTTATGCTGATTGATCCAAAAGGGTTTATGAGATTGCATGATCCTGTGATTGATTTTTGTAAAATTGGAAAAGCTATGCTATTTGCAACAGAGTGGCTTGAAGAGAATAGGTATAACATTGAGTATACGATACAGAACAAAGATGTTTTTATAAAAAAGTATGATATTGATAATTATGATTTTAATAAAATGCAAGAATCCTATTTAAGAATATTAGAGCACGTACCGATGTTTTCTGATTCACAAACAAGAATTAGAAATATTGCGATGATTTGTGCAGATCTAATAGGGGGACTACCTTTTGCATATGCTGCAGGAGGAAAAACGCGTGTTGTTGCACTACTAACACAAATAGCATTATCTACTGATTTGTTAGTTCGTGAACTATGATATTTTTGAGGTGATAGAATTGAACATTGTTTATCCATATATAGCTATTGATTTGGATGGAACCTTACTAAATGCTGAAAAAAGAATCAGCTATACCGATTATTATGCTATAAAATTATATTCTTCATTAGGTGGAAAAGTTATTTTAGCAACTGGACGCTCACCTCTTTCGACGGAATGGGTTGCGGAGAATCTTGGAATTGAGAAGTCTTTAGTGGCTTTCAATGGAGCATATATACAGTTTGGAAATGAAAAACAATATGATTTAATAGAAAGCATATTTCGGGTTTCGGATGTAGAGTATCTTTTGAAATTGTGTGATGATTTTGGACTAGAATACCTCATGTATAACCATGATTCAATGATTATTAATGAAATAACTCATCTGAATAAAAGATGGTTAAATGATTTACTTGATTTTAGCTATTTACAAACACAAATAGATTATAGTGAGTATTCGAAAAGATTTAAAATAATTTATTGGGATAAATCTGTTGATTTCATAAATAGGATACTAAAATTTGTGGTTCTT
>JAVBLX010000086.1:0-29792 GCA_031553075.1 Acetivibrio sp.
AAATTTTGTTTATGAAATGGAAAACCGGTGGCAGGGAAAAGACGGGAAAGAGGAGCTGGAATATTATCGGGAACTGGGACAGATTCAGGAGATAATTCTGAGGGAAAGTGTGAAAGCTGTTAAAATTAGAAAAGATTAGAAAATGGAGGGAGACAGGTGAATAAAATAAAGGATTTTATCATCGGCTTTTTGATGATTCATATTTTCTGGCTGATATCAGCACTGCTTTTAAATCTTCACGCCCTGCCTGGTCCGATTCTGGTTTACAGCCGAATGGGAGAAGTGATAAAAGGTGATATCTTCCTGCATATATTCGCCAGCTTAGGAAGAATTGCCGCAGGCCTTATCATATCCCTTGCGATTGGCCTTCCTCTGGGGATCCTCATGGCAAAAAGCCCCAAATGGAATAAAGTACTACATCCAGTCATATATTTTTCTTATCCAATACCAAAAACAGCATTGCTGCCCGTAGCCATGCTCCTCCTTGGACTGGGAAATGGTTCAAAGATACTCATCATGGTGCTAACCATGGTATTTCAGATTATTATTACAGTACGGGATGCCGTCACGGATATCCCGGCAGAAATTTATCAGGTTGGGAAAAGTGCGGGGCTGCCGCAGAACTATCTGCTTCGCCATGTAACTCTTCCTGCCATATTGCCAGAGTTATTTACCGGCTTGCGAATCAGCACCGGGACAGCCATGGCGATTTTGTTTATTGTGGAGGCCTATGGCACAAAAGCCGGAGTTGGATATTACATTCTGGATTCCTGGTCTCGGATTAATTATCCTCAAATGTATGGTGGAATAGTGGTAATCGCAGTACTTGGAGCTATGCTGTTTCTGATGATAGATCTTTTAGCAGATAATGTCTGTAAGTGGAATCGGAAGTAAGATTTAACAGTAAGATTTAACAGTAAGATTTAACAAGATAAAAAGTTTGATATTCTAAAATGTTTATGCTACTATTAGGATTGAGAACTTTTTTTTATTTTAGGAAAGAAGGATATAAAGATGGGCAAATATTTTGGAACAGATGGTTTTCGCGGAGAAGCGAACGTAGACCTGAATGTAATGCATGCATTCAAGGTGGGAAGATTTTTGGGAAATTACTATGGAAAAGATCATAAAGCCAGAGTGGTAATCGGCAAAGATACCAGACGCTCCAGTTATATGTTTGAAGATGCACTTTGTGCCGGACTTACCGCTAGTGGCGCAGATGTTTATCTTTTACATGTTACCACAACACCAAGTGTTTCATATGTGATAAGAAGTGAAGATTTTGATTGTGGCATTATGATTTCAGCCAGTCATAATCCATATTATGATAATGGAATTAAGGTACTCAATGGAAATGGGCACAAATTAGAAGCCCAAGTGGAGGAACTAATTGAAAATTACATAGATAATCCAGAGGATGAAATTCCTTTTGCCACCAAAGAGCAAATCGGAAAGGTAACGGACTACTCCGTTGGCCGCCATCGCTATATTGGTTATCTCATGTCACTTGCAACTCGCTCCTTTAAAGATATCAGGGTGGGACTTGACTGTGCCAATGGTTCAGCCACAGCAGTGGCGAAAGGAGTCTTTGATGCCTTGGGTGCAAGAACTTATGTAATCAATAATGACCCAGATGGTCTTAATATTAATACCAACTGCGGTTCCACACATATTGAGGTTTTACAGCAGTTTGTGAAGGAAAAGAAGCTGGATGTGGGCTTTGCCTATGATGGTGATGCGGATCGCTGTTTTGCCGTGGATGACCAGGGAACCATCATCAATGGGGATTTGATTCTTTACATTTGCGGAACCTATCTGAAAGAAAAAGGAGACCTGAAAAACGACACAGTGGTTACCACCATAATGTCTAATCTGGGATTATATAAGGCCTTCGATAAAAAGGGCATTTCCTATGAAAAAACAACCGTTGGTGACAAATATGTATATGAGAACATGGTTGAGAATGGTCATGTCCTTGGCGGTGAAGAATCCGGTCATATCATCTTCCGCAAATATGCAGCCACCGGAGATGGTATTTTAACCTCTCTGATGCTGATGGAGGTTATGTTGGAAAAGAAGACGATGCTGTCTGAATTGATTAAGGACATTAAGATATACCCACAGCTTTTAAAGAATGTCCGGGTTGCCAGTAAGCCATTAGCAAGACAGGATGAACAGGTTATGGAGGCAGTCGAAAAAGTAGAAGAAGCTTTAGGTGACGATGGCCGAATTCTCTTGCGGGAAAGCGGTACAGAACCAGTTATCCGAATTATGGTAGAAGCAAAAAGTAATGAGCTTTGTGAAGAATATGTAAATTCCGTGGTAGAAGTTTTGGAACGGCGAGGACATGTAATAAAATAAAGACTTTTCAACCCAGGGAAGTTGTTACCAATTCCCGAAAAAAACTATGGAAATAATGATATAGTCGTGTTATACTGTTATGAGTTGGCGATGAGAATTGTCTAAAATGATGAAAATTGTCTTGAAAATTGTTTTAGATAATGGAAGGTTGTCTTAAAATTATTTTGAATGAATGTATATTAATATACAATTTTAAGGAGGAAATTTTTACAATGAGTTTACAGGTAGAAAAATTAGAGAAGAATATGGCGAAGCTTACAATAGAAGTGAGTGCAGAAGAATTTGAAAAAGCAATGGAAAAAGCATATCAGAAAAACAAAAACAGCATTGCAATCCAGGGATTTCGTAAAGGAAAAGCACCCCGTGCCATGATTGAGAAAATGTATGGACCAGGTATGTTCTATGAAGATGCAGCCAATGAATTGATTCCTGGAGCTTATGAAAAAGCAGTGGGAGAATGCGATTTGGATATCGTATCTCAGCCAGAAATAGATGTAGTGCAGATTGAAAAAGGAAAAACCTTTATCTTTACAGCCGAAGTTGCTGTAAAACCAGAAGTTACTCTGGGAGATTATAAAGGTCTTGAAGTAGAGAAACAGGTTGCAGAAGTAACGGAAGAAGAGCTATCTGCTGAGCTTGACAGAGTTAGAGAACAGAATTCCAGAACCATTAATGTAGAAGATAGAGCAGTTCAGGATAAAGATACGGCAGTAATCGATTTTGAAGGATTTATGGATGGCGTGGCATTCGAAGGCGGAAAAGGCGAAGATCACCCATTGGTAATTGGCTCTCATTCCTTTATTGATAACTTTGAAGAGCAGCTGATTGGAAAGAATATTGGAGAAGAATTAGAAGTAAACGTAAACTTCCCAGAGAATTATCAGGCCGCAGAACTGGCTGGAAAACCAGCAATGTTTAAAGTAACCATTAAAGAAATCAAAGCAAAAGAATTACCGGAATTAGATGATGATTTCGCACAGGATGTATCTGATTTTGATACTCTGGCTGAATATAAGGATGATTTAAAGAAAACCCTGGAAGAAAGAAAAGCAAGCCAGCTGAAACGGGTAAAAGAAGAAGCTGTGGTTAAGAAAGCCGCTGAAAATGCCACCATGGAAATCCCGGAAAAAATGATTGATGAACAAGTAAGGGAAATGGCAAATGATTTTGCAGGACGGATTCAGCAGCAGGGTCTTACTATGGAACAGTACTTCCAGTTCACCGGCATGAATTCCAAGCAGTTTGTTGAGCAGATGAGACCACAGGCTACGGAAAGAATTCAGAGCAGACTTGTATTAGAAGCGATTGTGACAGCAGAAAATATCAAAGCATCGGATGAAGATGTAGAAAAAGAAATCGAAGAAATGGCTAAAATGTATAACATGGAAGTAGACAAGATCAAAGAAATGCTTGGCGAAAAGGAAAGAGAAAACATCGCTTTGGATATGGCCGTTCAAAAGGCAGTTGATTTCCTTGTGGATACAGCAGTTGAAAAATAGGAGGCGAAAAGCGTATGAGTTTAATACCTTATGTCATTGAACAAACCAGCCGTGGAGAAAGATCCTATGATATTTACTCCCGACTTTTAAAAGATCGTATTATTTTCCTTGGGGAAGAAGTTAGTGAGATAAGTGCCAGCGTTGTAGTTGCTCAGTTACTTTTCCTGGAATCAGAAGATCCAGGAAAGGATATTAATTTATATATTAACAGTCCAGGCGGTTCGGTTACGGCAGGTATGGCTATTTATGATACGATGAATTATATCAAATGCGACGTATCTACCATTTGTATCGGTATGGCTGCCAGTATGGGAGCATTCCTCTTAGCAGGCGGGACCAAAGGAAAACGGTTTGCGCTTCCTAATGCGGAAATCATGATTCACCAGCCACTGGGAGGTACTCAGGGGCAGGCTACCGACATGATTATAGCAGCAGAGCACATTAAGAGAACCAAGGATAAGTTAAATCGGATTTTAAGTGAAAATACCGGTAAGGCATTTGACATTATTGCTGCTGATACGGAGCGTGACAACTGGAAGACAGCCCAGGAAGCTATGGAATATGGACTTATTGATAGTATTATTGAGAATCATAAATAAATAAGAAAGAAAAGCATTTTGGAGGAGAAACATGGCAAATCGTTTAGACGATCGGAAACAACTCAGATGTTCTTTCTGTAATAAAACACAGGATCAGGTAAGAAAGCTTATCGCAGGGCCAGGTGTTTATATTTGTGATGAATGTATTGATATTTGTTCTGAGATTATTGAAGAAGAGTTTGAAGAATTAGCAGTGGATGAAAGCGGAATTAACCTCTTAAAACCACAGGAAATCAAAGAATTTTTAGACCAGTATGTAATTGGACAGGATGAGGCAAAGAAAGCATTGGCCGTTTCCGTTTACAATCATTACAAACGGATTTTAGCAGACAGAGATTTAGAGGTTGAAATTCAAAAGAGTAATATCATAATGGTAGGTCCTACTGGAAGCGGTAAAACTTTCCTGGCTCAGACCTTGGCAAAGCTCCTTAATGTGCCATTTGCCATTGCTGATGCAACCGCACTTACAGAAGCTGGTTATGTAGGAGAAGATGTGGAAAATATCCTCCTGAAGATTATTCAGGCCGCTGACTATGATATGGAACGGGCGGAAAGAGGAATTATCTATATTGATGAAATTGATAAAATTGCAAGGAAATCAGAGAATACCTCCATTACCAGAGATGTATCTGGAGAAGGTGTACAGCAGGCCCTTCTTAAGATTCTGGAAGGTACGGTAGCAAGTGTTCCCCCACAGGGCGGACGGAAGCACCCTCATCAGGAGTTTATTCAGATTGATACCACCAATATTTTATTTATCTGTGGTGGAGCTTTTGATGGTCTGGAAAAAATCATTGAAGATCGAATTGGCAAAAAATCCATTGGTTTCAATGCCGAAGTAGAAAGCAAGGTTGAGAAGAATGTTGGAGAGCTTTTCAAACAGGTTCTTCCGCAGGATTTTGTTAAGTTTGGTCTGATTCCCGAGTTTGTCGGACGTGTTCCGGTGAGCGTTGGTCTTGATTTACTGGATGAAGATGCATTGACACGGATTCTTACCGAACCCAAGAATGCCATTGCAAAACAGTACAAAAAGTTATTCGAACTGGATGGAGTGGAGCTTGTATTGGAAGAGGACGCCGTCAGAGAAATCGCCAGACGTTCGGTAGAAAGAAAGACGGGAGCCCGTGGTTTACGCGCTATTATGGAATCTGTCATGATGGATTCTATGTATCACATCCCATCGGATGAAAGCATAGTACAGTGCATAATCACCAAAGAAACAGTGGATGGTGTAAAAGCACCGACACTGATTCATGGAGAAGAGAACCAGCCGCGTAAGCTTATGGTGAAGAAAGCTTCTAAAAAAGCAAATGATGATATAGCATAAACATAAGAGTCTGCTAAGGCAGACTCTTTGTTGACGTATTTGGAAATATACAATATAATAACTGCGATAAAAGCATAAAAGTAAAAGAGCTTATTTTAGTCACAAAAGCACAAATTGAGGAGGAACGAATATGAAGGAAATTCGTGTGGCACCAATTATCCCTTTGCGGGAGAAGATTGTAATGCCAGGTATGATGCTTCATTTTGATATAGAGAGAAAAGCTTCCATTGCGGCAATGGAAGAAGGTTTGCTATCAGATCAGATGATTTTTCTTACAATGCAGAAGGCTGCAGAAGTAGAAAAACCCCTGTTTGAGGATTTGGAACCGGTTGGGACGCTATGTGTGATTAAGCAGATTGTCCGTCTGCCGGAAAAAAATGTAAGAGTTATGATTAGTGGTATCTGTCGGGGCGTTTTGGAAGAAATCGTGGGAGAGGAACCTTATTTAACAGGTAATATTGTCGCCTATTACGATGAGAGTATGGCTACAGTAAACCGGAACGAAGAAATTGCCATGCTTCGCAATTTAAAGGAATTAGTCGAGCTATATGAAGTTTTTTTAAGTACTCCTTCCAATGTGGCTCTACAGCAGGTCGGTGAAATAGAAAATGTTGAGAAGCTGATAGAGACGGTAATTAATAACATCATGGTTACACCACAGGAAAGACAGAAAATTCTTAACAAGCTGGAAGTGACAGAGCGTTATGAAGCCGTGTGTCTTCTATTGGAAGAGGAAATTTCTATTTTAGGCTACAAACGGAAATTTCAGGAAAAAGTGAAAGAGCAGGTGGATAAGAATCAAAAAGAATACCTCCTGCGTGAGCAGATGAAAGTCATCCGGGAAGAGCTTGGAGAAAACACCACCGATAGTGATATTGACCAATTTTTGGAAAAGTTAAACGTCCTTCAGGCAAAAGATTCCGTAAAAGTAAAAATAAAAAAAGAAATTGACCGGTTTCGCAATGTATCCGCCAATTCTTCGGAAAGCAGTGTGGTGCGGGGATATATCGAGACTCTTCTGGATCTTCCGTGGGACAAGGTAAGCAAGGACAATAATGACATAAAGAATGCTGCCAAGGTACTGGAGGCAGACCATTATGGACTGAAAAAAGTAAAGGAGAGAATCCTGGAATTTCTGGCCGTAAGGACCCTTACTGGTGCTGGAGACAGCCCAATTATTTGCCTGGTTGGTCCTCCGGGAACAGGAAAGACCTCCATTGCCCGTTCGGTAGCCAGAGCTCTGGACAAAAAGTACATACGGATTTGTCTGGGGGGTGTGAAGGATGAAGCCGAGATTCGAGGACATCGAAGAACCTATGTGGGTGCTATGCCTGGTAGAATTGCGGCTGGTCTTAAAAATGCAGAGGTAAAAAACCCGTTGATTCTTTTAGATGAAATTGATAAAATCGGAAGCGATTACAAAGGGGATCCAGCCTCTGCCTTACTGGAAGTGCTGGACTCTGAACAAAATAATAAATTTGCTGACCACTACGTGGAGATTCCCATTGACTTATCACGGGTCCTTTTTATTGCAACAGCGAACTCGACCCAGACGATACCTCGTCCACTTCTGGACCGGATGGAGGTAATTGAGGTCAACAGCTATACGGAGAATGAAAAGCTTCATATTGCCAAAGAGCACCTTATGCCCAAAGTGATTAAACGCAATGGTTTATCTGGAAAGCAGCTGATAATTCCAGAGATAACGATGAAGAAAATCATAAATGGCTATACCAGAGAAGCTGGTGTTCGAAATCTGGAACGGAAGCTGGGGGAAGTTGCACGGAAAACGGCTCGTGAAATTCTGGAAGAAAATAAAAAGCAGGTACGCCTTCAGGAAAAGAATCTGGAGCATTATCTGGGAAAAGAAAGATACTCACCAAAAGAAGCGAACGAGGAGGATGAAGTAGGAATCGTCCGTGGTCTGGCCTGGACAAGTGTAGGTGGTGATACGCTTCAAATAGAAGTCAATGTTATGCCTGGAAAGGGTGAAATACAGCTTACCGGACAGCTGGGGGATGTGATGAAGGAGTCAGCAAGAGCTGGAATCAGTTATATCCGTTCAATCAGCGCGCAGCACAATATAAAAGCCAATTTTTTTGAAAAACATGATATCCACATTCATATTCCGGAAGGGGCTGTGCCAAAAGACGGACCGTCGGCAGGTATTACCATGGCAACAGCCATGCTTTCTGCTATAACGGAGAAGAAGGTAAAGGCATCCGTAGCTATGACCGGAGAAATTACTTTGAGAGGAAGAGTCCTGCCGATTGGTGGCTTAAAAGAAAAAATATTAGCGGCTAAAACCGCAGGAATCAAGGAGGTTCTGGTGCCGAAGCAAAATAAAAAGGACATTGAGCAGATGGAACAGGAGATCCTGGAAGGGATTACCATACATTTTGTGGAAAACATGGAAGAAGTAATCGCTCTTTCGTTTTTGTAAAAAAATTTTGTTAATTGTTTTACCGCCTGAGGCGGCAAGATTTGAATTGTACGCCCACTGAATCGGGCAGATGGGAGCTAAAAATGCACGTAAAATCAGTTGATCTGGAAACGGTATGTGGAATCACCAGTACATTACCGGAAAATGATAAAATGGAAATAGCGTTTGCAGGGAAATCCAATGTAGGAAAATCTTCTCTCATTAATTCTCTGATGAATCGGAAATCATATGCGAGAACTTCACAGCAGCCGGGAAAGACACAGACCATTAATTTTTACAATATTAATGATGCTTTGTATTTTGTGGATCTTCCAGGGTATGGTTATGCTAAGGTATCGCAGGAAACCAAGGAAAAGTGGGGGAAGATGATTGACAACTATTTGAAGTCTTCGAAACAGCTGCGTATTTTATTTTTGCTGGTGGATATTCGCCACGAGCCGGGAGAAAATGATGTGAAGATGTATGAATGGGGAATAAATTATGGGTTTAATCCTATTATAATTGCTACGAAATCGGATAAGATTAGCCGGGGGCTGATACAGAAACATACGGGGATTATTCGTAAGAAGTTGAATTGTATAGAAGGGACTCCGATTATTCCGTTTTCTTCGTTGAATAAGTCGGGGAAAGAGGAGGTTTGGGAGTATATTGAGGATATGTTGGAGTTTTATGAAAATGAAGGGGAAGAAGAGTAGGATTGTGGTTATACGGGCGCTTGTGAGATGATGGCGGTGCGGACACCTGGTCTGAGAAGCATGGCGAAACTGGGTGCTTCTCAGACCAATAATTTTGCGCTTAATGACGTTTTTTACAATTGATGACTTTATATCATATAGGTGATAACTCTATAATAGCTCACCCATAAGATAGGCATATATTTCCTGGCTTTTTTCTTTCCAGTTGTTGCAGATGGCGGCGGCTTCGTCTTCGGAGGGGACGTTCAGACTTATTTCGATGATCTTGGTTCCCTGCTCTTGTACGTAGCAGCTGGCAATGTATTCTCCTTTTTTACCCTCGTAGTAATTGGAGAGGGTGGAGGTTTCGTCACGGAGAGAGTATTGATGTTCTTTTAGGTAGTCCAGGATTTCTCTTTTTATGGTGTCACCAATTTCTTTGCTGAAGAAATTCAATGTTTCACGGCCTTCCTCAGTAATAACCAGGTGGGAGCTGTTGCGGATGGTGTCAACGCGAAGTAAGGAGGCCTTTTCCAGTTCATTCATGGCTTGTTGAATATTGAAGTAGGTGGTATAGCCTTTTTCCAGAATGAAGTTAGAAATCTGAGCGTTGGTGAGGGGGAAGTCCACTTTACTTAAAATGTAGAGAATGATTAATTTATATAATGTCATTGCATCTGAATTCATATTCCAAACCTCCTATGTTATGTTTATCTGCTATGTTTATCTATTCTATTTATTTATCTATTTATTTGTCTTAATTTTATCTGTAATGCTTGTGCTTTAATGTTTATACCTTCTTATACGGAATGCCTATGATTTCATGTTTATGTTGTAATGCTTATTGGCAATGTTTATCGTATTTGTTCAGTTTCTATTTCTGAAAAGGATTTTCCCTGCCAAGTATCTTTTTGCTTTAGGGTCTTATTGATTTCGTTTAAGATTTGTCTTTTTTCTGTGCTCCATAAGGGAGCCAGAAGCAGTTCTCGCGGTCCGTCACCGGTGAGGCGGTGAATGACTAAGTGGGCTGGAAGGCGTTCCAGACAGTTGATTACCAGATTAATGTATTCTTCTTTGGTGAGAATATGGAACTGGTTTATATAGGCGGCCAGGTCGGTTTCCTTTAGGACATGGAGGAGTTGGAGCTTTATGCCCTGTATAGGGAGATTTCCAAGGTAATCTATGGTTTCGTATAGGTGTTTTTCTGTTTCAAAGGGGAGTCCGATTATGATATGGACGATGGTGGTCAGATTTCGCTTGGTTAAGTTTTGAACACTTTCTTCAAAAGCAGTAAGTGTGTAGCCTCTTCGGATGAATTGTGCTGTTTTCTCATGGATGGTCTGTAAACCCAGTTCTACCCAAACTGGTTTGATTTTATTTAGCTCTTCCAGCAGGTCGAGCACTTCTTTGGGAAGGCAATCAGGTCTGGTGGCGATGGAAATGCCCACTACTTGTGGATGGAGAATTGCCTCAGTAAAGAGTTTTCTTAGATAGGATACAGGGGCATATGTATTGGTGTAAGATTGAAAATAAGCAATGAAATGATTGCAGGTAGTACCTTTACGAAAGCCTGTTTTTGGCATTTTAATTTCATCTATGGCTAAGTCAATTTGGGCTGTGATGGATTCGCATTGGGGTGTGGCGAAATCTCCTGAACCTCCGGAACTGCAAAAGATGCAACCGCCTGTTCCCAAGGTGCCATCACGGTTGGGACAGGTCATACCACTGTCTAAGGCAATTTTATAAACTTTTTCTCCAAAGAATTTTTTAAGATGATAATCCAGAGAGTGATAGCGTTTTTCATTCCAATACATTGTCCATGCCTCTTGTCTTTGATCAGTGGGTCCATGTGTTAAAGCTTAAAAGATAACTTCGGATGGTTCATTATCTTTGATAATCATAACATTATGAACTGGGTAAATCAAGAAAAAAACATTGCATTTTGTTTTGAGATGTGTATAATAGGGGTATGTCAGAATTTCAATACCATTCAGGAAAGTTCTTTTTGCAATTCAGCAAAACGAATCCACCAAAGGAGAACATATGAAATGAATAAGAATTATGAGGAAATGACCTTGCCCGAATTAAAGGCAGAGGCAAAAGAAAAAGGTATTAAAAATGTTTCTGTTATGAGAAAACAGGAGCTGATTGAGCTACTTACCAAGGATTCCAATTTGCTTGAATCCAAAGAGAGAGTATCTGAAAAGCAGGAAGATGAAAAACAGGCTGAAGTAAAAGTGGAAAATAAGGCCGAGATAAAAACAGAATCCAAAGTGGAAGCAAAAATAGAACCGAAAGCGGAATCCAAAATGGAATCCAAAACAGAAGTCAAAACAGAAATGAAATATGAAACAAGAACCGACAATCGAATCGAAGGGGACAATAGAACGGAGCTTAGAAATGATAATCGCACCGATCAGAGCAAGACGGAATTAGACCAGTTGGATAGCGGTGAGTCGAAAGAGGGTATTCTGGAGGTACTGCCGGATGGGTATGGTTTTATCCGTTGTGATAATTATCTGCCTGGAGAAAATGACGTATATGTTTCACCGGCTCAAATTCGGAGATTTAATTTAAAAACCGGAGATATCGTAGCTGGTAATACAAGAGTAAAAACCCAGAGTGAAAAATTTAGTGCTCTTTTATATGTAAAGTCAGTAAATGGTTTTCATCCGGTAGAGGCTCAGAAAAGAAAGCGTTTTGAGGATCTTACCCCTATTTTTCCAAATGAGCGAATCCATTTGGAAACACCTGGAAGTGGTGTAGGTATGCGGATGATGGATTTGGTTTCCCCAATTGGTAAGGGACAAAGAGGTATGATTGTTTCTCCTCCCAAGGCAGGTAAAACCACTCTTCTAAAACAGGTTGCAAGAGCGATTACCCAGAATCATCCAGATATGAATCTGATTATTTTATTGATTGATGAACGTCCTGAGGAAGTAACAGACATAAAAGAATCCATAGAAGGTAAAAATGTAGAAGTCATTTATTCTACTTTTGACGAATTGCCAGAAAATCACAAACGTGTATCAGAAATGGTAATTGACCGGGCCAGAAGACTGGTAGAACATAAAAAGGATGTGGTGATTCTTCTGGACAGCATCACCAGACTTGCAAGAGCCTACAATTTAACAGTTCAGGCAAGTGGAAGAACCTTATCAGGAGGTCTTGACCCAGCAGCTCTGCACATGCCGAAAAAGTTCTTTGGAGCAGCTCGTAATATGCGGGAAGGTGGCAGCTTAACGATTCTGGCAACCGCCCTGGTAGAAACAGGAAGCCGTATGGATGATGTTGTATTTGAAGAATTTAAGGGCACTGGCAATATGGAACTGGTTCTTGACCGCAGCTTGTCTGAGAAGAAAATTTTCCCAGCGATTGATTTGATGAAATCTGGTACCAGAAGAGATGACTTACTTTTAAACCATGACGAAGCACAGGCCAATTTCCTGATTCATAGGGCATTAAACGGAATGCGTTCAGAAGAAGCACTAGAGCGAATCATTGATATGTTTGTAAGGACAAAAAATAATTCTGAGTTTGTACAGACGATTCAGAAGGTTAAAATTCTTAATTAAAAGACTTGCATATGAAATGGAAATATGCTACAATTAAAAAGCTGTTTAAATTGAGATCGGTCGGAACCGATAAAGAAAGTGAACGAGGTGAAAAAGATGAGAGAAGGAATCCATCCAGATTACCATCAGGCAAAAGTAACTTGCAACTGTGGTAACGAATTTGTAACAGGGTCAACAAATAAAGAAATTCACGTAGAAATCTGCTCAAAGTGTCATTCATTCTACACAGGACAACAGAAGGCAGCAAAAGCACGTGGAGCTATTGATAAGTTCAACCGTAGATACGGATTGACTCAGGATAACTAATAAGTAAAATTTAGGTTGAGGTTAAATATAATCTCAACCTATTTTTAAATCGTAGAAAGCTTTTAAATCTTAGATAAAAATAGATCAAAACCGCGGGAAAGGAGTAAGTTATGAAACCATCTGGAATTGGGGGACAGGCAGTCATCGAAGGTGTTATGATGAAAAACCAGGATGTCTATGCTGTGGCAGTGAGAAAACCAAATAAAGAAATTGAAATCAAGAATGAGGAGTATCACAGCATCCAAAAGAAATACCCATTTTTAAAGCTTCCCATTCTGCGAGGAATCGTATCCTTTGTAGAGTCCATGGTGATTGGCATGAAGACCTTGACTTATTCCGCCAGCTTCTATGAAGAAGAGGAAGCACCCAGTAAAGTTGAAGAAAAAATGGGCAAGATTTTCAAAGAAAAAGCAGAAGCCGTAGTTATGGGAATTACGGTCTGTGTATCAATTCTGCTGGCAGTTGCTATTTTTATGATATTGCCATTCTTTATTGCGGAATTTTTAAAGAAAATAATTGATAATGCCAATATTCTGGCTATAATTGAAGGCATTATCCGTATTACTATATTTATAGCATATGTCGTTGCCATATCCTTTATGGAAGACATTAAGCGGGTTTTTATGTATCATGGTGCAGAGCACAAGACCATTAACTGCGTGGAAAATGGATTGGAGCTAACGGTGAAGAATGTTAGAAAGCAGTCCAAGCATCATAAGCGTTGTGGTACCAGTTTTTTGTTCGTAGTTATGTTTTTCAGTATTATATTTTTTATATTTATCAAATTTGATAATATATGGCTTAGAATGGTTGGACGTATTTTACTGGTTCCCATTATTGCTGGTGTTTCTTATGAGTTCATCCGATTGGCCGGACGAAGTGAATCCAAGATTATGGATATTCTCAGTAAACCGGGTATGTGGTTACAAAAGCTTACCACAAAAGAACCGGATGACAGCATGATAGAGGTAGCGATTGCTTCCGTGGAAGCAGTATTTGACTGGAAAAAATATCAGGAAGAAGAAAAAGAAGCCGAAGAGGCATACCGGAAAGCCGAAGAAGAGCTAGCAATCGTTGCCCAGGTTGTAGATAAAAATATTCAACAGGAACGGCAGCAGGAAACACAAAAGAATAAGCAGAAGACCAAATCCAATTCTTCACAGGCAGTTAAACAGAAGACCAAGGCTGATTCTTCACAGGCAGTTAAACAGGAAGAAAAAGTTGATTCTTCCAAGCTCTCTAAAAAGCAAGGAGATACGAAAGAGCAAGAAGAAATTAAGACGCAAAATGTAAGAGTTGCCAAGAAAGCAGAAAATTCAAGACTTGTCATGGGAGCAAGACTAGCCAGAGAAAAGGCAATGGCTGAGGAAGAAAGCAGTCACTCCAGTATTAATATGCTGGATGAGGAAGAAGACGACGAAATTTTACGTGCTCTTGATAAATTTTTTGTCTATGACCAAGAGAATAAAGAATCATGATGAATATGGAACAATTGTTAGCGGCTGGGGAAGAAAGACTTTTTAAGGCCGGGATTGCAGACTCCAAAACAGATGCTTGGTATCTGATGGAACACCATTTCCATCTGAATCGGGTATCTTTTTGGGTTAATAGCAAACTGTCTGTAGAAGAGGATGCCCAAGCAGGCTATATGGATTTGATTGAAAAGCGGGCAGAACATATTCCTCTTCAATATATTACTGGTGAACAGGAATTTATGGGGCTTAGCTTTCAGGTAAATCCCAGTGTACTGATTCCCCGCCAGGATACAGAAGTATTAGTGGAAGAGGTTTTAAAGTATTGTGAAGGAAAAGAAGTATTGGACGTCTGTACTGGCTCAGGCTGCATTATCATAAGCCTTTCACGGTTGTCACATCTGAAACGTGGCGTAGGGCTTGATATTTCCCCAGATGCACTTGAGACAGCAAAGAAGAATGGTGAGATTAATCAAACCTTAGTTCAGTGGCTGGAAAGCGATTTGTTTGAGGCTGTTATGGATAAATTTGACATCATTGTGTCCAATCCACCGTATATTGAGAGTAGAATCGTGGATGAACTTATGCCAGAGGTGCGGATTCATGAACCACGCATTGCTCTGGACGGGATGGAAGATGGACTGCATTTTTATCGGTGCATTACGGAAAAGGCGATGAAGTATTTGAAAAAAGATGGAGCCATATTTTTTGAGATTGGGTACAACCAGGGAGAAGCGGTAGCAAGCCTTTTGAAGGAAGCTGGTTTTTCACAGGTTAAGATAATAAAGGATTTATGCGGTCTTGACCGAGTGGTGTCAGGAAAGAATGAAAGACATCAAAAGGCCGTACCACAGAACCTCTAAGGCACCATGATGGGGATTTTGCCGCTGGTGGCGGCATGATGGAAAGCGTTAAACAACGAGTGCTAAAGCACATAGATAGGAGAAATATATGTTTGATAAGTTAGAAGACACTTTAATCCGCTTTGAGGAACTACTCAATGAGCTGGCATCGCCTGATTGTGTTAATAATCAGGAGCGGTTTCGCAAATTGATGAAGGAACAGACCGATTTAAACCCAATAGTGGAAAAATATAAGGAATATAAAGCAACCAAAGCTGGAATAGAAGATAGTCTGGCAATGCTGGATGAAGAAAGTGATGAAGAGTTACGGGAAATGGCCAAGGAAGAGCTGAATGATTGTAAAGCCAGACTGGTTGAAATCGAAGGAGAATTAAAAATATTACTTCTTCCCAAAGACCCGAATGATGATAAAAACGTTATCGTCGAAATCCGGGCAGGTGCCGGTGGGGATGAAGCAGCATTATTTGCAGCAGAAATGTATCGTTTATATGTCCACTATGCTGAAAGTCAACGTTGGAAAGTAGAAACCATGAATATCGATGATATTGGAATCGGTGGTATGAAGGAAGTAAACTTTATGATCAGCGGACAGGGCGCATATTCTAAACTAAAATATGAAAGTGGAGTTCACCGCGTTCAACGTGTTCCTGAGACCGAATCTGGTGGACGGATTCATACTTCTACCATAACGGTAGCGGTTATGCCAGAAGCAGAAGAAGTTGACGTAGTAATTGATGATAAAGATATTCGTATTGACGTTATGCGGGCATCCGGCAACGGAGGTCAGTGCGTAAATACTACGGACTCGGCGGTACGCCTGACCCACTACCCATCCGGGATTGTGGTTTACAGCCAGACTGAAAAGTCTCAGTTACAGAATAAAATAAAGGCTTTTGCTCTGTTACGTGCAAAGCTGTACGATATTGAACAACAGAAGGCCCATGATGCAGAAGCAGAGCTTCGTCGCAGCCAGGTGGGTACCGGTGATCGCTCCGAAAAAATTCGGACCTACAATTTCCCACAGGGTCGGGTAACCGACCATAGAATCAAATTAACATTGTATAAGATTGACGCTATCATGAACGGTGACATCAATGAATTACTGGACAGCCTGATTGCAGCCGACCAGGCAGCAAAGCTGGCTAAAATGCAAGAAAACTAATAATAGAAAATAATGAGATCAATAAAGATGAGACCTGTTTTGGATTACTACCAAGATAGGTCTTTTCCCACAAATTGATTATAATTGCGCTAAAGCGCACAGATAGGAGCCAAGTGAAAAATTTCACTCCCTTGATTTTAAGGTGCGCTAAAGCGCACAGATAGGAGCCAAGTGAAAAATTTTACTCCCTTGATTTTAGGTGCGCTAAAGCGCACAGATAGGAGCCAAGTGAAAAATTTCACTCCCTTGATTTTAGGTGCGCTAAAGCGCACAGATAGGAGCCACTATGATTACTAGCAGTCAGAATCCACAGATAAAAGAACTAATACAACTACAGAAAAAACCAAAGCTTCGAAAAGAGACTAAAACCTTTGTAGTAGAAGGCAGGAAGATGATTGAAGAATCTCAGGGGAATCTGCAGAAGGTATTTGTTTCAGAATCTGTGTATGAAGAAGAAAAGGAGACAGCTTTTTTAAAGAATTTGAAAAGGGATTACCCATTTGAAATAGTAAGTGATAAAGTGCTGAAAGAGGTTTCGGATACAATGACACCTCAAGGCATGATTGGCGTAGCAAAGCTTCCGGAGTATACCTTGGACGAAGTCATAAAAGGCAAGGAAGGAATGTTGGTTTTACTGGAAGACCTGCGTGATCCTGGAAACCTGGGAACCATTATGCGGACAGCAGAAGGTGCGGGTGCCCTGGGTGTGATTTTAAGTAAGGATTCGGTGGATTTGTTCAACCCCAAGGTCATACGTTCCACCATGGGCTCAGTGTTTCGAGTTCCATTTCTGTATGTCGAAAATTTTAAAGAGACCATAGACGCAATTCAGAAAGAGGATTACTTGCTCTATGCAACCCACTTAAAGGGAGCCCGATACTATGACGAAGAAGCATATGGAAAGAAATGTGGAGTCATTATTGGCAACGAGGCTAAAGGAATTTCAGAAGAAGTTGCCAACATGGCAAACTGTTTGGTAAAAATTCCTATGGGCGGAAAGCTGGAATCCTTAAATGCATCGGTTGCGGCAGGAATCATGATGTATGAGGTATATCGTCAAAGAAGAATTAATACGATAGGATAGGAAGTGAATAGTAACTATTTGACTTCACAAATTGTATAAAATTAGTGACCAGACTTGCTTTTTACGAAACAAAGGAGTATTATATTATATAGGTATTTAGTACTACTTTTAATGGGGAGGAGGGTAATTATGAAAATTGCGTTGCTCATCGGATGGATAATGTTTGATAATCAAACGCACTTATTTCAGGGCATGAGAGAAAGTGCCCAGAAACATGGAGTGAATTTATTTTTGTTTACATGTGCCAGTGGGGTGCTTCGTAACAAGAAATATAATGAAGGCGAATTAAATATATATAATTTGCCAGATTTTTCTTCCTTTGATGGAGTCATCATAGAGCTTACTTTCATTCAGGATCAGAAAATTCGAGAAGTTATTATCCAAAAAATAAAAGAAGCAGGTATTCCGGCTGTAAGTATTGGTCAAGAAGAGGAAGGATTTCATTACATAGGTCTTTCAGAGGCTGAAAAAATGTATGAATTGGGAATTCATCTCATTGAAGAACATCATTGTCGGAATTTTTATTACATAAGCGGTCCGGAGGGAAACGCAGACGAAGAGGTAAGGAGGACCAACCTTTTAAAGGCTCTGACAAAGCATGGTATAACCCTTATGCCAGAGCATATTTACAACGGGATGTTTTCGCCAGGAGACGGTAGAAATGCCGTTCAATATTTTTTTAGTTTAAATGAACCAATTCCAGACGTAATCGTTGCAGGGAATGACCTGGTTGCAATTGAAGTATGCATTCATTTAGAAAAAATGGGATTTCACGTGCCGGAGGATATTATCGTAACTGGTGTGGATGGTATTAAAGATGCTTCTGTCTATTCTCCCAGAATCACTACCATAAGGCGTCCCCGATACGAAATGGGATATGAGATCATCCGTTGGTTTGCTCAGGACATGCCAAATCACATCCCCTGGAAAAAACAGGATATGAAATGTCAGTTGATTCTGACGGAAAGCTGTGGCTGCGGTGAACAGCCCAAAACTTCAGACATTGAGTTTCGTAAAAAACATATTGAGAAAAAATATACAGGAATGAACTCCCGAAATTTCCTGGATGCAATGTCAGCCGAATTTACCAGCATTGAAGCCTTTGATGAATTGGTTCAGGCATTAAAAGGCTACATCCAACGCTTTAATCCTGAACGGTTTTATTTGTGTACCTGTAAATCCCCGGAAGAAATGGAACACAGTATCACGCAAATCAGTCGTGGTCATCAGGAAACCGAAGAAGAAATCAGTTGCTATGGCGAAAATATCTACATATATCTGGCATACGAAAATGGCGAATTCCACACCTATCCTTCCATCAAGCAGGGACAGCTCCTGCCAGAAGAATGCTTCTATAAGGATACTGGCAACTTCTTTGCTGTTTCTCCTCTCCATTTTATGAACCGCTGCTTCGGTTATCTGGTATTTGGAAACAGCGATTTTGCCATCCAAAGCGAAGAATTCAATTTATTTCGTACCATTCTGGGAACACATTTTGAAAACACCCGCAAAAAAATACTTTTAGGCAAGATGATTAAGAGAATGGAAAGAAAATCTCTTCTTGACCCCCTAACTGGGGTATATAACCGCAGTGGCTTCTACAAAAGCGCCACTGCCCTCATGGAACATTCAAAGAACAAAAAAGAAAATATAGGAATCTTTTTCTTCGACATCGACCGTCTAAAACAAGTTAATGATAAATTTGGTCATGACGAAGGTGACTTTCTAATCCGAGCTGTATCCGAGACCATTCTTCTCAGTTGTCGTGAAGACCACATACTGATGCGTTACGGAGGTGACGAATTCGTTCTCCTTGCCTGCAGCCAAGATGAAACCACGGTAAAATCCTTTCTGGAGAATCTGCAAGAAAATTTCAAAGCAATGAACCAAAAGGTTAACAAACCATATGAGATATCCGTAAGCACTGGTTATACTTTGACTTTTGCTGAAAGTGATTTTTCTCTTCCAGAGTTGATTCGCAAAGCCGATGAAAAAATGTACCAAAAGAAAAAACAAAGAAATGGATTGCTTTGAGGGAGTAGTGGCAACCGTGGTGACTATTATAATTAGTGTAGTAGCCTCCTGAGAAAATCATGAAAAGCGAAAAAGAAAAAGAGATTGTGAAAATAGTTTGCTCACAGTCTCTTTTTGTTATATAATAGGGACACATAATAAAATAATTATATTATATTTGAAGGGGGCTTTGATAAGTATGAATCAACATAGCGTAAATTTAAATGATCTTTTAAGGCCTACAACTTGTAAAGAATGTAAGGGAAAGCTGGTATATAAATCCTTAGGAGAATACATTTGTGAGAATTGTGGTAGCATTGAGCTGGATGAGTATGGTAAAGTTCGGCTATTTCTGGAAGAAAATGGTTCGATGCCGGCAGTTGCCATTGCTGCAGCAACAAAGGTACCAGTGTCTATAATTGATCAGTACTTAAGGGAAGGAAAGCTGGAAATACCGGATGGCTCCCCTATATACATTCGTTGTGAGAAATGTCCGACAGAGATTCGTTATGGTCGATTTTGTCCCAATTGCGCGGCCAATTTGTCCAAGGAATTAAAATCGGTTCTGGTGGCGAATGAAATCGGTGAGACTCCGAAGACCAAACCAAGCAGTGACAGTAGTAGAATGCGCTTCCTCCAGGATGAGGTGCTGACTCGCCGATGGAATAAATAAGAAATAGAATAGCGATGGAAGAGGATTTTTGAAATGGAACAAACAGAAAAACAGATAATAGAAGAAGCTGAAAAAAAGGCTGCCCAAATTATCAAGGATGCGGAAGCAAAAGTGGAGGAGATTTATCGAGCATCGCTTGAATATGTTGATGATATGTTGACAGAGGTAAACATTGCGACCCTTCGGGCGAAGGAAAGTATCCGAGAGCTTATGGAAGCGGTGTTGGAAGATTTTGACAGTAAAGTGGATTCCATTGAAAAGGACAAGCTGGAATTAATAGAGCAGCTTCGTGCCGTGAATGAAAACTATGGAAGGCCGGTAAAACAGTCAAACTATAAAATAAGAATCGACAAAGCATATATTGAAAAACAGTCAGTAAAAAAACAACCCTTTGAGATTAAGATAGCGGAAGAATGGAAAGATCGGATCGATTCTATGCTGAAGGAACGTGAAGGTGGAGTTTTTTTAGAGGAGCCTTCCAAATTGCCAGAAGAGGAGGAAGAACCAGAAGAAGGTTTTAAAGCCAGTGACTTTGATTTGGACAATGAATATTTTATGTGGAAAGAAGAAAATAATTAATTAAGGTGGCAATATGCAGGTGGCGGAAACCGCACCTACAATTTTGCCACCTTTTTGAAACTTACGGCATTATTTTCCCTCGTATTTGATAATAGAAGAGATATTAAACTCTCCCAGCCGTTCACGGCCGTTAAGACCCTCCAGCTCCATGAGAAACACAATCTTTACCACTTCACCGCCAAGCTGTGTTACCAGTTTGGTGATCGCTTCAATGGTGCCGCCGGTTGCAATCAAGTCATCGATGATAACAACCTTCTGTCCAGGTTGAATGGCATCCTTGTGAATTTCAATGGTTGCGGTGCCATATTCCAAGTCATATTCCATTTCTACGGTTTCGCATGGTAATTTTCCTTTTTTTCGAACCGGAATAAAAGGTTTGTAAAGATTGTATGCAATGGGAACACCAAAGATAAAACCTCTGGATTCTGGACCCAGGACCAGGTCAAAATCCACATCCTTTAGGGTTTCCTGCATTAAGTCGATGGCCAGATGAAGACCTTCCTTATCTTGTAAAATACTGGTTACATCCCGGAAGATAATACCCTCTTCTGGGAAATCGGGAATACTGCGAACATAATCTTCTATTTTTTTCATTGATTCATACCTTTCTGTATTGATTAAAACAAAATCTAGAAATATTATACCATTTTAGGAGAAAATATCAAGACAATATAGTGGTTTATGTAGAAAAAGCGAAATTAAGATTGCTTTTTTTCTCGAAAAAAACTATAATGATAATATTTAAAAAAAGGGTGGTGATATTATGGAGAATCAAACAAATGGAATTAAAAAAGAAGGAAAAGAACGGGTAAAGACCGGCTATCGCCATCCTAATTTTCCATCGGATTTTACTGAACCTCAAGTACTCTATAAAGAACTCATCGACACGATTCTTAGTTACCACCCTTCTGCAGACCTATCCCTTGTAGAAAAAGCATATAACCTGGCTTACAATGCTCATAAAGACCAGCTTCGTAAATCAGGAGAGCCTTATATCATACATCCAATCTGCGTCAGTATTATTCTGGCCAGCCTGGAGCTTGACAAAGAAAGTATTGTAGCAGGTTTGCTTCATGATGTGGTGGAGGATACCATATACACAACGGAAGAAGTGGCAGCTGAGTTTGGAGAAGAAGTTGCCCTTTTAGTGGATGGTGTTACCAAGCTGACCCAGATTAATTATTCTACCGACAAGCTGGAGATCCAGGCAGAGAATCTGAGAAAGATGTTCCTTGCCATGGCTAAGGATATCCGGGTTATCCTGATTAAACTGGCCGATCGGCTTCACAATATGCGCACTCTTCAGTACATGAAGCCGGAAAAGCAAAAAGAAAAAGCCCGGGAAACCATGGACATATACGCCCCTATCGCTTCCAGGCTGGGTATTTCCAAGATTAAAATAGAACTGGATGACTTATCATTAAAATATTTGGAACCAGAGGTCTATAATGAATTAACCGAAAAAATCGAGGCAAAGAAAAGCGATCGGGATGAATTCATCAACACCATTGTAGATGAGGTCTCAGACCATATTAAAAATGCTGAGATAGAATCCAAGATAGACGGACGGGTAAAGCACCTTTTCAGTATCTACAAAAAGATGGTAAATCAAAATAAGACACTGGACCAGATATACGATTTATTTGCGGTTCGGATTCTGGTGGAAAGTGATAAGGAATGTTATGCGGCACTGGGTGTGATTCATGAGATGTATAAGCCGATTCCAGGACGTTTCAAAGATTACATTGCCATGCCTAAGCCGAACAACTATCAGTCTCTTCACACCACCCTTATTGGACCGACCGGGCAGCCATTTGAGATTCAGATACGGACCTTTGCCATGCATCGGACGGCGGAGTATGGTATTGCAGCTCACTGGAAATACAAAGAAGGTGCAGACGGAAAGACCACGGATAATGAAGAAGCAAAGTTAAACTGGTTAAAACAGATATTAGAATGGCAAAAGGACATGTCAGATAATAAGGAATTCCTTAGCCTGTTAAAGAGTGACTTGGACCTGTTTTCTGAAAGCGTATATTGTTTTACCCCTTCCGGCGATGTGAAGAATCTACCAAATGGTTCTACACCCATTGACTTCGCATATAGTATTCACAGTGCGGTTGGCAATAAAATGGTGGGAGCCAGGGTAAACGGAAGACTTGTTACCATAGATTATGTGATTCAGAATGGTGACCGTATTGAGATTATCACCTCACAGAATTCAAGGGGACCTAGTCGTGACTGGTTATCCATTGTAAAAAGTACCCAAGCAAAAAATAAAATTTTCCAATGGTTTAAGTCGGAATTAAAAGAAGATAATATCATCCATGGAAAAGAATTAATTAATAGTTATTGTAAGTCTAAGGGAATTATCTTAAGCGATTTACTCAAATCAGAATATGTAGAAGTCTGCCTGAGAAAATATGGTTTCCGGGACTGGGATTCGGTACTGGCAGCGGTTGGTCATGGCGGACTTAAAGAAGGTCAGCTGATTAACCGCCTGGTGGAAGAACAGCGAAAGTCAGAGAAGAAGAACCTGACCGATGAAAAGGTATTGGAAGCCCTTAATGATGTGAAGGAATCCAAGCAACCTGCAGCCATAGCAAAATCCAAGAGTGGAATCGTTGTGGAAGGAATAAATGACGTAGCAGTTCGCTTTTCCAGATGCTGCAGTCCGGTGCCGGGCGATGAAATCGTGGGATTTGTCACCAGGGGAAGAGGTGTATCCATTCACCGCACCGATTGTATTAACGTAATTAACCTGCAGGAAGAGGATCGGGCAAGGTTGATTGAAGCAGAGTGGAGCGTTCCAACTGATTCCAAGACAGAGCTATACGAGGCCGAAATAAAGATATTTGCCATCAATCGAAGAGGTATGCTGGCAGATTTGTCCAAAGCCTTTACTGAAAATAAAATAGATGTTACCTCCATGAACGTAAGGACCAGTAAGAACGAGACTGCTACCATATCGGTAGGCTTTGAGATCAATGGCGTAGAGCATCTTAATACCGTAATCAAAAAACTGCGTAATATCGAGGGAATTATAGATATTGAAAGGACATCAGGCTAATGAAAGTTGAAACAATGGTACTGGGAGAAGTGCGTACAAATTGTTATCTGGTGAGTGATGAGGCGACCAGGGAAGCTGTTATAATTGATCCTGCCGACCAGGCTGAGGAGATAATCAAGCGCATCGAAGAGAAGGGGCTTACCCTGAAGGGCGTGTTACTCACTCATGGACATTTTGATCATATCTATGCAGCAGAAGCTCTTTGCAGCCATTTTCATATATCTTCTTATGCAGGAGAGGATGAAAAAGAACTTTTACAGAACCCTCAGTGGAACTGTTCATTTATGGGGAGCCGTCCGGTCACGATGGTATGTGACGTTTGGGTAAAGGATCAGGAGACTCTTAACTTGGGAGGACTGGTGATAAAAGTTATTTCAACACCAGGGCATACGGGTGGCGGTGTCTGTTATTATTTTGAAAAAGATAGCTTGCTTTTTTCCGGGGACACCTTATTTTTTGAAAGTGTTGGTCGTTCCGATCTTCCTACAGCAAATGGAGCTGCCCTTCTTAAAGCCATTGAAACAAAACTCTATGTTCTGCCAGAAGAGACAAAAGTGTATCCTGGACATGGCAGAGCCACCCAAATCGGATATGAAAAGAAAAATAATCCATATACCAATGGAGATTACTGGGAGTAACTCATGGTTGAAATTAAAATGAAAGAAAGCCGCTATACCTATGATGTTCATGCATTGGTTAAAAACTTTTATCCTTATGAGTACATTACGGAAACAAAAGCTGATGCATGGGTAAAAGAAGAAAAAAAGGTTGATCTCTCAAAAAAGACAGATTTAGCGGAAGTCATCAAAATTGAATTAGAAGACGAAGCAATAGGTATTTCATTATTTGACAATGAAATACCTATATTAGAGAAAAGAATTGAGGTTTTGCCCTCTGAAAATTATAAAAATCAATTAAAAAAGGTTTTATATGAAGTGCTTTCAGAACGAACTGGGCGGACGCTTGATTGGGGGACCCTGACCGGAGTGCGTCCAACCAAAATTCCAATGAAGCTTATTGAGGATGGTTTCACCAAAGCAGAAATTCAGGAATATATGAAAAAAGAATATCTGGTATCAGATCAGAAAATAAAAATGGGATATGAGATTGCTAAAAAAGAGCTGGAAATCCTGGAAGAAATCCATTTTCAGGACGGGTATAGCGTATACATCGGGATTCCGTTCTGCCCAACTACCTGTCTTTACTGTTCATTTGCTTCTTTTTCAGCGGAAAAGCATGGGAAGTACATGGAGCCGTATCTGGAAGCATTATTTCGGGAAATAGATTTTGCAAAAGACTGTATTACCCATAAAAAGCTTACCACCATTTATGTGGGCGGAGGGACTCCAACCAGTCTTTCAGAGTCCCAGCTGGAACGGCTAATGGAGAAAATGGTAACCTCCTTTGATTTTAAACATGTAAAAGAGTTTACGGTAGAGGCTGGAAGACCAGACAGTATTTCAAGTGATAAATTAAAAATATTAAAAAAATATGGAGTAAGTCGTATTTCCATTAATCCCCAGACAATGAAGGACGAAACACTGGAACGAATCGGCAGGAGTCACACTACGGAACAATTTCGCAATGCGTTTTTCTTGGCAAGACAGACCGGACATGATAATATAAATATGGACTTGATTGCCGGACTTCCAGGTGAGACCATCGAAGATATGAGACGAACCCTGGAAGAAGTGATGGAGATGAAGCCGGATAGTATTACCATGCACTCCCTGGTGACTAAGAGAGCCGCAAGGCTTAATCTGGAAACAGAAGGAAAAGTGGTAGAAAATATCGATCAGATGACAGAGCTTTTGGAAAGCTTTGCTGCGGAACAGGGATATATTCCCTATTATATGTATCGTCAGAAAAATGCACAGGGAAGTGACAAGGGGGCCAATCAGGAGAATGTGGGTTATGCCAGACAGGGAAAAGAAGGCATCTACAATATATTAATTATGGAAGAAAAACAGACGATTCTGGCTCTGGGGGCAGGCGCTACGTCTAAGTTTGTGTTTCTTGAGGAAAACCGGTTGGAACGGATTGAGAACGTAAAGAGTTTGACCGATTATATCAGCCGGATTGAAGAAATGATTGAGCGTAAAGCTGAATTTTTAAGAAAGGAAGCACTTTATGAGCGAGGTTTTTGATATGAATGCCATTGAGCATGAGGAGCTGGTAGATGCCATCGAAGAAGATCTGGCAGATGCCCTCTGGCATGGGATGCTGGTAAGTAATTTGGTAGTAATGGTTGCCAGAGAGCTAGAAGAGTCGGAGGATTTTATTCAGGATATTGCCCTTGCAGGAATGCTCCATGATATTGGCAAGCTTAAACTGAGCAAATATCTCTATGGCCGGAAAAAGGATTCCCTTAAGATTGAAGAAATGAAATATGTGCGAATGCATTCCCGCTTCAGCTATGATATTTTGTTGGAACAGGGATTCTCCGAACAGATTTTAAAGATGGTTTATCACCACCATGAAAATTATGACGGTTCGGGTTATCCGGACCACCTGAAAGAAACGGTGATTCCCTGGGGAGCCAGAATTATCCGTACCTGTGATGTATTTGTTGCCCTGGTCTCCAAAAGACCATACAGGGATGCTTTTGAAATTGATACGGCGATGGAACTGATGATTGATGAAATTAAAAATTTTGATATGAAAGTATTTCTGGCTTTCCAGCGGGCAATTTTTTCAGAGGATTTTGCAGAAATCAAGGGGTTGATTCAGCAGGTAAATGAGAAGAAAGAAAAGGTAGATATTGCTCGGGCTGAAATCTTTGAACACATATATAAGGAAAATGAGTAGTAAAAAAGGGTGCGCTAAAGCGCACAGATAGGAGCTGACTATGATAACACAAAGACCAAAGGGAACGCAGGACTGGTATGGTGAAAGCATGCATAAGCGTACCGTAGTGGAACGGATGGCAAGGGAGCTATGTAAAAATTTTAACATAAAAGAGATAAGTACACCAGTATTTGAGCATACGGTTCTGTTTCAACGGGGTGTGGGAGAAACTACAGATGTAGTACAAAAAGAGATGTATACCTTTGAGGATAAGGGAAACCGTAGTGTTACCTTAAAACCGGAAGGAACAGCAGGAGCTATTCGGGCTTACTTGGAAAATAACTTGTATGCTCAGTCACAGCCGACTAAATTATTTTATGTAACCCCTGCTTTTCGGTATGAACAACCACAGAGTGGACGATTTAGACAGCATCATCAGTTTGGGGTGGAATTTGTTGGTTCTAAAAGTCCATTGGCAGAAGTGGAACTCATTTCTCTTCTTACGACTTTTATAAAGAAGCTGGGACTCAAGGAGGCAAAACTCCATATTAACAGCATTGGCTGTACTAACTGTAGAAAGACTTACAACGAAGCTCTGCTGGCTTATTTAAAAGCTCATGAGGAAAATTTATGCCAGACCTGCAGGGAGAGAATGCAGAAAAATCCTTTGCGTATCATCGATTGTAAGGTGCCTTCCTGTAAGGAGATTGTAAAAGATGCACCTAGAACGATTGAATACCTGGACGAGGAATGCAAAGAGCATTTTGAAGAATTAAAGGTTTTATTAACTGAACTTAATATTCCATTTGAAATTGATACAGGAATTGTAAGAGGTTTGGATTACTATACAAAGACCGTATTTGAGTTTGTCAATGCAGAAGGCTTTACTCTTTGCGGCGGTGGTCGTTATGACAATCTGATTCATGAAATTGACGAAAAGCAGGACATTCCTTCTGTAGGCTTTGGTCTTGGTCTTGAACGTATTTTGTATTTCCTGGAACAAGAAGGGATTGGGTTGGAGGCAGAACCTCAGATCCAGCTTTATGTGGGTATTCTTGGTAAAGAGGCCAGAGCAAAGGCTTACCAGATCGTAAATAATCTCCGGCTGAATGGTTTTGTGGTAGAAACTGATTACATGGATCGGAGCGTAAAGGCACAGATGAAGTTTGCCAATAAGCTGGGAGCTCAAAATACGGTGATTCTGGGAGCAGATGAAATTGCCAATGGAAAAGCTAACGTTAAGAATATGGAAAGCCATGAAGAAACAGAAGTGCTGTTGGATGAAATTGTAGATTACATGTCCAAGCTGTAAGAAACATTCGAGCTGATTTATACCAAAGCTATAAAAACGTTACAGTATCCACGCGATTGCGTGCAGAGAATATATTAATATTATTTGGAGGAAGAACATGGCAGAATCAATGAAAGGCTTAAAAAGAAGCCATCGGTGTACTGAAGTTTCAGCAGAACAAGTCGGTGAAGTAGTTACCGTAATGGGCTGGGTACAGAAAAGTAGAAATAAAGGCGGTATCATCTTTGTGGATTTAAGAGACCGTTCCGGATTATTACAGCTAATTTTTGAAGAAAGTGACTGTGGAAAAGATAATTTTGAAAAAGCCGAAAAATTAAGAAGTGAATTTGTAATCGCCGTAGTGGGCAAGGTTTGCAAACGTGCAGGTGCGGTAAATGAAAACTTAAAGACTGGTGATATCGAAATCCGGGCAACCGAAGTTCGTATTCTTTCCGAAGCGGAAACACCACCATTCCCAATTGAAGAAGACAGCAAAACCAAGGAAGAGTTAAGATTAAAATACCGTTATCTGGATTTAAGAAGACCAGACTTACAAAGAAATTTAATGATGCGCAGTCAGGTTGCAACTCTGACTCGCCAGTTTTTATCAGAGGAAGGCTTTTTAGAAATTGAAACACCTATGTTGACTAAAAGTACTCCGGAAGGTGCAAGAGATTATCTGGTACCAAGTCGGGTCCATCCGGGCAATTTTTATGCGCTGCCTCAGTCACCACAGATTTTCAAACAGCTTCTTATGTGCTCTGGATATGATCGTTATTTCCAGATCGTAAAATGTTTCCGGGATGAGGACCTAAGAGCGGACCGTCAACCGGAGTTTACTCAGATTGACATGGAATTGTCCTTTGTAGATGTAGATGATGTTATCAATGTAAATGAACGACTTTTACAGAGAGTATTCAAGGAAGTATTGGATGTAGAGGTTACTCTGCCGATTGAACGCATGACCTGGCAGGAAGCAATGGACCGTTTTGGTTCCGATAAGCCGGATCTTCGTTTTGGCATGGAGTTAAAAGACGTATCTCAGGTGGTAAAGGGATGTGAATTTGCTGTGTTTAGCGGTGCATTGGAAAATGGTGGTTCGGTTCGCGGAATTAATGCCAAGGGACAGGGCAGTATGCCAAGAAAGAAAATTGATGCATTGGTTGACTTTGCCAAGGACTATGGCGCAAAGGGGCTGGCTTATGTGGCAATTGGTGAGGACGGAACGGTAAAATCCTCCTTTTCAAAGTTTATGAAGGACGAAGAGATGTCTGCGCTGGTTCAGGCAATGGATGGCCAAAATGGAGATTTACTGCTGTTTGCAGCGGATAAAAATAGCGTAGTTTATGATGTATTAGGTGCACTCCGAGTGGAAATAGCTGACCAGCTGGGATTACGGAAGAAAGATGAATTCCGTTTCCTCTGGGTAACCGAGTTTCCTCTTCTGGAATGGTCAGAAGAACAGAAACGTTTTACTGCTATGCACCATCCATTTACTATGCCGATGGAGGAAGACCTTGCACTTCTTGATACCGATCCGGGAAAAGTGCGGGCAAAGGCTTATGATATCGTATTGAATGGTACCGAATTAGGTGGTGGTTCCGTGCGTATTTTCCAGAATGACGTGCAGGAAAAAATGTTTCATGTTTTAGGCTTTACTTCCGAAGAAGCTTATGAGCGTTTTGGCTTCCTGCTCAACGCATTCAAATACGGAGTTCCGCCACATGCGGGGTTAGCTTTCGGTCTGGATCGTTTGATTATGCTTATGGCGGAGGAGGACAGTATCCGCGATGTAATCGCCTTCCCGAAGGTGAAGGATGCTTCCTGTCTTATGACCGAAGCGCCAAACGTGGTAGACCAAAAACAACTGTCAGAACTTTATCTGAATATAGTAAATAATGACTAAAATTTGTTTGACAGAATGGGTAATTAATGGTATTATGGGTTTGTTGCAGTAAAGTAACAGATTTAATATTTATTTGGAGGAACAGCATCATGAGCAAAGGTACTGTAA